>JAOPYL010000267.1 GCA_025964625.1 Actinoallomurus sp. | reverse complement strand
GCCCACACGAGTTCGTAGTGGTCGGCGAGCTCTCTCAGCCAGTCGCCGTGCTGAGAGGACACCTTTACGGTGGCCGCGCCGACCGTGTGCTCGGCGAAGTGGTGCGGATGCCGGGGGGACCGGGGATTCAGCACACCATCGATGTCCACGTACAGCAGCGGGTTGGCAGCCGCCCGGCTGCCGGGCCGTGGAACGCCGCGAATGCCCCACTCCATGCACCCCGTCTACCAGGAGCCGGGTCCAGGCGATAACCGGGGACACCCCTAAGACGCAGATCAGCGAGCCGGTCCGCCCACTACCCGGTTGGGGGATGTCGGGCGGGGCGGGGCCGCATAGCGTCCAGGCATGGAAAAAGTTGATGATCATGTGGGCGCGGCGCGTCTGTTCGTCACCGAGGCGCTCACCCTGGATCCGAGGATGACACACGAGAAACTGGCGGCCGCGCAGGCCGAGGCCACGCTCGCCGTGGCGGCGGCGTTGGACGACGTGGCGGCCGCGATCCGGGAGAGCAAGGCGGGCTGAGGCGCCAAGGCGTCAGTGTGCCGACCCCGGCGTCGACGATCGGGGGACCACACGTGCGCCGTCGGCCTCCCGGCTACCGACATACTCAGTATAGTACTGAGTATGTCGGTAGCCGGGAGGAGCCGATGAGCGTGCGACACGCCCTGCTCGCGTTGCTGAGCGAGGGCCCGAAGTACGGACTGCGGTTGCGCCAGGAGTTCGAGGCGCGGACCGGGGAGGTCTGGCCGCTCAACGTCGGTCAGGTGTACACAACGGTGCAGCGACTCGAACGCGACGGACTCGTCGAGTCGGACGGCGGCGATGAGCCGGGGCCGCAGAAGAGCCTGCGGATCACCGAGGCGGGCACCGAAGAGCTCGCCGCCTGGCTCCGTACGCCTCCCGCCGGCGACGCGCCCCCGCGCGACGAGCTGGTGATCAAGATCCTGGTGGCGCTACGGGTGCCGGGGGTCGACATGTCCGAGGTGCTGCAGGCGCATCGCCGGCACCTGGTCGAGACGACGCAGCGCTACACGCGGCTCAAGCGAGACGCGGCCGACGACGACCTGGGCCTCCTGCTGGTCGCCGACGCCGAGCTCTTCCGCCTCGAGTCGGTCGTCCGCTGGCTGGACTCCGTCGAGGCCCGCCTCAGACGTCTGCCGCACGCCGTACCGGCTTCTCCGCCGGAACAGTCCGCACAGGCCGGACAGTCCGCCCATCCGCTGACCGGCGCGCAGATCACCGCCGGTCGTCGTCAGACTCACGGCGCGGGCAGCAGTACCTGGTAGTCGGGCGGCAGCTGCGCGGTGACGTCGAAGAACTCCTTGACGCTGATCGCTTCGCGCAGGGTGGCGAGGACCGCACGGGCGTGCTCACTCGCCTGGAACGGGTCCACACTCTCGCGTTCGGCGATCCGGTCCAGGAACGTGTCCAGTGTCATCCGCCTGGCCGTACCCCCGCTCCGGGCCTTGCCCCGCCTCAGCGGCTCGTGCAGCTCGATGGGAAGCTGAGGGATCAGATCGTCGACCTCTCCGCCGGCGATCCGCTCCGCGAGCGTCTCCAGCACCGCATTGGTCGCCAGGTAGGCGCCGTCACCGTCGAGGCCGGTCCGCTCCGCCACCCTGGTCAGGAACTCCTCGGCCGGAAAGACCTCGAAGTATCGCCGCTGGGCCTCCGCGATCAGCGGCTCGAAGTCCTGGGGCAGCTCCGCTGCGACGTCGGCGATCTCCTCGGCGCTCACCGCCTGCCCCAACGCGAAGAAGACGGCGCGGGCATGCCGCTCGGCGGTCCGTACGTCCACCCCCTCGCGCTCGGCCACGCGGCGCAGGTACTCGTCGAAATCGAAGCGTTCGGCGTCACTTTCGGTGTAGACCCACGGCTTCATCTCCGCGGGCAGCTGTTCGAGGAGATCGCGGGCCTCGCCCTTCGACAGCCGCTCGGCCAGCGTGGTCAGCGCCGCCTGCGCGGCGCGCTCGGCCGCCTCGGCACTGAGACCGGCATTACGTTGCGTGATCTGGATGAACTGCTGGTAGTCCACGGCTGTTCCTCACCGGACCCACGCCAGAACGGGTGGCCTCGTCCAGGAGGGCTCTCGGGCGCCCACCGGCGGGCGCGTCTGCCGCAAGCCCGGCACCGACGCTCTGACCTGCGCACAGGTCGTTCGGAAGAGGGCTGGAGTGCGGTTTCTACCCGCGCCTCCGCGGAGCCAAACCGGCCCGGCGGGTCACGCTGTCGCGGCGGGATCAGGCGAACAGCGGTTCGGCCTCCGACCGTGTCCCACGAGCCAGGGACTCGGTCAAGGTATGAACATCAAATGGCATGTAGTGGTTAAGTCTTTTCACTTGGTGAACGCGGTAAGCCATGAGTCCGTTCCCCGGCGCAACCGCTCCTTGGTAGCCGCGGGCGCGAAGGAGGCGTCGATCGTCGCCCGGGACAGCTCCGCGAGAACCGCGTCGTCGTAGCCGAAGGCGTCCCGGATGCGGCGTACTCCTCCGTCAGCGAGGTCCCGGCGATCGACGGGATGTCGGTGTTGACGGTGACGACCAGCCCGGCGTCACGGAGTCTGGGCAGTGGATGCTCCGGAAGGATCCCGCGAGCCCGAGAGCGACGTTCGATGACGGGCAGACCTCCAGCGGGATGGCCCGATCCCGGACCTCGGCGACGAGATCGGGGTCGTCCAGCACCCGGATCCCGTGCCCCAGCCGCTCCGCGCGGCTGGAGGATCACCCGGCATTCGATGCCGTACGCGGCCTGCCCCTCGGCCAGGCCCTGCAGTAGGGCCTCCAGTGGCATCTCCGGCCGGCCCAGTCCCGCATGGGCGTAAGCACAGGCATCAGTACGCCCGCGGATTGCCGCGGCAACCCGCCCGAGGCCGCCATGGCGCTCTTTTCCGTCTTTAGCAGCATTAGCGAATTACGCCGCCGCTTGCGCCGGAGTATTTACGTGCCGGATAACGACCGGCCGGCGCATGGCTCTCTGGCGACGCCGAGTCGGTGAGTAATGAGATCTTCAAAAATTGCAACCCCGGATCGGATGTGCCATTGCTCGCCGTTTGCTCCGGGTGGCGGGCGCATGGATCACGCCGTACATGCTTTTTTTAAACACCGCGTGCGGTCAGAGCCTGCTTTACGTGCATCGTTCAGGTCCAACGGCGGTCGCGGAGCGTGGTGTTAGCCTTGCTTTCTGTCAGCACCGAGGTAGGCGTTTCTGAGATCACCGGCCACTTGGAGGGTGTGTGAAGCGGCAAAAGCTGAAGGCGCGAACGATGCCACTTGTCGTCAACGCCATTCGCCGCCAAAGCCTCCTTGTTTTTACTTTGATCACTACGATTGTCGTAGCGATTTGTGCGGTATTCGGATCGTTCGCGCGCGCCACTGATGTAACTCTCAAAGCGGCGGCCAGCGGGCCACACGGCCCGACGGGTCCGACCCTGGCCGCCGGGCCGCGCAGCACGTTCGCATCTCCGGCTCAGCAGTCCCTCCGGCCGCCTGCCGGGGCCGACCTGCGAAGGCCGACTCTGCTCGGTGCCCCGATCTATCAGCAGCTTTCCGGTGTGCGAGTGCCGGACGGGAGCAAGGCACCGGTCTCCGAACATTCGGGTACCGGCCAATATGCACGCTCTCCACACGAACTCCGAGCGGTGATCCACATCGCCGGTTGAACGCCTGCGCTGAGCACGGACAGAGAGTCGCTGAACAGCTCAGGCGAGAACCTCTCGTATCTACCAGTGAAAACACCAACACCCTTGGGGGAAAAATGCGTAAATGGACCGTTCGTGCTGCCCGTGCAGCCCTCGTCGCGGCCGCTATCACCGCGGGCGGCACGGGTATCGCCAACGCCGACGACTCCGCGAGCGGCAACGGCGGCCTCCTCGGCGCCACTCAAGTCCACCTACCGGTCTCCATTCCCGTCAGCATCCTGGATGTGGGCAATCAGGTGGGCGGGGGTAGCGCCCTGTCCGGTAGCTGGCTTCTCGGCCAGTAGCCGGCTTCTCAGAGCACGCGTGACCGGCTGATTCGGCCGCGAACAGGGACAAGAGTCGTTCGTCCTTGCCTATGCACGCTCTCCACACGAACTCCGAGCGGTGATCCACATCGCCGGTTGAACGCCTGCGCTGAGCACGGACAGAGAGTCGCTGAACAGCTCAGGCGAGAACCTCCCGTACTACCAGTGAAAACACCAACACCCTTGGGGGAAAAATGCGTAAATGGACCGTTCGTGCTGCCCGTGCAGCCCTCGTCGCGGCCGCTATCACCGCGGCGGGCACCGGCATCGCCAACGCCGACTCCGCGAGCGGCAACGGCGGCCTCCTCGGCGCCACCCAACTCCACGCGCCGGTCTCCATTCCCGTCAGCGCGCTGAATGTGGGCAATCAGGTGACCGGGGGGAGCGCCTTGTCCGGTAGCTGGCTCCCCGGAGCGCGCGTCGCCTACAGGGACAACGACACCGACGGACCGGCCTTTGGGCCTTCGAACCAGAGCAGCGCGCCGATGGGCGATTCCGTCAACATCTGCGGCAACGCCCTGTCGGCGGCAGAGGGCGTCGGTACGGCCGCCTGCAAGGGCCGGGCCAGCGCCGCGGACGACTACGCCGCTCCGGCCGCTCCCGCGGTGGCACCGGCCTCGTTCGCCGCTCCCGCGGCAGCGGCTCCCGCCGCGGCACCGGCGGCTCCGGCCGGCGCTCCGGCGTCGATCGGTGCTCCGGGTGCTCCGGTCGCGCCAATCGCCGCGCCGGCTGACATGCCGGCTGCTCCGATCGCCGAGGCGCCGGAGGCTCCGGCTGCTCCGATCGCCGTTCCCGCGCCCGACGTGAACGCTGCGGGCAAGTTCGGTGTCATCAGCGGCTACCAGGCCCAGGCGCCGGTGCGGCGTCCGATCAACCTCTGCGGCAACGCGGGTGCGCTCGGCGGCGTGGCCACGGCGGCATGCGAGGGCACGGCGTCCGTGGGCCGGGGCCTCGGCCACCGTAGTGAGATGCCCGCCTACACCGAGGCCGGCCTTTTCGGCTGAACCTGACGACCGGACGGGTCGTCAGCGACAACTGCACTATCTGTCCGCCCGCCCGGGGGCGCCGGGCGGGCGGACACCATTCTGTTCAGGACCGTCGACGCGGCGAACACCTTATGCCGCGGTACCGCTCCCGCCGTGCGCTGGAGACGAAAGCGCCGACGTGACGGCGGAATCGTCCGACCACGTCCACGGGGGCCGATATACGGGCGGCCAACGCGCATTCCCACGGGGATCGCGTTGGCCGCCCGTTTGTGGTCTCCCGGGTTCGTGGCGGCTCCCACAGGCCCGTTGCCCCGTCGTGGAGAGGGGCGTCGTAGCCGCTGTCCCGGACCGGCGGCCGAATGTCCCGCAATTGCTCGGGGATGACAGCGATGTCCGGCCAGGTCTTTCGGCCTGGCTCAGACGGCGCGAAATCGTGATGTCTCATATTCACATGTTATGAATCCGGTAGCAAGCGGCTATGCCGTCCAGTTCTACTGATTCTGATACTGCGGCCGTGGAATTACATCGTTCCCTTGTATATCTCGTGCGGTGATCTTGGTGTCTATAAGGTGATCGTCAGGTAGCCGCTTTACTTCTAAGTATCGGCAGGCAGCCAAAATCCTGAAGGCGAGACTTGCGCCGAAAAGGGCGATGATACATTGCCCAGTGCCGGGGGTATCTGCTGATGCTAAGAAAGGCTCACACATACCCTTTGGAGGCCACCGGATGGAATCGACGAGCCAGGCTGACTCGCAAGCCTGGAGTCTCTGGGCCAGATTGGCCCGTCCTGCTTTACTGTGGTATCCGGTCCTGGGAATCAGCGCCGTACTGGTCGTATCCACGCCGTACACCGCGTCGGCCCGCGCGCTGCCACGCTCCCAGAAATTCACGTCCTCGGAACCGACGCAGAGGCAACTGCGCACACTGCGTTCTTATGAGCGTTACCTGGCCCGGGTGCGGGTCCAGACCGTAAGAGCCCGCAGAGCCGTGAAGTTCGCCTACCGGCAGGTCGGGAAGCCCTACCAGTGGGGCGGGGCCGGGCCCCGGACCTACGACTGCTCCGGTTTGGCGATGGCCGCCTGGCGAAAGGGCGGACTCAGCCTGCCGCACCGCGCCGATCTCCAACACCGGATTATCCGCAGGAAGGTGGGCCTAAAACACCTGCAGCCCGGCGATCTCGTCTTCTTCTCGGGCGACCACCACGTCGGAATCTACGTCGGCCGCGGTCACTTCCTGCACGCGCCGCACACCGGCACCCGGGTCCAGCGCGGATCCCTGACCGGCTGGAGGATCCGGGCGTTCGCCGGAGCCGCCCGGCCGGGCGCGCCCGCCTACCATCCGTGGCCACACTGGGTCCGTGCGCTGGCCGGCAAGGTCAACGAACACGCGACCAGACCGGCGCCTCGGCCCGGTGCGAACGACCACGCGGCCACCCGCCCCGGCTCGGACGCCGGCCCACGGCCGGCCGTCACGTTGATCGGGCCGCCGTATCCATCGCACGGGAAGGGAAGAGACGACGCGGGCTCCACGACCGGGCCCGAGGCGGTCCAGCCGCCCGCCGACGCGGAGGAGTTCAGGCCGGCGCCTCCGCCGGCGGACACCGATGACGTCGCACCCGCACAGCACGCCGCACCCGCACAGCACGCCGCACCCGCACAGGTTCGCACCAAGCCCGCGCCTCCACCAAGGGCCAGGGAACACGGGGGATCCAGGCCGCGCACGCACACCCGACGGCCGTCGTCGTCGGTGCACCACAATGGCGATGATCAGCGCTTCGACCGCGACTACAAGGACGACCGCGTCGGCGGCGATGACGGCGGCGATGACGGCGGCGATGACGGCGGCGACGTCATCGGCTGGGCACTGGGTCCGGACACCGCACCCTGAGGAGGACCTCCCGGACACGCTGGTGCGATTGGCCACGGTAGGACGGCTCGAACCCTGAATGGATTGGTTTGAGGCCAAAGGGGAAGAGGTCCCCTCAGACATCGGCTGTCAGGGGCGGAGCGAATGGGTCGACACGATCGTTGTCCGGGGTTGCGGTCAGCGCCCCGGACAACGACGTGGCCAGAGAGCGCGGCGCAGGGGTGGAGCGCCCGCGCGGCTGCGTGGCGTGCGGTTCGTCTCTCGCACCGCGTCCTGTCCTGGCGTGCCGTATGCCGGCTTCTCATCGGCGCAGGCTTGGCCGTCGCGTTCTGGGCGATCGGCGGTCTCACCCAGGCGTACGCGGATCAGCCCCCGCGCCCCGCGCGACTCCCCCTCGTGCTCCCTGCCACGGCGCACGCTGCCACGGCGCACGCTGCCACGGTCGCGGGACCGGCCATGCGTGCAGCCTCCCCGGCGACGGGTCCTTCGGCGACTTCCCGTGAGACGGGTCTTTCGGCGACCCGCCCCGAAGTGCCCTCGGTCCGTGCGGTCGGACCGCGGGCCCCCAAGGCCACGCATCTCACCGCGACCGGCCTCTCAAGGCCGGTACAGGCTGCCGTGACACATCTCCTGCCGGTCCAGGCCGGATCGGTGTCGTCTGTGGCGACGCCTGCCGCGCCGGCACCGGCGCGGGCATTGCTGACGACCGTGACGCATCC
>JAOPYL010000207.1 GCA_025964625.1 Actinoallomurus sp. | reverse complement strand
ACGCGGGCAAGGCGCGGGAGCTGATCGTCCTTGATCACCACTCGTCCAACACGCGGTTCGGCACCACGCATCTCGTCGATCCGATCGCCGCGGCCACCGCGGCGGTCGCCGATGAGCTCATCCGCAGACTCGGGATTCCTCTCGACCACGACATCGCCCTCGACCTATACGTCGGGCTGGTCACCGACACCGGCTCGTTCAAATACGCCGCGACGACCCCTGAGGTCCACGCCTTGGCCGGGCGGCTGCTGGCGACCGGCATCCGGCCCGAGCGCGTCGCCCGCGAGGTCTGGGACCGCGCGCCCTTCGGCTACCTGCCCGTGCTGGCCGCCGCGCTGGGCCGGGCCAGGCTCGAGACGGATGTCGCCGGTGGCCTCGGCATGGTCTGGACGACCGTGACGCGCACCGACCGCGCTGCCCACGGCCTGCCCTATGACCTGCTCGAAGGCGTCATCGACGTCGTACGCCGTACCGACGAGGCCGAGGTCGCAGTCGTCTTCAAGGAGGACGACGGAGGCGCGTGGCAGGTGTCCACCCGGTCGAAGGGGAACGTCGACGTCGGGATGGCGTGCGTGGCCCTCGGCGGTGGCGGTCACCCCACCGCGGCCGGCTTCACCCTGCACGGTGACGTCGAACCCACCGTCGCGCGGCTGCGCGAGCTCCTCGCCCAGATCGAGGTCGCCGCGCGCACATGAACGGACTTGTCATCGTCGACAAGCCGGCCGGCTGGACGTCCCACGATGTCGTGGGCAAGCTGCGCCGGCTGGCGGGTACGCGCAGGGTCGGGCACGCGGGGACGCTCGACCCCATGGCGACGGGCGTGCTCGTCGTCGGAATCGAGAAGGCCACCCGGCTGCTCGGCCACCTGGCGCTCACCGAGAAGACCTACGACGCCGTCATACGCCTCGGGCAGTCCACCAACACCGACGACGCCGAGGGCGAGGTCACCGCGACCTCGTCGGCGGCGGAGGTGACCGAGGAGGCCCTGCGCACCGTGGTCACCGAGCTGAC
Source organism: Actinoallomurus sp. (assembly GCA_025964625.1). Classification (GTDB taxonomy): domain Bacteria; phylum Actinomycetota; class Actinomycetes; order Streptosporangiales; family Streptosporangiaceae; genus Actinoallomurus. The sequence goes on along the minus strand of JAOPYL010000207.1, from coordinate 13,325 downwards.
CGGGGCGATCGAGCAGATCCCGCCGCAGGTCAGCGCGATCAAGGTGGACGGCCGGCGAGCGTACAAGCGGGTACGGGCCGGTGAGGAGGTCGCTCTCAAGCCCCGGCCGGTCACCGTGTACGACTTCACGATCGGCGAGCTGCGCGGGGAGGGGGACCTGCTCGACGTCACGGCGACGGTCACCTGCTCCAGCGGCACCTACATCCGCGGACTGGCCCGGGACCTGGGCGGCAGGCTGGGGGTCGGAGGCCATCTGACCTACCTGCGGCGCACCCGGGTGGGCCCGTACGACCTGCCCATGGCCCGGACCATCGAGCAACTCACCGAGGAGCTGGCCGTACTGCCGATGGCCGAGGCGGTGGCCGCGGCGTTCCCGCGCCTCGACGTCACGGAGGAAGACGCTCGCAAGGTCGCGCACGGCGGGCGGCTGGGCGCGACCGGTCTCGGGCCGGGCCCGATCGGCGTGTTCGGCCCCGATGGCACGCTGCTGGCACTCGTCGAGGAGCACGGCCCCGTGGCCAAACCGCTGGCCGTCTTCGTCCCCTGAGCCGCCGGGCCAGGAGCTCCGGCCTCACCGCGCGCGGCGGCGGGCGCGGAACGCCGCGACGTTGGTGCGGTTGGCGCAGCCGTCGGAGCAGAACCGGCGCCGTCCGCCGCGTGAGTCATCCGCGTAGACGCGGTCACAGCCGGCCGCGGCGCAGACACCGATCCGGTCGACGCCGTGGTCGCAGAGCAGCTCCGCCAGGTTCATCAGCGTGGTCGCGCGGAATCGGTGCGCGAGGTCGACCTCCGGCGGTGCGTGGTGGATGTGCAGGCCCAGCTGGTCGTGGTCGGACAGCTGCGGGTGCATCGGCACGTCGGTGAGCAGACCGTTGAGCAGCGTCACCGCGGTGTCGAGGTCCTCCGCCTCGAAGAACGACCGGAGGGTCCGCGCCCACGGGCGCAGTGCCGCGGCGGTCGCCGGCGTGAAGCCCTCGACGAAGAACCCGTGCTCGGCGAGCACCGCACGCAGCGCGTCGTCGCCGTCATCGCCATCAGCGCTGGTCACGGCGTTGACGAGGGCGGCCACGGCACCGACGCCGTGGCTCTTGTAGCCAGTAATCCGCATTGCCCCATCTTTCCCGATGTGATTAAGTGTAATGGTATTACTCTCGTAATGACTTACTGCTGACGTAGGCATTGGCGATATGCGGTGACTGAGTGCCCGACCTGTTCCTGGCCCGAGTCCGACCTCTATGAGGTCATCTCCCGGCACCTGACCTCCGAGGGTCTTGTGACCTACACCCGATGCGCGTGCGGAAGGCCGCAGGTCCGCTTCCAGCCCTACGACTCAGCTCAGGTCCTTGAAGCGTGGCCGCAGCCGTGACCAGGGCAGGCGTCGGCCCGCACGCGTTCAGCGCGGTGAGCACGACTCCGGCCGCGAGGGCGATGGCCGGGAACGGCCTCCAGACGACGCGCATGGCCCGACCACGCGCGTACCGGCCCGATGTCATGGGCACGGAGGGGTGCATGGCAGGCTAGGAGCACCGCGAGAGAGGTGGACACGTGCGACGTTGGCATGGCCTGGACGAGGTGCCACGCGACTGGGGCAGGTGCGTCGTCACCATCGGCGTGTTCGACGGGGTGCACCGTGGGCATCAGCGCATCGTCGCCCGGGCCGCCGGACTCGCCCGCGACCTCGAGTTGCCGACCGTGGTCATCACCTTCGACCCGCATCCGGACGAGGTCGTCCGGCCCGGTTCGCATCCGCCGTTGCTGTGCTCGCCGAAACGCCGGGCCGCGCTGCTCGCGGGGCTGGGCGCCGACGCCGTGATGATGCTGCCGTTCACACTCGAACTCTCCCGGATGGGTTCCGACGAGTTCGTCCAGTCGGTCCTCGTCGACCGGCTGCACGCCTCCCACGTGGTGGTGGGAGAGGACTTCCGCTTCGGACATCGGGCCAGGGGCGACGTCGCGCTCCTGCAGGAGCTGGGGGACAAGTACGACTTCGAGGCCGAGGGTGTGCCGCTGGTCGCGAACGGCGAGCCGATCTCCTCCACGTCGATCCGCGAGCACCTGGCGGCGGGCGACGTCGAGGGCGCGGCGCAGCTGCTGGGCCGGCCGCACCGCGTGGAGGGCGTGGTCGTACGCGGCGCGCGGCGCGGGCGGGATCTCGGCTTTCCGACGGCCAACCTCGAGACGCTGCCGCACACCGCCATTCCCCGCGACGGTGTGTACGCCGGCCACCTGCTGTGCGACGGCTACGCGTCCCTCCGGAACGACGACTCCGCGGGCTATCCGGACGCCCGCTGGCCGGCGGCGATATCCATTGGCACCAACCCGACGTTCGAGGGCGGGGAGCGCACCGTCGAGGCGTACGCGCTCGACCGCGACGATCTCGACCTCTACGGCGAGCACGTGGGAGTCGACTTCATCGCCCGGCTGCGGGACACGCTCAGGTTCGACTCGGTCGAGGCGCTCGTCGAGCAGATGGGCCGCGACGTGGACCGCACCAGGGAACTGATCCAGGGGTGAGGTGCGGCTCTGGCATCGGCCGGCCGGAACGCCCTGAGGGAACACTTCGCCAAGGCCGGGTGTTCAAGTGGATAACGGGGTCCCGGGCTTGACGTGGTACCGTGATTTGCCGCTGGGAAGTGACCGGCAGTAGCTGGCTGCCCGCGCGGCGCGCGATGGCTCATCGAGCCATGGCCCTTCCGCTCCGGAGACTGTGGGTACGCATGGTTTCCGGACGTATCGAATTCACTACCGCGTACCCGCTGACGAGAAGGAGTGCCGTGTCGCTCGACACCGCCGCCAAGAAGCAGATCATTGATGAGTACGCCACCACCGAAGGCGACACCGGGTCGCCGGAGGTGCAGGTGGCAATGCTCACCAAGCGCATCAACGAGCTCACCGAGCACCTCAAGACCCACAAGCACGACCACCACAGTCGTCGTGGTCTGCTGCTGATGGTCGGCCGTCGCCGTCGTCTCCTGAAGTACCTGCAGAAGAAGGACATCAGCCGATACCGTCAGCTGATCGAGCGTCTCGGCCTTCGCCGATAGCGTCTGAGAGGGAGCGGCAACCGCCGCTCCCTCTCTTCGTATAACTGCAAAAGCCCGCGACCGCCGCCCTGGTGTGCCGGGGGCCGGTCCTCGGTAGTGGCCCTCGGATCCGGACGGATCCGACGGCTTCGATCGAAGACCGGCACCTCTCCAGAGAGCGCTGCACCTCCGGGAAACGGATGCGGGCATCCACTGAAGCCAAGGAGGGTCCACATCGTGGATGGTGTGAAGATCGCCGAAGCCGTCATCGACAACGGCTCATTCGGGCAACGCACGATCCGGTTCGAGACCGGACGGCTCGCCCGCCAGGCGGCAGGGTCCGCCGTCGTCTACCTCGACGACGACACCATGGTCCTGTCCGCGACCACCGCGTCCAAGAAGCCGAAGGAGAACCTCGACTTCTTCCCGCTGACGGTCGACGTCGAGGAGCGCATGTACGCCGCGGGGCGCATCCCCGGGTCGTTCTTCCGCCGTGAGGGCCGGCCGAGCGAGGACGCGATCCTCACCTGCCGGCTGATCGACCGCCCGCTGCGTCCTTCGTTCAAGAAGGGGCTGCGCAACGAGATCCAGGTCGTCGAGACGATCATGGCGCTCAACCCGGAGCACCTGTACGACGTCGTCGCGATCAACGCCGCGTCGATGTCCACGCAGCTCGCCGGCCTGCCGTTCTCCGGTCCGATCGGCGGCGTCCGGGTCGCCCTCATCGAGGGCCAGTGGGTCGGTTTCCCGACGCACTCCGAGCTCGAGCGGGCGACCTTCGACATGGTCGTCGCCGGCCGGGTGCTCGAGGACGGCGATGTCGCGATCATGATGGTCGAGGCCGAGTCGACGCCCCGCACGCTGAACCTGGTCGCCGACGGTGCCGTCGCGCCGACCGAGGACACGGTCGCCGAGGGGCTTGAGGCCGCCAAGCCGTTCATCAAGGTGCTCTGCCAGGCGCAGAGCCGGCTCGCCGCCCAGGCGCCCAAGGAGACGGCCGAATACCTGATCTTCCTGGACTACCAGGACGACGTGTACGCCGCCGTCGAGGCCGCGGTCCGCACCGAGCTGGCCCAGGCGCTGACCATCGCCGCCAAGCAGGAGCGTGAGAGCGAGCTCGACCGGGTCAAGGCCCTCGCCGTCGAGAAGGTCGGGCCCGACTTCGAAGGCCGCGAGAAGGAGATCGGCGCCGCGTTCCGCGCGCTGACCAAGAAGCTCGTGCGCGAGCGGGTCATCGCGGAGCAGGTCCGCATCGACGGCCGCGGGGTCAAGGACATCCGCCAGCTGACCGCCGAGGTCGGCGTGGTGCCGCGGGTGCACGGCTCGGCGCTGTTCGAGCGCGGCGAGACGCAGATCATGGGTGTGACGACGCTGAACATGCTCCGCATGGAACAGATGATCGACACGCTCAACCCCGAGCGCACCAAGCGCTTCATGCACAACTACAACTTCCCGCCGTACTCCACCGGTGAGACCGGCCGCGTCGGCTCGCCGAAGCGGCGGGAGATCGGGCACGGCGCCCTCGCCGAGCGCGCGCTGCTCCCGGTGCTGCCCGCCCGCGAGGAGTTCCCGTACGCCATTCGTCAGGTGTCGGAGGCCCTCGGCTCCAACGGCTCCACCTCGATGGGCTCGGTCTGCGCCAGCACGATGTCGCTGCTGTCGGCCGGCGTCCCGCTGAAGCAGATGGTGGCCGGCATCGCCATGGGCCTCATCAACGAGGGCGACGAGTACGTCACGCTGACCGACATCCTCGGCGCCGAAGACGCCTTCGGCGACATGGACTTCAAGGTTGCGGGCACTCGTGATCTGATCACGGCACTCCAGCTCGACACCAAGCTCGACGGCATCCCGGCGACGGTCCTGGCCACCGCGCTCAAGCAGGCCAAGGGCGCCCGGCTGGCCATCCTCGACGTCATGCAGGAGGCCATTGAGGCACCCGCCGAGATGAGCCCGAACGCGCCGCGGATCATCACGATCAAGGTTCCGGTCGACAAGATCGGCGAGGTCATCGGTCCCAAGGGCAAGATGATCAACTCGATCCAGGACGAGACCGGCGCCGAGATCTCGATCGAGGATGACGGCACGATCTACGTCGGCGCCACCGACGGCCCGTCCGCGGAGGCCGCGCGCCAGGCGATCAACTCGATCGCGAACCCGCACATGCCCGAGGTCGGCGAGCGCTACCTCGGCACCGTCGTCAAGACCACGACGTTCGGCGCCTTCGTGTCGCTGCTGCCCGGCAAGGACGGTCTGCTGCACGTCTCGCAGATCCGCAAGCTACATGGCGGAGCCCGGATCGAGAACATCGACGACGTGATGAAGGTCGGCGACAAGGTCCAGGTCGAGGTCACCGAGATCGATTCGCGCGGCAAGCTGTCGCTCGTGCCGGTCGAGGTCGTGGAGCGCGAGGCCGCCGAAGCCGGTTCGTCCCCTGAGGGCGACTCGTCCTCGGGTGGCGGCGAGCGCGCGGAGCACCGTGAGAGCCGCGAGGGCGGCGAGGGCGGTGAGGGCGGCGAGCGTCCGCGCCGCAGGCGCACCCGCAGTGCCGGTGGCCGAGGCGACAGCGGCGACCGCAACTCATGACGGTCCCCGCACGAGAGCAGGAGCCCGGCACGACCTGCACCCTCCACCCCGGCGCCGACGGCGCCGGGGTGGTGCGGCGCACCGTCCTGCCGGGGGGACTGCGCATCGTCACCGAGACCATGCCGACCGTCCGGTCGGTGGCCTTCGGCATCTGGGCCGGTGTGGGGTCCCGCGATGAGTCCATCGAGGACGCCGGGGCGAGCCACTTCCTCGAACACCTGCTGTTCAAGGGCACGCCGAAGCGCACCGCCCTGGAGATGTCCTCGCTGATGGACGCGGCGGGCGGCGAGATGAACGCCTTCACCGGCAAGGAGTACACCTGCTACTACGCGCGGGTGCTCGACTCCGATCTCCCGCTGGCCATCGACGTCGTATCCGACATGGTGACGTCGTCCCTCATCGAGAGCCAGGACGTCGAGGCCGAGCGCGGCGTGATCCTCGAAGAGATCGCCATGCACGACGACGACCCGACGGACGCGGTGCACGACGAGTTCGCGGCGGCGCTGTTCGGGGACACGCCGCTGGGCCGGCCGATTCTCGGCACGGTCGAGTCCATCGGCGCGCTCGGTCAGGACCGCATCGCCCGCTACTACCGGGAGCGCTACGTCGCGCACAACCTCGTCGTCTCGGCGGCCGGGAACATCGACCACGACGAGGTCGTCCGACTCGTCGAGGCGGCGTTCGAGGGTTCGCGCGGTGAGGCGGGCCGGGCACCGAGCGCACCGAGGATCGGCGGTCCCGGGGCCGTGCCCAACCTTGGGGTCCGGTCGATCGACCGGCCGACCGAGCAGGCGAACCTGATCCTGGGCACCGTGGGGATCACGCGCACCGACGAGCGGCGCTTCGCCCTCGGTGTGCTCAACGCGGCGCTCGGTGGCGGCATGTCATCGCGGCTGTTCCAGGAGATCCGCGAGCAGCGCGGGCTGGCCTACTCGGTGTACAGCTACAACTCCCAGTACGCCGACACCGGGACGTTCGGGGTGTACGCCGGCTGTCTGCCCGCCAAGGTCGACGAGGTCCTCGAGATCTGCCGCGACGAGATCGCCAAGGTGGCCGAGCACGGCATCACCGCGGAGGAGCTCGATCGCGGCAAGGGACAGCTTCGGGGTTCGTTCGTCCTGGGCCTGGAGGACACCGGGTCGCGGATGAGCCGCATCGGCAAGAGCGAGCTGGTCTACGACAGCCTGCTCTCCGTGGACGACATCCTCGCCCGCGTCGAGGCGGTGACCCTCGACGACGTCCGCGAGATCGGCCGCGAGGTCCTCGGCCGGCCGATGACGCTCAGCGTCATCGGTCCCTTCGATGGCCGCGACTTCACGCTGTAGGCACTCCGGCGCCGTGACCACGCGACCGCGTGGTCACGGCGTCCGGCCGTCAGCGCCCGGAGAACCCGCCGCCCCGATTCTCGTGCCCGTGTCCCGGCCGAGTTCTGGCCGGCGATAGGCTCGGCGACGCCGGACGAGCAGGAGGAGTCATGATCAAGGTCGGGGTGCTGGGCTCGCGTGGGCGCGTAGGCGCTGAGCTGTGCCGGGCGGTGGAGGCCGCAGAGGACCTGGAGCTCGTCGCAGCCGTGGACGCCGGCGACTCGCGGGAGCCGCTCTCGGCGGCCCAGGTCGCCATCGACTTCACCCACCCCGACGCCGTCATGGACAACCTGCGGTGGTGCGTCGAGCACGGCGTGCACGCCGTCGTCGGCACCACCGGATTCGACGACACGAAGCTCGAGACCGTGCGCGGCTGGCTGGCGGAGCGCCCCGGAGTCAACGTGCTGATAGCGCCCAACTTCGCCGTCGGCGCCGTGCTGATGATGCATTTCGCGCAGAAGGCCGCACCGTTCTTCGACTCCGTCGAGATCGTCGAGCTGCATCACCCGAACAAGGCCGACGCGCCGAGCGGCACCTCCCGTCGTACCGCGGAGCTCGTCGCGGAGGCGCGGGACAAGGCCGGAGTCGGCGGCTCGCCGGACGCGACGACCACGGGCCTCGACGGGGCCCGCGGCGCCGATGTCGGCGGCGTCCACGTTCATGCGATACGCCTGGCGGGGCTCATAGCCCACCAGGAGGTGCTGCTGGGCGGACACGGCGAGACCCTGACGATCAGGCACGACTCGATGAGCCGGGAGTCGTTCAGCCCGGGCGTGCTGCTCGGCGTCCGCCGTGTCGGCGAGTTCCCCGGCCTGACGGTCGGGCTCGAGTCCCTCCTGGGGCTGTAGCCCAGTACCGCCCGAGAGAGGAGAACGAGTGTTCTCCGTTTGAGGAGGAGATCGTCATGACCCAGCGCCCGCCTCTGCCGCCGTTCACCGAGGAGACCGCCCGGCTCAAGGTGCAGCTTGCCGAGGACGCCTGGAACAGCCGGGATCCCGAGAAGGTCGCCCTCGCCTACACGGAGGACTCCGAGTGGCGCAACCGCGACCAGTTCATCAACGGCCGCGAAGAGATCATCGAGTTCCTGACCGGTAAGTGGGAGCGCGAGCTGGACTACCGCCTCCGTAAGGAGCTGTGGTCCTACACCGGCAACCGCATCTCCGTGCGCTTCGAGTACGAGTTCCACGACGCCGAGGGCCAGTGGTATCGCGCCTACGGCAATGAGCAGTGGGAGTTCGACGAGGACGGCCTGATGCGGAGACGGTACGCCAGCATCAACGACCTGCCCATCAGCGCCGGCGAGCGCCGCATCTGTCTGTGAGCCGTGAAGGCCGCCGCTCCGCGGGCTCGCGGTGAGGCGCGGGCGGTGCCGGGCCGCGGTCCCGGCACCGCCCTTCTCGCTATCCGGCGCTCAGCCTGCCCAGGATGGCCTTGAGCGTGTCGCCGAACTCGGCGAGCATCCGCCCGTGGTCTCCCAGCGTGGCCTGGACTTCGTCGAATTTGGTGTCGTGGGCCTGGAGCGTGGCCTGGACTTCGTGGAACTTGGTGTCGTGGGCCTGGAGCGTGGCCTGGACCTCGGACATCTCGACACTCAGCTCGAGTATGCCCTGGCGGAGCACAGCGGTGTCGTGCTTGACGACGCCGACGTCCTTGTGCAGGTTCCTGAACTGGGCGCCGGGCAGTGGCACGGACGTGATGAGACCTCTCAAAGTGTCCTCCACGGCCGATACACGCTCCTCCAGCGACGGAATCGCGGCCATCGTATCGCCTCCTCTTTCAATGGTCGGGGGCTGAACAAGCCCTCAGAGACTACGGAGAGGCGCCGACAGGACACGCTGCGGATCGGAAAACCGGCGCCCCTCAGTTGTTGAGACGGGACAGCAGTGTCGAGATCAGGCCGTGCACCGACTCCCCGGCCCCGTACTGCAGGTGTCTCCGCACTCTGCCGAGCGCGTTGACGCGGGTGCCGTGGCCGAGGCCCGCGCGCAGATGCAGCGGACCGGAGTTCCCGGTCGGCCCCAGCCACCACGCCGCCTCGGGGGTGTGGTGGCGCAGCACCTCGCCCGCGTACGCTCCGGCCAGCACGATGAGATCGCCGTCCGCGAAGTCCTCGTCCTCGTCACCTGGACCGAGGCCGTGCGCCCGCCGTCGCGCGTCGAGTACGTCATCGACGAGCGTCAGCGACTCTACGGATCCGTCGAGACCGTGCTCATCGGCGAAGCGGGCGGCGTTGGCGCCCTGGAGTGCCTCCAGGTCCGGCGAGCCGTCGTGCAGGTTGGGGTACTCCGCGGGGCGTCCGGTGGCCGGGCGCGGGCCGTCACCGCTGCCGACCATGGCCGCGATGCCGCGTTCGCGCAGGAATTCCAGCGCACTCACCGGAGGCTCGCCGGCGCTGTGCAGGAGGACGGTCGAGCGGTGGCCCTCCTCGCCGAGCCGGTCGGCGTACGCGAGGACGCCGGCCAGTTTGACCAGGAGCTGCACGTAGTCGAGCGCTTCGCGCGCCGGCGGCCAGTCGTCCGTCACGATCCACAGCCCTTGGTCGCCGCCGGGCGGTCCGGTCACGAGGTCGACGGTGTCGAGGTCGGCCAAGCCCACAGGGTGAACTCCGTAAGGGGGGAAGTGTCGCTGGGGTCGCCATTGTCCCGTCCTCGCCGACCCGTGCGCACTCCGACCCGCCGTCGCATCCGCGACACCGTTCCCCCGGACCCGCGCCGGGTGACGTCCGCAGGCGCGGCCCGGGCGCGATACCGGCCGATACAGGGTCCGGCGGCGATAGACTCCTCTATATACTTCTGAAACAGAACTATCAGGGATCTGACGGATGATGAGGTTGCTGACCGAACCGGCCCGTCCCCGGGTCGTCCGGGAGCATCGGTACGCGCCTTGGTTCGCGGTTGGTTCGGTGTGCGTGGGCGCGTTCATGGGGCAGTTGGACGCCAGTATCGTGACCCTGGCCTTCCCCGCGCTGGAGCGGGAGTTCCACGCTTCACTGGCGGCGGTGCAGTGGGTGTCCCTCGGTTACCTGCTGGCCCTGGTCGGGTTGCTCGCCGGAGCGGGACGGCTGGCGGACGTGGCGGGCCGGAAGCTCGTCTATCTGTACGGGTTCGTGGTCTTCACGGTGGCTTCGGCGGCGTGCGGATTGGCGCCCTCGCTGGGGCTGCTGGTGGTCTTCCGGGCGGTGCAGGCGGCCGGTGCGGCCATGTTGCAGGCCAACAGCGTCGCGCTGGTGGTGACGAGCGTGCCCAGGGCGCGGATGCGGGTGGCGCTGGGGATGCAGGCCGCCGCCCAGGCGCTGGGTCTTGCGCTGGGGCCGACCGCAGGGGGGCTGCTCGTCGGCTCGGCCGGGTGGCGGTGGGTGTTCTGGGTCAATGTGCCCGTCGGGTGCGCGGCCATCGTCGTCGGGCGTTACCTGCTTCCCCGGACTCGTGAGCGCGCCGGCGCGGGCGCGTTCGACTGGGCCGGGCTCCTGCTGCTCGCCGCGGCGAGCACCGCCCTGCTGGTGGCGATCTCCGGAGCGTCCGGCCTGGGCCTGCCGGTCTGGTCGGTCATCGCGCTGGTGGTCGCGGCGGTGGCGGCGATGGCCGGCTTCTGGATGCGAGAGCGGCGCGCGTCCAGCCCGCTGGTCGATCTCTCCCTGCTGCGCGCGCCCGTGGTGTCGGTCGGCCTACTCGGGGCGCTGTGCGGCTATCTCGTCCTGTTCGGGCCGCTGGCGCTCATCCCGCAGGTCCTCACGTCCCGTGGCATCGGTGAGACGCACGCCGGTCTCATCCTCACCGCTCTGCCCGGGGGGTTCGCTCTTGCCGCGCTCGCCGCCGACCGGGTGCTGCCCAGCCGGCTGGGCAACCGGGGACGGTGCCTGGCCGGTGGGGCCATCGCGGCGCTCGCGGCCGGCGTGCTCGGCCTGACCCCGCTCGACTCCGCCGTGAGCGTGATCCTGCTGGGTGTCCTCGGGATCGGTCTTGGTCTGTTCATACCCGCGAACAACACCGCCATCATGGCCGCCGTCCCCAGGCGGGTGTCGGCCACCGCCGGCGGCATGGTGAACATGACACGAGGCGCCGGCACCGCCCTCGGCATCGCCGTGGTGACCCTCGCCCTGCATCTCGCTGGGGGACCGGGGCGAAGCGGAGCCGCGACCGCCCTCGCCGCCCTCGCCGTCGTCGCCGTCCTCGCGACCGCCACCGGGATGACGGCCCGGTCTCCGCATGCACCGGAGACGACCTAGCAGCACACTTATCCTCCCGATTAGGGGGACAATTCTCGGCATGGCCCCCACAGACCAGCCATCCGATTCCCGAGCCGAGCGCGGTCCGGCATCGGTGGACACCGGCGTGCTGCTAGCCGACATCGTTGCCCGGCTGCGGCGCGCCATGCGCCGTGCCGCCCGCGCCGCCGACCCGGGCAATCCCCTGTCCGTCGCCCAACTCGAAGTGCTGGCGTGCGTGGCCGAACAGCCCGGAGCCCGCCCTGGCCGGATCGCCCGGCAGCTCATGCTCGCTCCCAACTCCGTCACGACCCTCGTCAACGCCCTCCATGCCCGCGGCCTCGTGGCCCGCACGAACGCCGCGGAAGACGCACGTGCCGTCGCCCTGAGCCTCACTCCCGACGGGCGACGGGCCGTGGACGAATGGAAGGCCACCAATACCGAGATCCTCCAGGCGGCTCTCGGCATGCTCGACGAGCGCCACCAGCGCGCCCTGACCGACGCGCTGGCGGGGATGCGCGAACTGGCCCACGCCGTCGACGCGCTCGCCGAGGTCCCACCGCGTCACGGAGGACCCGGTGGTGGCGGTGCCGTCCCCCCGGCCCGGAGATACTGAACCGTGTCCCGGGAACCCGCGCACGGCTCTGGTGTGTGCGCCTCCGGCTCGCACGGGAGGCCGGTGGACCCGGGGCCTCCCTCACGCGGGCGGGAAACCGTACTTCTGCAGGATCGTTCTGGCCATCGGTGAGTTCAGCCAGGTGACGAACGCCTTCGCGGCGGCGCCCTGGCCGCTGCGGCGGACCGCCGCGGCGAAGTAGGTGGCGGTGACGTTCTGCTGCAGGGGGATGGGCACGCTGCTCGCCGAGACGCCCGCCGAGCGCATGTCGGTGACGTAGACGAGGCCGGCGTCGGCCACGCCGGTACGGATCCTGGTGAGCACCGTGCGCGAGTCGGCCTCCTCCGACTTCGGCGTGACGGCCACGCCCGCCTTGGCCAGCACCTGCGCCGCGTACCGGCCCACCGGCGCAGTGGGGCCGCCCAGCACCACGCGCAGCCGCGGATCGGCGAGGTCCGCAAGCCCCCGGATCCGTTCGGGGTTCCCCGGTGTGACGGCGATCGTCATCGAGTTGCGGGCGAAGGGCCGCCGGTCGGCGATCATCTGGGCGACGCCGTCCATCGAGGTGCCGTCCGCGGTGGCCAGCACGTCGGCCGGCTCGCGGTTCTCGACGTCCGCCGCCAGTTCCTGTGAGCCGGCGAACTCGAACCGCACGGTCACGTTCTTGTGCGCGGCCTGGTAAGCGGTGCCGAGCTCGGCGAAAGCGTCGGTGAGGGACGAGGCGGCCAGCACCTCGATGGTGATCCGCTCGTCGCCGGAGGCGATGCCGCACCCGGCCAGGACCAGCGTCGCCATCGCGATCGCGGCGAGGCGCTTGATATACGGCATGCGCGCGATTTTAGGGCGGCTAGTCCGCTATGCCCGGATGCAACGCGCCGTCAGGCCGGATAGGCGTGCGTCTCGGTGGCCTTGACGGCGGCCCAGACCGAATCGCCCTCCGCCAGGCGGAGTTCGGCGAGGGCGGCGGGAGTGACGTCGGCGGCCGCGGGCACCGGCCCGTCGAGGTGCACGCGTACCTGGTCCGCGTGCGGCTCTATCCCGCCGATGGTGGCCTGCCAGAGGTTGCGGGGGCTGCCGTCGGGACGCGTGCGGAACAGCGCCACCGCCGACGGGGGGAACGCGAGGAAGACCTCGCCGTCCAGGGACTCGGCCACGTTGAGGGTGAGGCCGCCGAACGCGACCACGTGACCATCGGCCGTTCCCCGGTAGAGGTTCAGGCCGACGAGACGGGCGACGTAGTCCGTCCGCGGATGCCGCGCCACGTGCGCCGGAGCGCCTTCCTGTACGACGCGGCCGTTCTCGACCACGACGAGCCGGTCGGCGAGTGCCATCGCGTCGAGCGGGTCGTGGGTGACGAGGAGTACCGCGCCCTCGAAGTCGGCGAGATGGCGGCGCAGCCGGGCGCGGATCTCGAGCCGGGTGTGGGCGTCCAGCGCGGACAGCGGCTCGTCGAGAAGCAGCTGCCGGGGCCTCAAGGCCAGGGGGCTGGCGTGCGCCTCGCGCTGCGCCTGCCCGCCGGACAGCGTGCGCGGCCT
>JAOPYL010000188.1 GCA_025964625.1 Actinoallomurus sp. | reverse complement strand
CCGGATCAACACCGAGAACATGGGCCAGTTCGAGCGGACCCTGATCATCGTCGACGAGGGCGCCTACGTGCACTACGTCGAGGGCTGCACCGCGCCGATCTACAAGTCCGACTCGCTGCACTCCGCGGTCGTCGAGATCATCGTGAAGAAGGACGCCCGCTGTCGTTACACGACCATCCAGAACTGGTCGAACAACGTCTACAACCTGGTGACCAAGCGCGCCGTCTGCTATGAGGGCGCCACCATGGAGTGGGTCGACGGCAACATCGGGTCCAAGGTCACGATGAAGTACCCGGCCGTCTACCTCATGGGCGAGCATGCCAAGGGTGAGACGCTGTCCATCGCCTTCGCCGGTGAGGGCCAGCACCAGGACGCGGGCGCCAAGATGGTGCACGCCGCGCCCAACACCTCCTCCACCATCATCTCCAAGTCGGTGGCGCGCGGCGGCGGTCGCACGAGCTACCGCGGCCTGGTCCATGTGCAGGAGGGCGCCGAGCACTCCAAGTCCACGGTCAAGTGCGACGCGCTGCTCGTCGACCAGATCAGCCGCTCCGACACCTACCCGTACGTCGACGTCCGCGAGGACGACGTTGAGATGGGCCACGAGGCGACCGTCTCCAAGGTCTCGGAGAACCAGCTGTTCTACCTCATGAGCCGCGGGCTCACCGAGGACGAGGCGATGGCGATGATCGTGCGTGGCTTCGTCGAGCCGATCGCGCGCGAGCTGCCGATGGAGTACGCCCTCGAGCTGAACCGGCTCATCGAGCTGCAGATGGAAGGAGCCGTCGGCTGATGGCGGTGGAGACGACCAAGCCGCGCAGTGCCGACACCGGGCGTCCCCGGGGCACCCTCCACGAGAAGGCGTCGTACGACGTCGCCGACTTCCCGGTGCCGGCCGGCCGTGAGGAGGAGTGGCGGTTCACCCCGCTGCGGCGCCTGCACGACCTGCACAAGGACGCCGTCGCCGACGGCAAGGTGATCATCGACGTGGACGCCCCGCCCGAGGTCACCGTGGAGACGGTGGGACGCGCGGACACGAGGCCCGGAAAGGCCTACATCCCCGCGGACCGCGTGAGCGCGCAGGCGTACGCCTCCTTCACCCAGGCGACGGTGATCACCGTCGCGAAGGAGGTCGTCGCCTCGGCGCCGACCGTCGTGTCGCTGCGCGGCGAGGGTGGTGTGGCCTACGGTCACACCACCGTCATCCTCGAGCCGTTCGCCCAGGCCACGGTCGTGCTGGACCACACCGGCTCGGCGACCTACGCCGACAACGTTGAGTTCGTGGTCGGCGACGGTGCGTTCCTGTCCGTCTTCAGCCTGCAGAACTGGGCGTCCGACGCCGTGCACCTGTCGCATCAGCACGCCAGGCTTGGGCGCGACGCGCGGTTCAAGAGCTTCACCGTCAGTCTCGGCGGCGAGGTCGTACGCATCGCTCCGTCGGTCGCCTATGACGCCCCGGGCGGCGACGCCGAGCTGTATGGGCTGTACTTCGTCGACGAGGGCCAGCACCTGGAGCACCGGCTGCTGGTCGACCATACTCAGCCCAGCTGCCGCAGCCGTGTGGACTACCGCGGGGCGCTGCAGGACGAGGGTGCGCACGCCGTCTGGATCGGCGATGTGATCATCCGGGCCGAGGCCGAGGGCACCGACACCTACGAGCTGAACCGCAACCTGGTGCTGACCGACGGCACGCGGGTCGACTCGGTGCCGAACCTGGAGATCCTCACCGGCGAGGTCGCCGGCGCGGGGCATGCCTCGGCGTCCGGCCGCCTCGACGACCAGCACCTGTTCTATCTCCAGGCGCGGGGGATCCCGCACGACGTCGCACGGCGCATGGTCGTGCGCGGCTTCCTCGGCCAGCTCGTCGAGAAGATCGACGTTCCGGAGCTGCGCGAGCAGGTCCGGGACGCGATCGACAAGGAGCTTGAGCGATGAGCCGGCCGGTGAGCACGGAGCGAGTCCGCCGCCGCACGGTGTCGTTCACCGGGCGAGTGAGCGCCCAGTGAGCTTCGTAAGGGTGTGCTCATTGTCCGAGATCCCCGACGAGGGCGCTCTCGGAGTCGAGATCGACGGCACTCCGGTCGCGGTCGCCCGCGTCGGCGAGGAGGTCTTCGCGCTGCGCGATGTCTGCTCGCACGCCGAGGTCGCTCTCAGCGAGGGCGAGGTCTACGACCACACCATCGAGTGCTGGCTGCACGGCTCGTGCTTCGACCTGCGCACCGGCAAGCCGACCAACCCGCCGGCGACCCAGCCGGTTCCCACCTACCGAGTGAAGATCGAGGGCGACGACGTCTACGTGTCGCTCAAGGAGTCCTGAGACATATGGCCACGCTTGAGATTCGCGACGTGCACGTTTCCGTCGAGGACAAGGAGATCCTCCGGGGCGTCGACCTGACCGTGGGAGCTGGTGAGACCCACGCGCTCATGGGGCCGAACGGCTCCGGGAAATCCACCCTCGCCTACGCCATCGCGGGTCACCCCAAGTACACCGTCACCAGTGGCGAGGTGCTGCTCGACGGTCAGAGCGTCCTGGACATGACCATCGACGAGCGCGCCCGCGCCGGGCTGTTCCTCGCCATGCAGTACCCCGTCGAGGTGCCCGGCGTGTCGGTGTCGAACTTCCTGCGCACCGCGGTCACCGCCGTGCGCGGCGAGGCGCCGAAGCTGCGCGACTTCGCCAAGGAGATGCGCGGCGCGATGGCCGAGCTGCAGATCGACCCGGCGTTCGCCCAGCGCAACCTCAACGAGGGCTTCTCCGGCGGTGAGAAGAAGCGCCACGAGATCCTCCAGCTGGAGATGCTCAAGCCCAAGATGGCGGTGCTCGACGAGACCGACTCCGGCCTCGACATCGACGCGCTGAAGGTCGTCTCGCAGGGCGTCAACCGGTTCCGCGAAGGCGGCGAGACGGGTGTGCTGCTGATCACGCACTACACGCGGATCCTGCGCTACGTGAAGCCCGACTTCGTGCACGTCTTCTCGGCCGGCCGCGTGGTCGAAGAGGGCGGTTCTGAGCTGGCCGACCTGCTGGAGAACGAGGGTTACGAGCGATTCGTGAAGGCGGGCGCATCCGGGTGAGCATCGACGTCGGACAGATCCGCAAGGACTTCCCGATCCTGACGCGTACCGTCCGTGAAGGGCGGCCGCTGGTCTACCTCGACAGCGCGAACACCTCGCAGAAGCCCCTCCAGGTCATCGACGCCATCGAGGACTACTACGCCCGGCACAACGCCAACATCCACCGGGCGACGCACCAGCTGGGCGAGGAGGCGACCGAGGCGTACGAGGGCGCGCGCATCAAGGTCGGCGGCTTCATCGGCACCGCGGACGAATGCGAGGTGATCTTCACGAAGAACATCTCGGAGGGGATCAACCTCGTCGCTTACGCCATGGGCAACGCGGCATTCGCCGGGCCCGAGGCCGAGCGGTTCCGCGTTGGCCCGGGTGACGAGATCGTCATCACCGAGATGGAGCACCACTCCAACATCGTGCCGTGGCAGCTGCTGGCGCAGCGGACCGGCGCGACGCTGCGCTGGTTCGGTGTGACCGACGAGGGCCGCCTCGACCTCGAGGGCATCGACGAGCTCATCACGGACCGTACGAAGATCGTCGCGCTGGCCCACCAGTCGAACGTGCTCGGCACCGTCAACCCGGTCCGCGAGGTGGCGGAGAAGGCCCACGCGGTCGGCGCGCTGGTCCTCGTCGACGGCGCCCAGGCGGTCCCGCACATGCCGGTGAACGTTCAGGAGCTCGGTGCCGACTTCTACGGGTTCACCGCGCACAAGCTGTGCGGCCCGACCGGCATCGGCGTGCTGTGGGGCCGACGCGAGCTGCTCGAGGCGCTCCCGCCGTTCCTCGGTGGTGGCGAGATGATCGAGACCGTGTCGATGGAACGCTCTACGTACGCGCCGCCGCCGCACAAGTTCGAGGCCGGCACGATGCCGATCGCCGAGGCCGTCGGGCTGTCCGCCGCGGTCGACTACGTCACCGGCGTCGGGCTCGACCAGATCCAGGCGTATGAGCACGAGCTGCTGGCGTACTCCCTCAAGGAGCTCCAGACCGTGGACGGCCTGCGGATCCTCGGGCCGCTCGAGGCCGACGACCGCGGCACCGCCCTGTCGTTCGTGCTGGACGGCCCGGACGGGCGGGAGATCCATCCGCACGACGTGAGTCAGGTCCTGGACGCCCACGGCGTGGCCGTGCGGGCCGGTCATCACTGTGCGCGCCCGCTGCACCGCCGGTTCGGCGTCGCCGCGAGTACCCGCGCGTCGCTGTACTTCTACAACACCCATGACGAGGTCGACGCGCTCGTCGAGGGGCTACGGCAGACGCAGAAATTCTTCGGCCCGGCCTGACGTTCACGTAGTCGGTCGGAGGGAAGGAAACGCATGCAGCTTGAGTCGATGTACCAGGACGTCATCCTGGACCACTACCGGAATCCGCATCACAAGGGGCTCCGGGAGCCATACGACGCCGAGGTGCATCACGTCAACCCGACCTGCGGCGACGAGGTGACGCTGCGCGTCCGGCTGGACGGCGACGACGTGGCCGACGTGTCCTACGACGCGATGGGCTGCTCGATCAGCCAGGCCAGCGCGTCCGTCATGACCGACCTGATCATCGGCAGGCCGGTCAAGGAGGCGATGAACACCGGTGACGAGTTCCTGAAGCTGATGCAGTCCCGGGGGAAGGCCGAGCCCGACGAGGACGTGCTGGAGGACGCCGTCGCCTTCACCGGCGTGTCGAAGTACCCCGCCCGTATCAAGTGCGCCCTGCTCGCCTGGATGGCGTGGAAGGACGCGACCGCGAAAGCCATGGAGGCTCAGGCATGAGCGAGACGAAGATCGCTGAGGACGAGGTCCTCGAGGCCATGAGGGACGTGGTCGACCCCGAGCTCGGCATCAATGTGGTCGACCTGGGGCTGGTGTACGGCGTCAACATCGGCGACGACAACATCATCACGCTCGACATGACGCTCACCAGCGCCGCCTGCCCGCTGACGGACGTCATCGAGGACCAGACGAACAGCGCGCTGGAGGGCCTGGCCGAGAAGGTCACCATCAACTGGGTATGGCTGCCGCCGTGGGGTCCCGACAAGATCACCGAGGATGGCCGCGAGCAGCTGCGAGCTCTTGGGTTCAACGTCTGAGCGTGCGTGAGACCGCATGATCGGGTGCCGCCGGGCGGCACCCGATCATGCGGTCATGCGGTCTCACGCCACCATTCGGGACGCCGGGAGCTCGCCGGCCACTGGTCGGTGTGGTGGCGTGCGCCGCCGCCCCTCAGACGGAGCCGCCGACCCCGGCCCGGACGCTCTGGCCACCGCGGATGGCCGCGGCGAGGCCGGGAGGCGCGGCCGCGAGGGCTCTGTGGATAGCGTCCGCGAGGGCGAGTGCCGCTTCCTCGGTCAGTTCGACCGCCACCCGGGCGGACGGCCCCTGCCCGGGGTTCAGGAAGTCGATGTTGACCGTGTGCTCCTGCTGCATGTGGACGGGATGGTCGACGTAGACGGTCGCGTCGGTCAGGCTGATCCAGCCCTGCCGCGCCTTGCCGCTCCCGTCGATGGCGATCTTGTGGGTCTGGTAGGTGCACATGGTGGGACGCCTTACGCGCTGAGGGTGCGGGAGAAGAAGTCGAAGATCTTCTGCCAGCCGTCCACCGCGGCCTCGGGGCGGTAGGAGGGCCGGTCGACGGCGAAGAAGGCGTGCCCGGCGCCGTCGTAGGTGTGGAACTCGTGGGCCTTGCCGAGCCGGTCCAGCTCGGCGGAGAGCACCGCGGTCTCCTCGGGCGCCGGATAGCCGTCCTCGGCGCCGAACAGGCCGAGCAGCGTGCAGGACAACTCGGGGGCCAGGCCGAGGATCGGCTTCATGCTGGCCGGCATCCCGGCCGGCGGCTCGTTGACGACGAACGCCCCATAGCAGTCCACCGCGGCGTCCAGCCGCAGTGAGCAGGCGGCCAGAAAGGCGTGCCGGCCGCCCGAGCAGTGACCGATGACGCCGATCTTGCCGTTCGCGCCGTCCAGTGAGTTCAGGTACCGGGCCGCGCCGTCGACGTCGCCCACCAGCCGGTCGTCCGGCACGCCGCCCGCCGCTCGCACGGTCGCCGCCGCGTCGTCGGGATCGGCGCCGGGCGCCTCGCGCGCGTAGAGGTTCGGGCAGACGGCGGCGTAGCCGTTGACCGCGAAGGTGCGCACCATCTCCTTGGTCGCCTGGTCATAGCCGGGCATGTGGTGGATGACCACCACGCCGCCGCGCGGCCCGTCGTGCAGCGGGCGGGCGGCGTACGCCTCTATCTCGTCATCGTCGTGGCCCTTGATCGACACTGTCTCGGCCCTGATGGCGTCGGTCATGTTCTCTCTCCTCGATATGGACATAACGGGTTCCCCGCATCGCCGAGCCCAGCGCGGCGATAGCGGCCATGGCCGCGGCGGCGGTGAATACGAGTACCAGGCCATGATGGAACGGCCCGGAAACAAGTTGGGGGAAGAACGACTTCCCGGTGAGGGCCTCGCGGTTGTGCGGAGGCAGGGTGTTCAGGAGACCGTTGGACCCCAGGAGGTGGCCGATCGGGTTGTCGCCCAGGAAGGCCGCGAAAAGCGTGCTCACCGGAGGCAGCCCGGCGACGTGCGCGGCGTCCGCCGCGGGCACGGCCTGCGCCCGCAGACCGGCCGACAGAGTGTGCGGCAGCGAACCCGCCAGCCCAGCGATCATCAATGAGAAGAACACCCCGATCGACAACGCGTTCCCGGAGTTCTGGAACGTCGAGCGCATGCCCGAGGCGACGCCACGCTGCTCGCGGGGCACGCTGCTCATGATCGCGGAAGTGTTCGGTGCGGAGAACATCCCTTGCCCGGCTCCGCTGACGAAGAGCAAGGCGGCGAAGGCGGGATAGGAGAAGTCGACCGGCAGTGCCAGCAGTCCCAGAAACGAACCGGCGACCAGGGTGAGGCCTCCCGTGGAGAAGAGCCGGGCGCCGAAGCGGTCGGACAGGTAGCCCGACACCGGCCCGGCCAGCAGGAAGCCGGCGGTCAGCGGGAGCATGTAGATTCCCGCCCACAGCGGGGTGCGCTCGTAGTCGTAGCCGTGCAGTGGCAGCCAGATCCCCTGCAGCCAGATGATCAGCATGAACTGCAGGCCGCCGCGCGCGATCGCGGTGAGCAGCGCGGCGAGGTTGCCGGCCGCGAACGCCCGGATCCGGAACAGCCCCAGCCGCAGCATCGGTTCGGCGACGCGCGTCTCCACGATGCAGAAGGCCATGAGGAGTGCGACGCCGCACGCCCCACCGCCGAGGACCCAGGGACTGGTCCAGCCGGTGGGATGCCCCCCGTACGGCTGGATGCCGTAGGTGATCGCGGCGAGGACGGCGGCGGTTCCGGTGACGAACGTGAGATTTCCCAGCCAGTCGATGCGTGCCGCCCGCGGCGCCCCCACCTCACGCAGGCTGCGATAGGACCAGATGGTGCCCAGCACGCCGATCGGCACGCTCACCCAGAACACCGCGCGCCAGTCGATCTCGGCGAGCAGGCCGCCTACGACCAGGCCGAGGAACTGCCCGGCGAGCGCGGTGATCTGGTTGACGCCGAGTGCCATGCCGCGCTGCTCGAGCGGGAACGCGTCGGTGAGGATGGCGGCGGAGTTGGCCGTGAGCATGGCGCCGCCGATCCCCTGGACGACCCGCCAGCCGATCAGCCAGAGCGCTCCGGAACCGCCTCGGAACGGGTCCACCGACAGAGCCAGTGACGCCACGCTGAAGATCACGAAGCCCAGGTTGTACATCCGGACCCGGCCGAACATGTCGCCCAGCCGGCCCAGCGCCACCACCAGCACGGCCGAGACCAGCAGGTAGCCGAGGATCATCCAGAGCAGGTAGCCGATGTTGGCGGGGGCCAGCGGGTCCAGTCCGATGCCCCGGAAGATCGCCGGTAGGGAGATGATCACAATCGAGCC
Source organism: Actinoallomurus sp. (assembly GCA_025964625.1). Lineage (GTDB taxonomy): Bacteria > Actinomycetota > Actinomycetes > Streptosporangiales > Streptosporangiaceae > Actinoallomurus. The sequence continues at coordinate 8,710 of JAOPYL010000188.1, read as the reverse complement.
GTCGAGCGAGGCCATCAGCACGCCGAGCGTCGTGTTGGACAGCGCGATCCACTTGTACCGGTCCGGGTGGCTCACAGGTGGTCCGCGAGTCGTTCCAGCAGCGGGATGGCCTCGGCCAGGCAGCGCCGCTCCTCCGGGCTGAACCCCTCGGCCAGCGCACGCGTGATCCGCCGCGTGCTGGCCGAACGCCGGTCGTGCAGTATCCGCCGGCCGGCATCGGTCGCCGACATCGACACGCGTCGCCCGTCGTCGGGGTCCGGCATCCGTGTGACCAGCCCACGCTGCTCCAGCGTTGCCAGTGTGGCGCCCATCGCCTGCGGGCGTACCCGCTCGCCGGCGGCGAGTGCGCCCGGCGTGGCCGGACCGTCCCGGTCGAGCCGTGACAGCACCGACACCTCCGAGAGCGTCAGCTCGCCCGGTTCGTGTGCCTGCCGGAGCCGCCGTACGATGCGGCCCAGCACCACGCGAAGATCGCACGCCGCGTGCTCGTTCTCCGGTTCGTCTCCCGCCATAATTCGTAAACCTAGACTTATAAACCTATATGTACAAATCGATCGACGTGTCCGCCGGGCCGGGCGCCGAGACGCCGACCAGGCGTGTGGTGGCGGTCACGTTGTCGGCTAGCGCTTACTTGGTGGATGGTGAGGAGGCCGACTAGCGACCGGAGGGACGATGCCGTACGTTCTGCTCGGCTCCGGGGCCCTCGCCCTGATGGTCACGCTCAACGCCCTCCGGCCGCGGCGCGGGGCCCTGCTCCTGATCGGGAGCTTCTTCGCCGCCTGGCTGACGATCGAGCTGGCCCCCTGGGTGCTGGCGATCGAGGCCGTCGTCACCGCGCTGCTCGCCGCCTCGGGCGGCCTCGGCGGGTGGCCCGGTGGGATCGGGCTCGCCGCGACGGCGGCCGGATGGGCCGGGCTCGCGGTCGCCATGCTCCGGGCGCGGCGTACGACGCTGACCATCCGCGAGTGGAGCGCCGACCTCGACCTCGACCCCGGCGAGCAGGCGCCGGCCTTCCCGCGCAGCCATGTGGTGTTCCCGTTCCTGATGACCCGCCGTCCGGGCGTCACACGGGTCCGCGACATCGTCTATGCGGACGATCCCCGGCTGCGCCTCGACGTGTACAAACCGTCCGAGCCGGGCGGACCGCGCCCGGGGATCATGCAGGTGCACGGCGGAGCCTGGCTGATCGGAAGCAAGCGCGAGCAGGGCATCCCGCTGCTGAGCCATCTCGCCGCCAACGGCTGGGTCGGCATCAACGTGGACTACCGGCTCAGCCCGGACGCGAAGTTCCCCGATCATCTCGTCGACCTCAAGCGCGCCGTCAGGTGGTACCGCGAGCACGCCGGGGAACACGGCGCCGATCCCGGATTCCTGTGCGTGACCGGCGGGTCGGCCGGCGGCCACCTCGCAGCGCTGGTCGCGCTGACCGCGAACGTCCCCGAGTACCAGCCGGGCTTCGAGGGCGTCGACACGACGATGCGGGCGGCGGTGCCGTTCTACGGCGTGTACGACTTCGGCGCCCTCCTCGACAACGCGCCCCGGTTCTTCGCGTCGTTCCTCGAGCGCCAGGTCATGGGGGTCCGGCGCGCCGACGCGCTCGAGGCGTACGCCAAGGCGTCGCCGATGCACTGGATCAACCCGGAGACGCCACCCTTCCTGGTGATCCACGGCAGTCTGGACACCCTCGTCCCGGCGAGCCAGGCGAGGTCGTTCGCCGAGCGGCTCAGGGACGCGTCGGCCGCCCCGGTGCTGTACGCGGAGTTGAAGGGCGCGCAGCACGCGTTCGACATCTTCCCGTCCTACCGGGCCGCCCGCGTCATCGAGGGAGTGGAGAGGTTCCTCACCTCCGTCCGGCGCGCCGAGCGGCGTGAGAGCGCGGGCTAGCCCCTAGTACCAGCTGAGGGCCGCGATGGAGAGCAGATAGGTCACGCCCGCGACGCCGGCCAGCCCGGCCAGCACCCAGATCTCCGCGCCACGCAGCGCCTGGACCAGGACCGCCGCCACGATCACGCCCATCAGCACGTCACCGGTCACCGCGGCGGCTCGGCTATGGCTCTCGGACCCGCGGCCGACGCTGAGCGCCTTGGAGCCGCCGCCCGCCGTCTCGCCACCGCGGGAGGCCAGCAGTACGCCGTAGCCGAGCAGCACGGCCAGTGTCACCAGGCCTGTCTCCAGATCCCCGCGGACGGCCAGGGTGGCCCCGACCGCCACGCCCACGGCCGCGGCGAAAGCAGGCACGATCCATCGATGTGCGCGCCGTCGTTCTGAAGCGATCCACATGCCAGAAGTCCTGCCACCGGGCCCCTGACGCCAAACCGCCCCGAAGGGAACCGGGATCGTCGATTAGGGTTCGGATATGGCAAAGCCGAGACCTGCGGCCGGAGGAGGGCGCTGGGTCGAGGTCCCGCCAGAGCGCGTCGCGCGGTGGCTCACCGGCTTTGGGGACCGCCACGGCGGCTGCTCCGCCGACGCCGGACCGGCGATCGTACGGTTCCGCGGCGGCGACGGAGCGCTCGCGGAGTGTCACGTGCCGTTCCCGCCCCTCGACGGCGACCTGGCCGCGCACGCGTTGCGGGACCGGCGGGTGGGCGTCCTGCTCGTGCGCCTCGGAGGGTACGCCTGCGGCGTCTTCGAGGGCCACCGGCTCGTCAGGTCCAAAGTCGGAGCGCGGCTCGTCCACGGCCGCAGCGCGGCGGGCGGTCAGTCGCAGCAGCGATTCGCCCGGCGCCGGGACAAGCAGGCGCGCGAGGCGCTGCAGGAGGCCGCGCGCGTCGCCGCCCGGGTGCTGGCGCCGGAGGCCGGTGGGCTGGAGGCCGTCGTGTGCGGCGGCGACCGGCGGGCGATCGACGCGCTCCGCGCCGACCCGCGACTCGATGCGGTGTTCGCGCTGGAGACGGGGCCGTTCCTGGCCGTGCCCGACCCGCGGCTGGCCGTGCTCAGGGAGACGCCCCCGCGGTTCCGCGCCGTCCGCGTGCGGATCGTCGACCCTGGATGACGGCTCCCCGCTCCGGCCCGGACGCCGGAGGTCAATCCTTCTCGCCGAGCAGTCGCAGCAGCTCCTCGCGCCTGGCCTCCAGTTGTTCGGCGAGCGCCTCCTGCTCGTCGGCGGCCGCGATCACGGCGCCGTACTCCACCTGGTCGGTCGGGTCGAGCCAGCGTTCGCCGACCTGCCGGCGCAGCTCCGCGACCGTACGCCGCAGTTCCGCGAGATCGGCCTCCACCTCCCGCAGTTCCTCGCGGAGCGCCTTCGGGTCCTCGCTGTCCATGGGCCCCGTCCTCTCATGAATGGCGGGCGGACCTGGGGAAACCGCGCAGGCCCGCCCGCAGTACACGCTTCCCCTGATCCGTGACGCCACACGTGAGGAGCCTCCACCGGCCCCGCGGCCATGAGGGCGTTCAGGTACGGCCGCGGGGGAGGACCACGACCGGGCAGGGGACCGCGCGCACCACCTTGTACGCCGTCTCGCCGAGGAACACGCGGTGGACCGGTGCGTCCTCGCTGCTGGCGCAGATCAGCAGGTCGCTCTCGTCCCAGTCGACGTCCGAGACGGCCCCCGCGACGTCGTCCCCCTCGCCGATCCGCGCCTCGATCTCGTCCGCCTCCAGGCCCGATGAGTCGCTCGCCAGCCGCATCGCCAGAGCGAGGTCGTCGCGGAGCACGTCCCGGTCCTCGTCGTCCACCGCCAGAGTGATCAGCCGGAGCGGCACGCCCAGCCGTGCGGCGGCCGCGGCCGCCGCCGTCACCGCCTCGTCGCACTGCGGCCGGCGCACGTACGCGACACTGATCCGCTCGGGGAGTTCGGGCGGCACGTGGCCCGCGGGGGTGAGCATCACGGCCTGGTTCGAGGAATGCAGCAGGTGGTCCGCGGTGCCGCCCAGGTTGATCCGGCCGCGGGCGCCGCCGGCCGGGGACCCGATGACGATCAGATCGGCGCCGGTCTTGCTCGCCAGCACCGAAAGGCCGCGGCTGGCTCCCCTGCTCTCCTGGGCGAGCAGTTCGGCCGGCAGGTCGCCCAGGATCGTGGCGGCGCGGGCGAGAGTGGCCTGAGCCTCGATGCCCGATGCGGCCCGCCCGGGCGCATGGACCGTCGCGACGCTGAGTCGCGCGCCGGTCAGCCCGGCGATCGTTCTCGCGAGTGCCAGCGCCTCGCGGCCCCCGGAATCGTCGACGTATCCAACGAGGACGTGCTCCCCGATCACGTCGGGGAACATTCCCCGTCCGCCGGAGATGACGCGGCTCGGGGGGCCGTGACCGGGTCCATGGACGTCCGGCGCCGCCCGGCGGCCCGCGCCACTGGTTATGATCACGGGTGGCGTCCCGTAGACTGGGGCCCATGCGTGCGAGCTGATCAGGCGCTCCGAGGGCGCGGCCGGGCCATGAGGCTCTGGGCGGCGCCCTTTTCGACGTCCGCAGTCGCCCAGCCCGCCCCCCAGGAGAGTTCCCACAGTGATCACTGCCAGTGGCATCGAACTCCGTGCCGGTTCCCGTCTGCTGCTCGATGGCGCCTCGTTCCGCGTCAACCCCGGCGACCGGGTCGGCCTCGTCGGCCGCAACGGCGCCGGCAAGACGACTCTGACCAAGGTTCTCGCCGGAGAGGGCCTGCCCGCCGCGGGCGACGTGACCCGCTCCGGCACCGTCGGGTACCTGCCGCAGGACCCGCGCACCGGCGACCTCGACGTGCTCGCCCGCGATCGGATTCTCGCCGCGCGCGGTCTGGACGAGGTGATGAGCGCGATGCGCCAGGCCGAGGAGCGCATGGCGAACGCGGAGGGCGCCGAGCGCGACAAGGCCGTCCGCCGGTACGGCCGGCTCGAAGACCGCCTGCACGTGCTCGGCGGGTACGCCGCCGACGCGGAGGCCGCCTCCATCGCCTCCAGCCTCAGCCTGCCCGAGCGGGTGCTCGGCCAGCCGCTGCGCACGCTGTCGGGCGGCCAGCGCCGCAGGGTGGAGCTCGCCCGGATCCTGTTCTCCGGCGCCGACACGCTGCTCCTCGACGAGCCCACCAACCACCTCGACGCGGACTCGATCACGTGGCTGCGCGACTATCTGAAGTCGCATCAGGGCGGCCTGATCGTGATCAGCCACGACGTGGGGCTGCTCGACGCGGTCGTGAACCGGGTGTTCCACCTCGACGCGAACCGCGGCGTGATCGACCTGTACAACGTGGGCTGGAAGAAGTACCTCACCCAGCGGGAGACCGACGAGCGCCGCCGCAAGCGCGAGCGGGCCAACGCCGAACGCCAGGCGAACACGCTGCAGACCCAGGCCGACAAGATGCGGGCCAAGGCCACCAAGGCCAGGGCCGCGCAGCAGATGGAGCGCAGGGCGCAGCGCCTGCTCTCGGGGGTCGAGGACGAGCGCAAGGCCGACCGAGTGGCCAAGATTCGCTTCCCCGCACCCGCTCCCTGCGGCAAAACGCCGCTCATGGCGCGAGCTTTGTCGAAATCGTACGGTTCGTTGGAGGTCTTCACCGATGTCGATCTGGCGGTCGACCGGGGAAGCCGCGTCGTGGTGCTGGGCCTGAACGGCGCGGGCAAGACGACGCTGCTGCGCGTGCTGGCCGGCGTTGAGAAGGCCGACACCGGCGAGAGGATCGACGGGCACGGGCTGCGCCTGGGCTACTACGCCCAGGAGCACGAGACCCTCGACGTGGGCCGTACCGTCCTGCAGAACATGCGCTCCGCCGCACCCGACCTTCCCGAGGTCGAGACGCGCAAGATCCTCGGCTCCTTCCTGTTCTCCGGAGATGACGTCGAGAAGCCCGCGGGCGTGCTCTCCGGCGGTGAGAAGACCAGGCTCGCACTGGCCACGCTCGTGGTCTCCAGCGCCAATGTCCTGCTGCTCGACGAGCCGACCAACAACCTCGATCCGGCAAGCCGTGACGAGATCCTGGGAGCCCTCCGCACCTATGCCGGCGCGATCGTTCTCGTGACCCACGATGAAGGTGCGGTCACGGCGCTCCAACCGGAAAGAGTGATCTTGCTTCCCGATGGTGTTGAAGATATCTGGAGTGACGAATTTTCCGATCTCGTGGCACTTGCCTGACCTGCGACGCAAGCTCTGCGAAAGGAAGCAGATCTTTTCTGGCGTAGTGGGTAGCCGATCGCGCGCGAATGTCTGATCATGGCGGGGGATAACGCAGCGGTCACCACATCACTACGGGAGGTACTCGTGGCCGATACCCTAAAGAAGGGCACCCGCGTGACCGGTGCCGAGCGAGACAAGTTGGCGGAGCAGTTGAAGAAACGTTACGACTCCGGAGAGAGCATCCGTGCCCTGGCTGCCGCCACCGGACGGTCGTACGGCTTCATCCACCGCATCCTCACCGAGTCCGGCGTGAACCTGCGCGGGCGAGGCGGAGCGACTCGCGGTAAGAAGTCCTGAGAGTCGCCGTGCAGCCCTCGCGGCTTCACGGCGGACTCTGACACCTGCTCCCCCCGCTCCGAGCGCCGTACCGTTCAAAGGCCCGTCGTGCCCGACCCGTTAAGGTCGGGCACGACGGCGGAACCGACCCGCCGCGACGCAGACCCCCTGGAAGGAGCGTCATGGCGGACGTCTCTCTCACCGGTGCCGATCTCGATCGGGCCGGACTGCGCCTCGACGTCGACGGCGCCGTGGCCACGATCACGCTTGCACGGCCCGAGCGGCGCAACGCGCTGACCTTCAGCACCTGGCGCACGCTGGCCCGGATCGGGGAGACGCTGCCCGCGGACGTCCGGGTGGTCGTCGTGCGGGGCGAGGGGCCGTCGTTCTCCGCAGGGATCGACCTGCGCCTGTTCAGTGCCGAGGGCGTGCCCGGCGAGGACACCTTCGGTGCCCGCGACGAGGAGTTCATCGGCGAGCTGCAGGCGGGATACCTCTGGCTGCGCCGCCCCGACATCGTGTCCATCGCGGCGGTGCGGGGCCACGCCATCGGCGGCGGCTTCCAACTGGCTCTCGCGTGCGACCTCCGGGTGGCCGCCGACGACGTGAAGTTCTCCATGAAGGAGCCGGCGTTGGGCATCGTGCCCGACCTCACCGGCACGAAGCCGCTGGTCGACATCGTCGGTGTGTCCAGGGCACTGGAGCTCTGCCTCACCACCCGGACCGTCTTCGCCGACGAGGCCGCCCGGCTCGGACTCGCCGAGCTGATCGTGCCCGCCGCCGAGCTCGACACGGCGGTCGGCGAGCTGGTCGCCGCGATCCTCGCGATCCGGCCCACCACTGCCGTGGCGACCAAGCGGCTCCTGCGCGCGGCCCCGGGGAACACCCTGGAGGAACAGGCGGCGGCCGAACGCCGCGAGCAGGCCGCACTCCTTCGCGAGCTGTCCGCCGGCAGGGCGTGAAGAATCCCGTCGCGGCGCGGAATTCCATGCGGGGGAGCCGGGTTGCCGTGCAGAGGTAAGGCACAGTGACAACCGGAAGGAATATCCCTTCGTGACTATGGTTCCGACCATCACCCTCAACAACGGCGCGCGCATGCCGCAGCTCGGCTTCGGCGTCTGGCAGGTTTCGGATGAGGAGGTCACCGCGGCCGTCGGCGCGGCTCTCCAGGCGGGATACCGCAGCATCGACACGGCGGCGGCGTACGGCAACGAGGAAGGGGTCGGCGCGGCCATCGCCTCATCAGGGCCGGCCCGCGACGAGCTGTTCGTCACGACGAAGCTGTGGAACGGCGACCAGGGCCACGACTCCACGCTGCGGGCCTTCGACGCGAGCCTGGCCAAGCTGGGCCTCGACTACGTCGACCTCTACCTGATCCACTGGCCGCTGCCGGCGAAGAACGCCTATGTGGAGACCTGGAAGGCGCTGGAGAAGCTGCACGCCGACGGGCGCGCACGGGCGATCGGCGTCTCGAACTTCCAGATCGCGCATCTGCGGCGGCTGTTGGACGAGACCGAGGTGGTCCCCGCGGTGAACCAGATCGAGCTGCACCCCAACCTTCAGCAGCAGGCTCTGCGCGACTTCCACGCGGAGCACGGCATCGCCACCGAGGCGTGGAGCCCCCTCGCCAAGGGCGGCGCGCTGCTCAAGGACGACACGATCACCGCCCTGGCGGACCGGCACGGCAAGAGCTCGGCGCAGATCATCCTGCGTTGGCACCTCCAGACCGGCAACGTCGTCATCCCCAAGTCGGTGACGCCCTCCCGCATCCGCGAGAACATCGACGTCTTCGACTTCGAGCTGAGCGACGACGACCTCGCCGCCATCGCCCGCCTGGAGACGGCCACCCGCACCGGGCCCGACCCGGACACCTTCAACCTGGGCGCCTGACGCATCCGGCCGGCGTCCCGGCGGTCATCCGTACGGGCGCCGGCCGGCGCGGTCAGCTCGGGGCGGCGGGCAGCCGGTGGAGCCGCCGGTGCCGAGGCTGTCGAGGCCGGCTCCGGACGGCCCGGCCCGGCGTCCTAGGTCCCGGGACGGGGGCGGGTCAGGCCGGAAGGCCGGTGGCGGGACCTTCCCGGATGGAGCAGGCTGGTCATGTCGGCGGGCGGGAATCAGGGCCACGCCAGGTACGTTGTCGTCGGCATGCTTACATAATTACGTCTTAAGTCCCGGGAGGGTCGCCGTGGGGATGCCGGACAACGGCTGGTCGATGATGATGTCGTTCCGCCGCGACAACTCGGTCGTCAAGCAACGCCTGAAAGAGGGCACGGTACGCCGGATCGCGGGTTATGCCCGGCCCTACATGCGCGAGCTCGTGTTCTTCCTGGTGTTGAACTCGATCGC
>JAOPYL010000187.1 GCA_025964625.1 Actinoallomurus sp. | reverse complement strand
GGGGCGCCGGCCCCGGCGGGCGCTCGCGCGCCGGATCGGCGGCGGACTCCTCACGCTGGCCATCGCGGTGCTCACCGGCCTGCTCGTATGGTGGCTCCTCCGCGGCGGCGGCCCCGCGGTCGAAGTGACCGGCCTGCGCGTGAGCGCCCCGGCCGGGGCCCAGCACTGCGACGCCACGGTCAACGTCGTCGGCACCATCGGCACCAACGGCGGCCACGGCGAGGTCTCCTACCGCTGGCGGCGCAGCGACGGGCAGAACTCCGGCGTCTTCACCGACAGCGTGCACAAGGGCCAGCGCTCCATCCAGGTGCCGCTGCGCTGGACGGTGAAGGGCACCGGCGACCTGCACGCGGTCGCCACGCTGGAGATCATCAGCCCCAGGGGCCCGGCCGGCACGGCATCCGGAGCCTTCGACTACACCTGCGCGTAGCGGACACGGCGGCGCGTCCCGCCCTGGGCGATACACCCGAAATGCGGGTGCATGCCGGGGCGGGGTCCACTAGCGTGTAATGAGCCATGAGCGCACAGACTACTGACTCCCGCCCCTCGTTCGTCTGGGTCGCCCTCCCCATCGTCTACGTGGTGTGGGGTTCGACGTACCTCGGTATCCACTTCGTCGTCCAGACGATGCCGCCGCTGGTCAGCGCCGGCATGCGGTTCCTCGCCGCCGCCATCGTGCTCGCCGTCGTGCTCGTGATCCGGGGCGGCCCCGGAGTGCTGCGCGTGCCGTGGCGCCGGCTCGGCACCACGGCGGCCGTAGGGGTGCTGTTGCTGACCGGCGGCAACGGCATGGTGGGCGTCGCCGAGCAGTACATCTCCTCCGGCCTGGCCGCGCTGCTCGTGGCCAGCGTGCCGCTGTGGCTCGTGGTGTTCCGCTGGAGCACCGGCGACCGGCCCCCCATGACCACGATCGGGGGTGTGCTGGTCGGCTTCGGCGGGCTGGCGCTGCTGACCCTCACCCGCGGCGGCGGTTCCGGCAGCCCGCTCGGCGTGGCGGTGATCCTGCTCGCGTCACTGTCCTGGTCGATCGGCTCGTTCCTGTCCGCGCGGCTGCCGATGCCGGACAATCCGGTGGCGGCCAGCGTGTACGAGATGGCCGCGGGCGGGCTGGCCCTGCTCGCCCTCGGATTCGGGCGCGGCGAGACGCTCCAGCTGGGCAAGGTCTCCCAGGCGTCCTGGCTGGCGCTGGCCTACCTGATCATCTTCGGCTCGCTCGTGGCGTTCACGTCGTACGTCTGGCTGCTCGGCAACGCCCCGATCTCGCTGGTCGGCACGTACGCCTACGTCAACCCGGCGGTGGCCGTGCTCCTCGGCGTGGCCTTCGCCGGCGAGCATGCGACGTGGACGATCCTGCTCGGCGGCTTGATCATCATCCTCGGCGTCGGCCTGGTCGTGTCCACCGAGCGGCGTGCCGCGGCCGCACCGGCGCCCGAGCCGGATCCGGCCATCGAGATCTCCCCGGAGCCTGCCGACAGCCCCTGACCGGGCGGTGGCCCTCCGGCCGGCGCTTACCGCCTGCCGGAGTAGGCCTCGGCGATGGCGAGGAAGGCGTCGTTCTCCTCGGGCGACCCGATGGAAACGCGCGCGCCCTCCCCGGGGAAGGGACGCACGCTGACGCCCGCGGCGTCGCACGCCGCGGAGAAGCCCATCGTGCCCTCGCCCAGCCGCAGCCAGACGAAGTTGGCCTCGGTGGGCGGCACCGCCCACCCCTGGCGGAGCAGGACGTCGCGAACCCGCTCGCGCTCCTTGACCGTGGCCTCGACGCGTTCGAGCAGCTCGCCCTCGGCCTTGAGGGACGCGACCGCGGCCGCCTGGGCGACCAGGCTGACGGAGAACGGCAGATAGGTCTTGCGTATCTGCTCGGCGATCCGCGGCTGCGCGACCATGAAGCCGACACGCAGCCCGGCCAGGCCGTAGGCCTTCGAGAACGTTCGGAGAATCGCCAGGTTCGGCCGGTCGGCGTACAGCGTGAGCCCGTCGGGCACCTCGGCGTCGCGGACGTACTCGTGGTACGCCTCGTCCAGCACGATGAGGCAGTCCTCCGGCACCCGGTCGAAGAACGCCTCCAGCTCAGGGCGCCGGACGATGGTCCCGGTCGGGTTGTTCGGGTTGCAGACGAAGATCATCCGGGTGCGGTCGTTGATGACGTCGGCCATCGCCGCCAGATCGTGGGTCTCCTCGGTCAGCGGCACGCGCACCGACGTCACGCCGGCCAGGTCCGCCAGGGTCGGGTACGCCTCGAAGGAGCGCCAGGCGTACACGACCTCGGCCCCGGGCTCGCCGACGGACTCCAGCAGCATCTGCGTGACGCCGACCAAACCGCAGCCGACCGCGACGTGCTCCTCGGGCACGCCGTAGCGCGCCGCGATGGCCTCGATCAGCGCCGTGCAGCCGTTGTCCGGGTAGCGGTTGACCAGGCCGCCCGCGTCGGCGATCGCGTCGCGCACCGACGGGAGCGGGCCGTACGGGGACTCGTTCGAGGACAGCTTGTACGAGCGGCCGTCGGCCGAACGGGCGACCTTGCCGGGCTTGTAGGCGACGTACTCGTCGAGCACGGAACGGAAGCGTGGACTGCGCTGCTCGGACACCTTTGTCCTCCCGGGATGAACGACGTACGAAGTCACTGTATGAAGCGTGGTGGGGAGCGGTCGCATCGGCCGGGCCCATCAGCATGATTTGTTCCAGTATGGGGATGAATGACGACAACAGGGTGTCGTCGGGGGGAGACAGCCATGGCTTACACACTGGTCACCATCAACATCGGCCAGAGCCTCGCACGCATGCTGGACAGCGTCATCCGGATCGTGCCCAAGCTAGTGATCTTCGTCGTAATTCTGATCATCGGCTGGATCGTGGCGAAGGTCATCGAGCGGGCGGTCACCGCGATCCTCCGGCGAGTGCACTTCGACAGGGTCGCCGAGCGCGGGATCGTGGGTGACGCGCTCAGGCGGAGCCGGTACGACGCGGCCAGCCTCGTCGCGAGGCTCGTCTTCTACGCCATCCTGCTGGTCACGCTGCAGCTGGCGTTCAACGTCTTCGGGCCCAACCCGGTCAGCGACTGGCTCCGGTCCATCGTGGCCTGGCTGCCGAGGCTGGCCGTCGCCGTCATCATCGTGATCATCGCGTCCGCCATCGCGTACGCGGTGAGGGACCTGGTCTCCGCGGCGCTCAGCGGCGTCGCCTACGGCCGGATCCTGGCCGGCGCCGTGTCGGTCTTCATCATCGCTCTCGGTGTGATCGCGGCCCTCAACGAGATCGGCGTCGCGACGACGGTCACGGAGCCGCTGCTCATCACCGTCCTGGCCACGATCGGCGCCATCCTCGCCATCGGCCTGGGAGGCGGCCTGATCCGGCCCATGCAGCAGCGCTGGGAGCGGATCCTGTCCGTCGGCGAACGCGACATGGCGAGGATGCGCAGCGCCGCCTACGAGCGGGGGCGCGAGGACGCCCTGCGCGGCGAGGGCGTGCCGTCCGAGCGGCCGGGCGGGCCGCGCGAAGCGCCGATACCGCCCGGGGAGACACGACACGACACGCCGCACTGACCGGACCGGCTGCGCCCGACGCTAACGGGCGTCGAGTTCCTGCATCGCCCAGCAGACCGCGACGACCCGTACCGTCTCCCAGTCGAAGTCTCCGGTCGGCCACCAGCCCCGCTCGATGGCGGCGTCGGTGAATCCGTGCAGATAGTCGAGGAGGACGGAGGAGACCAGTTCATCTCCTGACGCGGCGATCACGTCGCGTACGGCCGCCGCGTGCTGGTCGACGGCGGCGGCGAGCCCGGAGTCGCGGCCCATCTCCGCGATCCCCGCCTCACCGATCTCGACGATGAGCTGCCGGACGATCTCCGACGAAACTTCTGACATGGCTAAGGAACGTACCAAGCCCGGCTAAGGGCCTGGTCACCAGCCCGGCCGCATCATCGGCGGGTGGAGCGACTCGGCATCGCCGCGCCGGTAGACCCGGGCCGGCCGGCCGCCGTCGCGCGTGGTCGTGCGCCCGGTGGGGACGAGGAATCCCTCCGCCCCGGTGACCTTGCGATGGAAGTTCCGCGGATCGAGCGGGGTCCCCCACACGATCTCGTACACCCGCCGCAGCTCGGCCACCGTGAACTCGGCCGGGCAGAACGCCGCGGCCAGCGGCGAGTACTCCAGCTTGGCCCGGGCGCGCTCCACGCCGTCGAGGAGGATGCGCCGATGGTCGAAGGCGATCGAGCCGGACTCGCTGAGATCGCTGACCGGCCGCCACACGACCTGGGCGCGGGTGGAGGCGGGCAGGTCGGGGGCGAGCCCGAGATAGGCGACGCTCACGACGCGCTGGCGCGGGTCGCGGTCCGGATACCCGTATGTCGCCAGCTGTTCCAGGTGGACCCGGGCGTCGGCCAGGCCGGCCCGCTCGGCCATCAGGCGCTCCGCCGCGACCGGCAGGTCCTCGTCGAGCTGGATGAACCCGCCGGGCAGTGACCAGGTGTGCGCGTACGGCGGCCGGTCCCGCCACCAGACGAGGGCGCACAGCCGGTGCTCGCGGACCGTCAGGACGACGAGATCGACGGTGACGGCCACACGCGCATCGGTCATGCTTCGCACGTTAGCGGGCAGACTCGCGTGTCAGCGCGCGGCCTCGCATCCCGAGGGCCCGGAGCGGGTCGCCCGGACCTAGGGCAGGATCCGCTCCGCCTGCTGGTACGCCTGCCCGGCGAGACGCTCGGCCTCCGCCCGGGTGGCGCCCGCGCCGTACAGGGTGATCGTGGCGAGGTAGCCGCGCGAACGCAGCACGACGAACCAGGTCTTGACCGTCGCGTTTCCGACCGTCGTGCTCACGCCGGCGGTCCTGGAGCCCTCACCGATGCGCGCTCCGGCCGCCTCGACCACCGTGTTCGCGGCCCAATGGCCGCCCACCTTCACGCGGAAGGTGCGGCAACCCGCCGGGACGCGAACGCCGACCTGCTGTGCGGCGACGGCGGGGCCGACCGCCATCAGCGTCTCGGTGACGCTCTGCCCCTGCCCCTTGGCGAACGCGACCAGCGCCGAGGGCGCGGACTGCACCACCTGTTCCTGCGAAACGGCACGGGTGGACGACGCGCATTGCGGTTTGTCGAGTTTGACCGCCTGCTGCATCTGGTTGAAATTCTGTACGGCGGCGAGCGAACCGTACTGTCCCCATTGCGGGGGACCCGACCGCTCATATCCCGGAATATCGGCGAGCAGCGCCTGGGTCAGCTGATCGGAGTTGTACGAACCGGGAAGGGGGGCCTCGGACGAGGGTGTCGCACGTGGGATGGTGCCGCCGCCGGACCCTCCGCCACAGCCCGCGACCGCCGCGAGCAGCAGGAGAGTCACAACGGCAGACGGCTTCCGCGATGTCATGTCGAATGACGATAGCGCACTATTGGCGGCCACGCTCCGCATATCGCCCCCTGCGATTTTCATCTGACGCCATACTCGCGGTAAAAAGGGAGCGCGATCCGCTCGGCCCATGGAAAAATGCATGGAAATTGTCCGAATCAGTGGCTATTCGGGGGAAGCTTAATGCTCCGGAAATCGATCCTCATCACTTCGATCATGTTGCTCGCACTCTGCGGATGCAGCGACAAATCCAAGGACACCGCCGTGACGGGCGCGCAGGGCCCGAGCATCGGCGCCCCGGCCGCGCCCCCGGCGTCGCCGACGCCGGGCGCGTGCCCGACCGCGCCCACCAGGAAGTTCGCCAAGACGCGCTTCGTCACGAACGCCGGCCTGGCGGCCGGCGCGTTCAAGCGCTACATCTACACGCCCTACAAGGAGGGCAAGTTCAAGGCCGGCGCCCCCGGCCACAAGCGGGCCATCGTGAAGGCCGCCGCGGCCGGCCTCTTCGTCGTCGACCAGCTCCGCCGGGCCAAGGCGAACGCGCAGGCCGACCCCACGCTCTGCCGGGTCCTGCTCGCACCGCTCGACCAGCTGACCTCGATGATGTCGGGCCTGGCCGGCAAGCTCAAGAGGGGCGAGGTCGACCCGACCGACATCGCGGCCGCCTCCGGCGGGCTCGAAGGGTTCCGCCGGACGGCCGGCAGCACGGGCGCCGGATTCAAGGACAAAGACGTCCCGTCCAACGTGATCGGCGGCTGACGACCGCTTTCGGCCACGACCGCGTGACCAACGGGCCTCCGTGGTCACGCGGTCGTCGTCCTCCAGAACGCCGCGCTCGTTGGGGTTACGCTTCATCAGGTGACGACGCAGCCGGGGAGCTCAGATGACATGCGATTGACGAGCTGGCCCGCGTTCGTCCGTGAGCTCGACGCCACCCTCTCGGTGCATCCGCAGTACGTCCTGTGGGGGAACCTGCACGACAGCTTCCTCGTGCCCCAGGAGGGGCGGCTCTTCCCGCTACGTGACCTGCTGTGGGAGGCGCTGCGCCGCAGCGGATACTCCTTCATGGTGGTGTACGACCAGGTCGACGGGCTTCGCCTCTATCCCGCCGACGACAAGTCGGCCGCCGACGCCGCGGCGAGCCTCTTCGGCACCCGGGTGGACGAACGAAAGCCTCCGTCGCTGGAGGGCCTGCGCACCTACCTCAGCGCGCTGGCCCGGCCCGGCCGGCAGACGCGCGCCGCGTTCGTCATCGACTACGCCTCACGCATCGCCCGCAGCCCCACCGAGCTGGACCCCGCGGAGAAGGACTTCTTCGTCTTCTGCGAGAAGCTGTCCCGCACGGCCACTCCCGTCCGGGGGGACGGCGACCGCCCCAAGCCCCTCTACAACCCGATCATCTGGCTGGCCGGGCGGCCCGGCGACCTGCCGCCGTGGCTGACAGCCGACAACGACGGCATCCGGGAGATCGCGGTCCCGCGCCCGCATCTCGGCGACCGGCAGCAGACCGCGCGCCTGCTGGCCCGGGCGTTCGAGACCACCGACCCGACCATCGACGTCACCGACGACTTCGCCCAGGAGGCCGAGGGGCTGACCCTCCAGGCGATGATCGAAGTGACCCGGCTCGCCAAGGAGCGGGAGGTCCCGCTGAAGGACCTCCCCGACGCCGTCCGCACGTACAAGCTGGGCGTGCTGGACAACCCGTGGAAGCGCGAGCATCTGCGCAAGCGCATCGTGGACGGCGAGGAGCGGGTTCCGGCCCGCGTCGTCGGCCAGCCTCAGGCGGTCACCAAGACCCTCGACATTCTCAAGCGGGCCGTCCTCGGCCTCTCCGGAGCGCAGGCCGCCCGCGCCTCGAGCCGCCCCCGCGGCGTGCTGTTCTTCGCCGGCCCGACCGGGGTCGGCAAGACCGAGCTGGCCAAGGCGATCACGTCGCTCGTCTTCGGGAACGAGGACGCCTATCTCCGCTTCGACATGAGCGAGTTCTCCGCCGAGCACGCCGGTGACCGGCTGATCGGCTCGCCGCCCGGCTACGTCGGGTTCGAGGCCGGCGGCGAGCTCACCAACGCCGTACGCCAGGATCCGTTCCGCGTCATCCTGTTCGACGAGATCGAGAAGGCGCATCCGCGCATCCTCGACAAGTTCCTGCAGATCCTGGAGGACGGGCGCCTCACCGACGGCCGTGGCAACACCGCCTTCTTCTCCGAGTCGATCCTGGTCTTCACCTCCAACCTCGGCACCCGGCACGTCACGCCCGGCATGCCGTACGAACAGCTTCAAGCCGAGATCCGCGGTGCGGTCACCGAGCACTTCACGACCGCGCTGAACCGGCCCGAGCTGCTCAACCGGTTCGGCGACAACATCGTCATCTTCGACTTCATCGGGCCGGAGGCGGCCAACCGGATCTTCGATCTGCAGCTGGCGAACATCTGCCGCCGGGTCAGCGACGAACACCACATGAAGCTCATGTTGTCGGACGAGGTGACCGCCACACTGCGCGAGTGGTGCACGAGCGAGCTGGACAAGGGCGGCCGGGGCATCGGCATGGCCCTGGAGTCCTACTTCATCAACCCGCTCGCCCGCGCGCTGTTCGACCGGGGCCCGGCCTCCGAGGTGACCGTCACGGACATCCACCGTGACGGCACCATCGTCGGCTTGGAACTCCGGTGAACGCCGTCCGCGGCGCGTCGGCGGGCCCCGGCCGGGACCGGCCCGGCGGGCGGACCCCGCCGGACACCCGGCAGCGCCCGGAAGAGCCACCGGCACCCGCGACGCTGCTGCTGGCCAAGGCCCACTATCCGGTGACGACCCTCGGTCCCGGCAAAAGAGCCGGGATCTGGACGCAGGGCTGCACGATCCACTGCCCCGGCTGCCTGTCCCGCGACACGTGGGAGGCCGACCCGGCCACCGCGATCCCGGTCGCGACGGTTCTCGGCTGGCTGAGATCGCTCGACCGGGTCGACGGCGTGACGATCTCCGGCGGTGAGCCGTTCCAGCAGCCCGAAGCGCTGCGGGAACTGCTGACCGGCATCCGCACATGGGCGTCGCCGGACGTGGACGTGCTCGTCTACAGCGGATACGCCCTGTCCCGGCTGCGCGGGTCGGCATGGTCGCGCGAGCTTCTCGAGCTGTGCGACGCCGTCGTCGCGGGGCCGTACATCGACCGCCTGAACCCGGTGGACACGAACCCGCGGTGGCGCGGCTCGGCCAATCAGCGCATCATCGCTGTCAGTGAGCTTGGCATGAAACGCTATGGTGACGCGGAGCGCGGCGAAACGAGTCCGCACATGCAGGTATCGGTTGAAGGCGACCGTATTTACTACATCGGGATTCCTCGGAGGGGCGACATGGAGCGGCTGACAGAGCGACTCTCGCTCTCCGGGGTCCACGGCGGGGAGGTTTCATGGCGCCCCTGACATGCCCGGTCTGTGCCGCTCCGGTACGGCAGGGGGATTTGATCTGCATCAACTGCGGGGCGAACCTCGCCCGGCGCGAGCCGCCGCCGCAGCAGCAGTACCCATCGCAGCCGGACCAGCAGCCGGGCGCGTACCAGTCTCAGGACTACCAGTCCCCGGAACAGCCCTATCCGCCGCAGCAGTCGTACCCGCCGCAACAGGACCAGCCGTACCGCCCGCCGCAGGACCAGCAGCAGCCGTACCCGCCGCAGCAGCAGTACCCCCCGCAACAGCAGGACTACCAGCAGCAGCAGCGGTACTCCCAACCGCAGGGCCACGCCCCGTACCCTCCGCCACCGGCGCAGCCGGACCAGCAGCGGCAGCCCTATCCGCCGCAGCAGGATCGGCAGCAGTACGCCCCACCGCAACCGCAGTACCCACAGCAGCAGCCGCCGCAGTACCCGCCACAGCAGCAGGGATACGGAGGCGGCTACGGTTCGCCGGGCGCGCCGCAGGTGCCACCGCCGCCGCGCGAGCCGACCATGGCCGGCGGCGAGTCGACGGCCGCTTTCACGCCGTTCTGCCCGCACTGCGGTGCCGAGATCCCCGACGTGGGCAACCCGGTCTGCGTCCAGTGCCTCCGCCCGCTGCACGATCTGGGCGGTGGGGGCGCGGGCGCCCAGCAGGTGAGCCTGTTCGTACAGCTCTCCACGGGCGAGCTACAGGTCAGCGCGGGGCAGGAGCTTGTGCTGGGCCGCGATCCGGTGCAGTCACCGGTGGCCAGCACATTCTCGCGCTTCGACAACGTCTCTCGCCGGCACGCGACGCTCGGTATCGACGGCAACGGCCAGGCGTGGATACGCGACGAGCGGTCGACCAACGGCACCTTCGTCAACGACCGGCGGCTGCAGCCGGGCGAGCAGACCCCGCTGCGCGACGGTGACTCGCTGCGCCTCGCCGCCGACGCCCGCGGCCAGGTACGCCTCGGTCGCTGACGTCGCCATCTCGACCTGGCGATCTTCTCCGACGATCGCCAGGGGCAGTACGCGAGCACGGCGACCCTTGCCTGAGTGGCGGCGGAGTGTGGGTGACCGTCGCCCGGCGGCGGCCGGCGACCCTCCCGCCGCGAGGTGAATCCCTCCCCCAGAGGAGGGAGACAGGGGGTCAGCCAGGTGACGAAATGACGCCCCGAACGTCAGCGTGCTCACAAGGATGCAACAAAGCCCAGCAAATGGGTACGACACCACACGTAAGCCAGCCGCTAGAGCCGATAGCGGCAGGACAGGACGTTGGTAGGGCAGGTGATGACGAGATGCTGAGTCTTGCGATGATGGCGACGCACCCCGCAGCGCGGTGCCGCCAACGCTCGTCGGATACTTCGGCGGACCGGGTAGACGAGATGGACTTCACCGTTGACCATCTGACGGGCGTGCGCCGGCTCGTCGCGGCTCACGCCCGCAACTGCGGACTCGACGAAGACGCGGTCGGCGATCTGGTGATCGCCGTCAACGAGATAGCCAGCAACGGCGTGCGCCACGGCTCCCCCCTCGCCCGACTGCGCATGTGGGCCACGGACGGACGCGTGGTCGCCGAGATCCACGACGACGGAAAGTGGACGCCTTCCATCACTGCGGGGAGCACGCCTCCGGCGGCCGACGCGGAGGGCGGCATGGGCCTCTGGGTGGCCCGGCAGGTCTGCTCGGCCATGTACATCACCACCGGAGCGCAGGGCACGGTAGTACGACTCGAGATGCCCCTCCCTGCGCGTTACCTCTGACCTGTACGGTGTTCTCCGAATCCGTGGAGGACACCGTGGCAGCGCTCGAACTCTCGTCTACTCGCCATGGCGACCGCACGGTCGTCGCGGTAAAGGGTGAGCTGGACATCGTCAGCCGGACCCGCTTCACCGCGTACCTGGACGCGGTCATCCGGGAGAACGGCAACAAGATCATCCTTGATCTCTCCGGGCTGGGCTTCATCGACACCAGCGCCCTGAGCACCGTCGTTTCGTACTGGAAGCGTCTTTCCGCCGCCGACGACGGCATGCTCGTCCTGGCCGGCGCGCACTACAGCACCGCCCGCGTCTTCTGGATCACCGGGCTGGCCCAGCGGTTGCCGATGTACGACGACCTGGAGGCCGCCCTCGCCGAGACCTGACGCCCGTGGCGAGCATGTCGCGGCCGTGCGCGGTGGGCGGTGGGCGGTGGGCGCCCCGCCGGGCGGGTCATAGGTGGGTGTCCCGGTAGACGCCGCGCTCCTCGGGCGCGAGGCGCGGAACCGGACTCAGACCCGCTGCGTGGCGAGTCGGACGCTGAACCCCACGAGCGCGGTCCCCGTGACGGCATCAAGCCCGCGGCGAACCCGGCGACGCGTCAAGATACGACGTGCCCGGTGCAGGAAGGTCGTCAGCACCAGCAGGTACAGCAGCGACAGCAGGGCATGGCTGACCGCGAACACCAGCAATACCGGCGTCCCCGTGTCGGCAGTGAGGAACTGGGGCAGCACCGCGAGATAGAACACCAGCACCTTCGGATTGGTGATGTTGGACAGGAACCCCTGCCGCCAGCCGCCCAACGCAGCCCCGGCGACGCGCCCGTCGGCGGCATCCGCTTCGAGTGAGGAGTACGTGCCGCGGATCGCCGAGCGAACCGCCTGCACGCCGAGATAGGCCAGGTAAACGACGCCTGCCCACTTGATGGCCTCGAAAAGCGGCTGAACGCGCACGATCAGCGCGCCCAGCCCGGTGGCCGCGGCAATGCCCTGAACAGCGTTGGAACTCGCGACGCCGCGGCACTCCACGCACCGCGCCAGCGACCCGAAGCGAGCGTGTTCTTGGTGACCACCGCGAAGTCCGGACCGGGCACCAACACCAGCACGGTCGCAAAAACCAGGAACGATCCGTACGACGACCTCACTGGACCAATCGCTCATGGCAACCGGACTGTTCGAAGAGTTCGATGTGTCCGGCAGGGTGTTACGGGTCGCCCCATCGGCGTCGGCCGAACGACTCTACGAAAAACCTGCCGGCGTTGGCTTCCCTGACCGCCGATCCTAGGACCATCACCCTGCCCCGGAAGAGCAACCACCTCGGCGCGTGGATGCTCCTCGGCCATTCCCGAGCCCGAGGCCGACGCCGGAGGCCTGTCCGGAAGTCGGTCGATGATGTCCGGCACAGTGAGGATGTCGAGATCAAATGGGGCGTGCATCCACCTTTGGCTGATGCTTCACACCTTGTCGGCCGACTTGGCTTTCGTGTGGTTCGTCATGATCGGCGTGGGAGGCCGGATTGGCACTGGAGGCGGCGCGTGGCCGATCGTGAAGCCGGCCTAGATCTTCGCCAAAACCGATCTCTAATCTGGGCGGAGACCGAATCTCTGGGTAATCAGCAAAAGGCGTGGCGATGCCGGTAGCAAGCCACTGGCCTGCTACTACTCACACCTAGGGGGACATATGGGGCTTAAAACAATGGTCCTGGCCGGCACCGCGCTGGCGACCATGACCATCGGATTCACGGCACCCGCCTTCGCAGCACCCGCCTTCGCGGCGACGCAGGCTGCTCCGCAAGTGGTTCCACCGCCCGAGCAGCCCGAGCAGGCGATGGCGGTCTTCCCGGGGACGAGCGGCCAGCAGGACGATGGCTCTGACGACGTCTCGGGCCTCGCCCAGGAGTCCCCTGTCTGCTCTGCCCTCGGCGCCGAGAGCATTCCAACTGGAGACGTAGTGGCAAAGTGCACGTCCGGCGGGGGGGCTATCGAGTGACCGGCGATCACCTGTAGAGGTTTCCGGGCGGTCCGAGCGACGGGGTCGTCGTCATCGGCGGCGCCCCGAGCCATCGCGGCCGCTCGGATCGGCCCGGTGGCCGCTCCGGCCGCCCATGAGAAAGAGGCAGATGAGGCTCACCGAGGAAGAGCGTCCACCCATCCATCTCGCTCGTCCGGCGTAGTCAATCCACGGACGTGAGTCGGGTTCTGGCTAAGAGTATGGGGAGCGGTGACGTTGTGTTGTCAAGCTGGGTGAAGGATCCGTTTTCTACGGGACCGCGGTTTCCCAGTCGGCCTTCGTCAGCACATATTCGACCTCTCCATGCTCTGAGCCTTCGATGGCCTCGGGCCAGTCGGGATGGAAGGTACGGACCAGGGCCAGGCCGGACTTCTCCATGACGCGTCTGGAGCCGTGATTGACCGTCATGGTCTCTGCGACCACGCGTTCCACGCCGAGCTCGGTAAAACCCTTGTTGATCAGCGCGAGTGAGCCCTCGGTGGCGAAGCCTCTGCCCCAGGCTGACTTACGCAGCCGATAGCCGAGCTCGATCTCGCCGTCACGGGGCTCGTTCTTCCGAGGCCGAAAGTGGAACCACCCAAGAAACTGGTCATTGGCCTTCTCGATAACGGCCCAGTGGCCGAAGCCCTCGTATCGCTCGTAATAGCCGAAGTACGTTGGCAGGATCCGGCTCCTGATCTCATCTCTGGAGGTCGGCTTACCCCCGTTGAGGAATCGCATGACCTCGGGATCGCTGTTGAGCTCGACCAGATTGTCCTCGTCAGCCTCGGTGAACTCGCGCAAGATCAGACGACTGGTCTCAAGGAAGATCGACATACGAACATTATGGGCTCTCCCTTTCGAACCTTCGCCGCGACGCTCACCAACCTGACCGGCCAGAACCTGCCTTGCTGGATCATCACGCTCTGAGCCAGATCCCACTACTCGCGCTCGAAATCACTCAGTCGAACCGGATGTGCTTGGCCCCCGTCCATGCCCGGCGTAGATGCCCTCGTAGCGCGCTCTCAGTGTTCGGATTGACGTCCTCCCCCGCCTGAAGGCGGGGGATTCCAACCCGTCCCTACGCGGAGGAGGTAACGGGTTGAGGTTCGCGGTTCACCGGCCAGGCCAACGCCTGGCCTCCCCGCGCGGTCACCGTCCGCCCGACGGCGATGTTCTTGGCCGCGTTCACATCCGCGTGGGCTGT
>JAOPYL010000185.1 GCA_025964625.1 Actinoallomurus sp. | reverse complement strand
CGGCCGCGCCGCCGGAGGAACGGTCGCCGCCAGCCGCCACGCGCGCCGCCACGCTGGCGTGTCCAGCGCCAGGACCCAGGGCACGCCGGGCCGCAGGTCCACGGCGGGCGCCGACACGGGCGCCGGTTTCATGCCGCCTCGTGAGGCCCTCGCGGCGGGCGCGGCGCCGGACGGCGCGATGTCGGCGACATAGGTGCCCGAGCCGTGCCGGCCCTCGAGCCAGCCCTCGGCGTAGAGCTGCTCGTACGCCGCCGTGACGACGGTACGGCTGACGCCGAGCGCCGACGCCAGCGCGCGGCTCGAGGGCAGCCGCTCACCCGCCTTCACCCGCCCGTCGTTCATCGCGTCACGCAGCTGCCTGCCGAGCTGGACGCTCAGCGGCAGGGCGGCGTGGCGCTCGACGACGAACGGCAGGTCGATCTGATGCCGCGACAAAGTGGTTTCCCTGTTTCGTGGCTCAGTGGCCGTTCACCCAAGGCCACTTTGATCCTAGCGTTGCCGCCATGAGCACACCGCCGCTGTCCAGCACCGAACGCACACGCGTCCGCCGCCTCCCAGAGCGCGAACGTACCGACCGGCGGGAACTGTACGACATCCTGGACGCGGGACTGATCTGCCACCTCGGCGTGATCGTGAACGGCTCGCCTCGCGTCATCCCGACCGGGTACGGCCGCGACGGCGACACTCTTTACCTGCACGGGTCCACCGGCGCGACCAGCCTGCGCGCGGACGAGGTCTGCGTGACCGTCACTCACCTGGACGGCATCGTGCTGGCCCGGTCCACCTTCCATCACTCCATGAACTACCGCAGCGCCATGATCTTCGGACGGCCCCGGGCGGTCACCGACCCCGAGGAGAAGCTTGCCGGGCTGCGCACGCTGGCCGAGCA
The DNA here is from genome assembly GCA_025964625.1 of Actinoallomurus sp. Classification (GTDB taxonomy): domain Bacteria; phylum Actinomycetota; class Actinomycetes; order Streptosporangiales; family Streptosporangiaceae; genus Actinoallomurus. The sequence goes on along the minus strand of JAOPYL010000185.1, from coordinate 2,122 downwards.
GCTCGCGCCCGGTCGCTGGGACCTCGCCCGGCGACCGAACCGCAAGGAGCTCGCCGCCACCACGCTGCTCGCGCTCCCGCTCGAAGAGGCCTCGGTCAAGACGCGTCAGGGGCATCCCGTGGACGAGGAGGAGGACCACGCGCTGGACGTGTGGGCGGGGATCCTGCCGATCCGCCAGGTGACCGACGCCCCGGTACCCGACCCGCTGCTCCGCCTCGGCATCCCGTACGTCGAGTGTGATATCTCCCACAGGCGGTGATCTCGTACCCCTCACCGACCGTGTTCCGCCTCATCCCCGGCGCTCACGAGACGCAGGCGACGGCCGATCTGCTGCTGTCCTCACTCAAAGTGTCCTGACAGGACTTATGGTGAAGGTCATGAACGACCGGCTGGTCTGGATCGACTGTGAAATGACCGGGCTCGACCTGCAGCGCGACGCGCTCATCGAGATCGCGGCCTTGGTGACCGATGCTGAGCTGAACATCCTCGACGAGGGTGTCGACCTGGTGATCAAGCCCCCGGATGAAACCATCCGGCAGATGTCGAAGGTCGTACGCGACATGCACACGACCTCCGGCCTGCTGAAGGAACTGCCCGGCGGGATCACGCTCGCCGAGGCCGAGGCCAAGGTCCTGGACTACGTGCGGATGCATGTTCCGGGGGTCAAGAAGGCCCCCCTCTGCGGCAACTCCATCGCCACCGACCGGTCGTTCCTCGCCCGTGACATGCCCGCCCTGGACTCCCACCTGCACTACCGCATGGTCGACGTCTCCTCGATCAAGGAACTGGCCCGGCGCTGGTACCCACGGGCGTACTTCGCCAGCCCCACCAAGAAGGGCGGCCACCGGGCCCTCGCCGACATCACCGAGAGCATCACCGAGCTGCGCTATTACCGCGCGGCGGTGTTCGTACCACAGCCAGGCCCCGACTCCGAGACGGCCCGCGCCGTCGCCACGGAGATCGGTGGCTGAGACGCTGCCGGAAACCGCTACACTTCTTGAAGCCGCCTCGTGCGGCCATGGTGGGTGTAGCTCAGTTGGTAGAGCACCAGGTTGTGGTCCTGGGTGCCGGGGGTTCAAGTCCCCTCACTCACCCCATTGACGACGGCCCCGCGCACAGTTCCGGGGCCGTCGGCCTTTTTACCGTGTGATGCGAGAGGCGTGCCGATCGGCACGCCTCTTCGCTTCGGTCTGGGATCTTCGTCCCACTTCGGGTGCGTCCGGGTTATGCTCCGGCCTTACCAGGTGCCCACCGGAGGTTGGATGAGTTCGGACGGATCACTGCCCCTGCGCGTCATGATCGTCGATGGCGACCCCTCCCTCATCTCATTGCTGCAGAGAAGCGACGAGATCGAAGTGATCGGTGAACCCGGTGAGCCCGGGCCCGTCGAGGCCGCCGAGCGCCTCGAACCGGACGTCGTCCTCCTTGGTCTCACCTCGGTCGCGCTCACGGCTTCACTGAGCCGGACGGCCCGCGTCTTCGTCCTCGCCGGCGAGCCCGCGGCCGCGTCGGCGGCACTCCGCGACGGTGCGACCGGTCATCTGATCCCGGGCCGCATCACCGCCCGCGAACTCCTCAGGGTCGTCCGCGACGCCGGCCGCGCCCACCTCGGCCTGTCCGCCCGCGAGTCCGAAGTGATGGACCTGATCGCCAGCGGCCGCTCGAACGGCGAGATCGCCCGGGAACTCTTCCTGAGCGAGAAGACCGTCAAGAACCACGTCAACCGCATCTACTCCAAGCTCGCGGTAAGCTCCCGAGCCGCGGCGATCACACTCTGGCAGGCCCAGCGCTGACCGGCGCAGACACCACCCGACCGCCGTCCGCGACCGGCGATCAAACGATTCGCAACCGTGGCAAGAGGGCTGCTACAGTAACGGACGTCGCAAGCGCCGCTAGCTCAATTGGCAGAGCAGCGGACTCTTAATCCGCGGGTTCGGGGTTCAAGTCCCTGGCGGCGCACCCGTCCTGACCTGGGCGTTCTTCCGTTACGGAGGGACGCCCAGTGCCCGTTTTAGGGCGATTTCGGAGCCGTGGTTGCTCCATGTTTGCTCCCCGGTACAGATCTTGTACGCGGGACATCGTTCCGGGCACGGCAGGCGGTCACATTGCGTGACCTCATTCC
>JAOPYL010000176.1 GCA_025964625.1 Actinoallomurus sp. | reverse complement strand
TACCGGTGGTCGCCGAAGTACCCGGTGGTGGTGAACGTCCAGCCGTCGAGCCGGCTCCGCCAGGAATCGGCGGTGTTCTCGTACGTCGCGGCGCTCGCGGAGTCACCGTTGCGGCGCGCGATGTCGCCGGCGCAGACCAGACCGGCGATCTCGGCCGCGACGGTGGACGGAGAGATGCCGCCCTGCTCCTCCCAGCGTTCCCCCGGAGTGGCGGGACCCAAGCTCACGATGTGATCCGCGGTCAACTTGATCTTGCTCCAGGTCGCCGCGTCGGTGAGGCCGGTCTGCCAGGCCAGCACGATCGGGAACGCGTCCTCGTCGAGCTGCTCGCAACAACCGAGCTGCTGCGGCGTCGCCCCGCTCACCCCGCCCACCGGCGAGTACCGGGGGAAGGACCCCGGCCCGTACGAGACGCCGTCCCCCTGGGTCCACGCGGTGATCTGCTGGCGGTTCCACAGCCACTGGGCCATGCGTTTGGCCTGGGTTGCGTCGCCGGCCGCGAGCAGCGCCGTGCCCTGCTGGTAGAGGTCGCGTGCCCACACGCGGTGGTACCCGTCGCTCAGGGCGTTTCCGTTGACGTAGTCACCCCAGGGGGTGGCCAGGGAGGCCACGTTCGCGCCCGCGAAGGTCTTGTCCTCCAGCCCGTGCAGGGTCATCAGGCCCACGAGGTAGACGCGGCGGCGCAGAGTGTCGCCGGACACGCTCGCCGGCACCGTCTTGCCGGTGAGGTAACCGTGCCATCCGGAGCCGTACGACGACTCCGCCGCGCCGAAGCCGGCCGACAGCGACGCGGTGGCCGCCGAGGCCGCGCTCGTGCGGTCGGCGCCGAAGCCCAGGGCGAGTGTGAAGGTGGTGTCCGCGCCGACCGGGACCTGCGCGGTCTGCACGATGTTGCCACCGCTGCTCGCGGTGTCGTACTGGTTGGTCAGCCGTTTGGTGGCGGACAGGTCGGTGTAGCCGTCACTGGAGGTGCCGCTGTAGCCGGTCGAGTGGGCGGTGAAGGCGACCGAGGACTTCAGCGCCGAGGCCACCGTCGATCCGAACACCGGCTGCCCGTCGCTGGCGACCAGCGCGCCGCTCGCCGCGTCCCACGCGCCGGTGTCGTTGCCGCCGCTCCCGGCCAGCGAGGGGTTGTACAGCACGTACAGTTTGTACGCGCCGCCGTCCAGGGACTGGAAACGCGTGTTGATCAGCAGAGTGGAGCGGGCCGGGTCGGTCACGTAGGTCTTGGTCAGCCGGTAGCGCCCGCTGGTCGCCGTGTTCGTGACGGTGTACTCCAGCGACTTCTCGTCCGGCATCGACACCGCGTGGGTGGTCGCGTCGCGCTCCAGGTCCGTGAAGCTCGACCCGTCACTGACCACGTACTGCAGGTCCTGCACGTCGGGCACGTCGGTGCGTGGATAGAAGACCTCCGAAGTGACGCCGTTGGCCACGGTGAACCAGACCTTCGACGCCGTCGCGGTGGCGGTGCCCAGCGCCGTCTTGTCGCCGGTCGTCCACGAGGACCCGCCGCCTGGAGCGCCCGGCGCCTCACCCGCGGCCCGCGCCGCCGACGGCGCGAAGGTGAGCCCCGCCGCGAGCAGCAGCGCCGCCGACCGCCGACCGTGTCCGACACACCAGCCCATGGCAAGACTCCTCAGCGCTCTGGGAGAGACACACCCGCACGAAAAATAGACGGGTTCGCGGACTCCGACAAGATCTGCCCGGGGGCCGCCTCATCCGGCCGCCGGCCCGCGCGTGGTGTTCGCCGTGCTTCCATTCACGTGCGACTCACAGGTCGGCCAGGGCGATGGCGGTCCAGTGCTCGAAACGGGCGTACTTGTCGGCGATCGCCTGTGTCTGCGGGACGGGCATGTCGAGGACCACGTCGGCGGCGTCGGTGAGGTCCCAGTACGGGTGGCGCACGTCCTGGCCCGTCGCCTCGCGGTAGATCGCCTGGAAGCGCCCGGAGACCTCGACGCCGTAGTCGATGGCCAGGTTGATCCGCATCCGGGCCAGGTCGATGCCGTACGGCCCGCGGCAGCCGGTGGTCCAGTCGACGATGCCGGTGAGCCGGTCGCCGGACCACACCGTCTGGCCCGGATGGAAGTCGCGGTGGATGAACCCGGTCGCGGTCTCCGGCGCCGGCCTGGACACGGCCTCGAACACCCGCTCCCACAGCTCGGGACTGCCCGACCATTCAGGCGGGCGGCGGTCGCCGTACACGGCCCGGTCGTAGTACGGCGCATACGCCGGGAGGTCGGTCTCCAGGAACACCTCGTGGACGCGCGCGAGGGCCTGCGTCATCGCGGTGAGGAAGACGTCCATCTCCCAGGGGCGCGCGGGGGGACGCCCTGGCACTCGCGTGGTCAGCAGCGCGGGCACGTCGCAGATCCGGCCGTACGAGTCGGCGGCGAGCAGTCGCGGCGCGGGCACCTCGGTGTCGTCCAGCAACTCGAGCACGGCGGCCTCGTTGGCCGGGACGTACCAGGGGTCGGTGCGCAGCCGCCCCGTGTCGTGGAACCGGCGCACCACCATCCGGCGCGGCGGGTCGCCCGCGTCGATGGCGTGCATGGTGGTGGACCCGGCGCCCATCGAGCGGATCGAGATGATCCTGCCGCCGACGACGTCGCGAACCCAGCCGAGCACTGTATCCGGCGGATGCGGAGATGCCATCTACCGGGTGGTGGCGATCTTGGCGGCGAGACCCGGGTACGAGCCGGTCGCGACGTTGAGCCTCCGGAGCGCCGCGCCGATCAGCCGTACGGCGTCGTACACGACGGAGCCGCGGGTGAAGAGCATGTCCGGCCCGGGCTTGATCATCAGCACGAAGGCCGTGGCGGCGTACGCGGCCAGTACTCCCGGACTGATGACGCCCACTGTGAACACCTTCTTCTCCGTCGATTACCCCGACGTCTCCTGCTCGACACCGTCCGTTCGCCGGACGCGACTAGCGTCGCTGCGCCACTCCCGACGACAAGAGGCTCCATGGCTAATTCCGATCGCATCTCCGAGGTCTACAAGGGCGAGCTCTGGGCTGAAAGCACGCAACAGGTCGCTCGTGATCGTATCCACTGGCTCGTCGGGCAGGCCAGCGGAGACGTTCTCGACATCGGATGCTCGCAGGGCATCGCCTCGATCCTCTGCGCCCGGCGCGGCCTGACCGTGCTCGGCGTGGACATCCAGGCCGACCGCGTCGAGTACGCGCGGTCCGAGCGCGACGGCGAACCCGAGGACGTACGCGAGCGGCTCGACTTCCTGGTCGCCGACGGAACCGCCCTCGACGTCCCGGACGGCTCCTTTGACACGGTCCTGATGGGCGAGATCGTGGAGCACTCCGAGGACGCCTCACCGCTGCTGGCCGAGGCGGCGCGGGTTCTGCGCCCCGACGGCCTGCTCGTGCTGACGACGCCGTTCGGCCTGAGCCGGCACCACGACCACCACGCCACGTTCTACGTGGACTCGCTGGTGCGGCTGCTGGCGCCGTACGTCTCGGTGGAGAGCCTCGACATCGTCGACAAGTACCTGCGGGTGCGGGCGCGGCCCATGCCGATGGCCGACCCGGACCGCCTCATCGTGGAGTCGCAACCGCTCATGGAGCGGGCGCTGATCGCCATCCAGGAGGCGGTGCAGGCCGAGAAGGAGAAGATGCGGCGTTACGACGTCGCCATCGCGCGGTACGAACAGGTCAACGCGCGGATGAAGAACCTGGAGGCGCGGCTGGCGCATCAGTCCTACCGCACGGACTATGTGACCTGGCAGCTGAAGTCGGCGAAGAACCGCAAGTGGTGGCGGCTCGGCGAGGCGCTGTGGAGCGCGAAGCGCCCGGCGGACGCCCTGCGGCTGCCGCGGAACGTCGCGACCGCGCTCAAGTCCTCGCCGCGCCTGGAAGAACCCGAACCGGAGACGACGGCGGGCTCCCCGGACCTGTCCGGCCATTACTCCTCGGTCGACATCCCCGACGTCGTCATCCCGGACGGGCCGGTGGCCCGGGACGTCAAGGTCGCGGTGATCCTCGACGTGTTCTCCGCCACCGCCTTCCGCTACGAGTGGCAGCAGATCCAGTTCGGGCCGGACGACTGGCGCGAGGTACTCGAACGGGAACGGCCCGCGATGCTGTTCGCCGAGTCCGCCTGGCACGGCAACGACGGCCGCTGGGCGACCATGATGAGCGCGGCGGGCGCCCCCAGGCAGCCGGTCCGCGACCTGGTCGCGTGGTGCGCGGAGCAGGGCATCCCCACGGTGTTCTGGAACAAGGAGGACCCGCCCAACTTCGAACGCTTCATCGAGACGGCGAAGCTGTTCGACCGGGTCTTCACCGTGGACTCCGACTGCATCCCCCGGTACGTCGAGGCGCTCGGCCACGACCGGGTCGCGCTCCTGCCGTTCGGCGCGCAGCCGCGCATCCACAACCCGGTCGCGGTCCCCGGCGGCCGCAGACACGAGGTCGCGTTCGCGGGGACGTACCACACCAGGAAGTACCCCGAGCGCGCCGCGCAGATGGACACCGTCCTCGCCCCGGCGCGCGAGTTCGACCTGCACATCTACAGCCGCATCTCCGACGACCCCGACTTCACCTTCCCGCCGGAGTACACCGACTTCATCGTCGGCTCGCTGCCGTACGAGCGGATGCTCGCGGCCTACAAGGCGTACAAGATCTTCCTCAACGTCAACTCGGTGACCGAGTCGCCGACGATGTGCGCCCGCCGGGTGTTCGAGCTGTCCGCGTGCGGCACACCGGTCGTCTCCGGTCATTCCCGCGCGCTGGAGAACGTCTTCGGGGATCTCGTACGGCTGTCGTCGGCGCCGGAGCAGACCACCGAGGCGCTCGTCGACCTGATGAAGAACGCCGACCTGCGTGACCGCACCGGGCACCTGGCCATGCGCGAGGTGTTCGGCAGGCACCTGTACGGCCACCGGGCCGACTCGCTGCTGTCGGCCGCCGGGGTCTCCCGCCCACGCCGCGAACGCTCGATCTCGGTGATCCTGCCCACCAACCGGCCCGAGCAGATCGACCACGCCCTCGAACAGGTGGCACAGCAGGTCCACCGGCCGTTGCAGCTCGTGCTGGTGCTCCACGGCATCCCGGCGGACGGCGTGGCGGAGAAGGCGCGGGCGGCCGGGCTGGAGGACGTCGTCGTGCTGACGGCCGACGCCTCACTCAGCCTCGGGTCGGTCCTCAACCTCGGTATCGACGCCGCCGACGGCGCGTACCTGGCCAAGATGGACGATGACAACCTCTACGGCGCGCACTACCTGAGCGACCTGGCGTACACCTTCGACTACACGACCGCCGGCCTCGTCGGGAAGGGCGCACACTACTGCGAGATGCGGACGCACGGCGTCACCCTGCTGCGCTTCCCGCACCTGGAGCACACCGAGGCGGAGCTCATCCAGGGCGGCACGATCCTCGCGGACGGCGACGTGCTCCGGAAACTGCGCTTCGCCGACCTGCCCCGCGCCGTCGACAGCGACCTGCTGCAGCGGGCTCTGCGCGAGAACGCCGGGATCTACTCCGCGGACCGCTTCAACTTCGTGTCCGTGCGCGGGGACCGCGAGGCGCACACGTGGAAGGTCAGCGACACGGAGCTGATGCGGCACGGCCGGGTCGCCTTCCATGGATCTCCCGAGGAGCGCGTGCTGTTCTGATGCTGAATATCGAGTCCGAAGCCGTCACCGCGCGGCGCCCCTCCCCCGCGCGGCGGCCGGAGGTCCTGCTCGGCGCCGTGCTGGTGATGCTGTACGCCGCGTTGCTGCTGTGGGACCTGTCGGTGCCGCAGCCGGTGGACCACAGCCGTTACATGGACGCGGCGCGGTCGTTCCCGTCACGCCCCCACGACCCGATCTTCGACCACCAGTACCTGCGCATCGGCCTCACCGGGCCGACCGCGCTGGCGATGAAGGTGTTCGGGTACTCGGAGGTGACCTACCACGCGTTCCCGGTGGCGGCGGCGCTGCTGCTCTTCGCCTCCGTGTACGCGATCGGATGCATGATGTTCGGCCGCCTCGTGGGCGCGCTGTCGGCCGTCGTGCTCGGCTGCGTCGGGCTCATCGTCGTCGCCGGCACCGAGTTGCTGCCCGACCTGCCGGCCACCGCGCTGTTCACCGCCGCCGTCGCCCTGACGGTCGGGATCCGCGAGGGCCTGCTCGTCCACCGGCGGGTCTGGCTCACCGTGGCCGGCGTGCTGCTGGGATGGAGTTACCTCACCCGTGAGTTCATCGTCTTCGTCTGGCCGCTGGCCGCCGTGCTGCTGTGGAGGCGCGTGGCCCGGTGGGAGTGGCTCTGGGCGTTCGTGCCGGTGGTGCTCACCGGTCTCGGCGAGATGGTCCTCAACGCCCAGCTGTACGGCGATCCCCTCAAGCGGCTGCACGCCAGCTCCGGGCTCGGCAACCTGCCCTCGGCCCCCGCGGTCGCGAAGACCTTCCACAACCTGCCGCTGTGGGTGTACCTGTGGCGGCTGCCGCAGCAGCTCGGGAAGGTGGCCGAGGGGCCCGGCCTCCTGCTGCTGCTCGCGCTGACGCTCGCCGCCGGTCTGGCGGTGGCCGGCCACCGCCTCCGCGGTGCCGTCACGGCGCAGGCGCGGCATGCTGGCGTGTTCGCGCTGTGGATCCTGCTGCTGTGGGTACCGCTCACCCTGCTCGGCGGTGTGCTGAACCCGGCCCATCCCAAGCTCCGCCTGCAGCTGCTGCGGTACTGGTATCCCGTCTTCCCGGCTTTCGTGCTGGGCGGCATGGCGGCGCTGTGGCTGGGCGCGCGGGCGGTACGGCTGCCGGAGCGCTGGAAGGCGGCCGCACCCCCGGCCGCCGTGTCGTGTGTCGCGCTCGCCGTGGCCGGGCTCGCCGTGGTGGGCCGGCCGGCCGCTCCCGGCTGGGGCGGCTCCGACCGGGTCTCATCGGACGCGCTGCCCGAGTTCCGCTCGTGGCTGGGCCGTTCGGGAGCGGGGACG
>JAOPYL010000156.1 GCA_025964625.1 Actinoallomurus sp. | reverse complement strand
CCGGTCCCTGAGGCGCTGTCGGGCACGCTGTAGCGCACCGACATCGCGTTGGCGGGCTTGGTGAGCGTGAACTCGACGTACTTGCCGACCGCGTCGAGGGTCACCGCCCTGCGGCCCGATGCCTCCGAGGGAAGATGGCCGTAGACGCGGTCGGGGCCGATGACCGTGCCGTTGGTGGCCGCGTCCTCCGCCTCGATCTCGGTGAACGGCACGTTCGCGCCGCGCCCCGGGAACGACCATGGCGAGTCGGCCGCGGTCGCGGCGGCGGCCCCGGACGACCAGACCGGGAGTGCGAGCACGCTCCCGACGAGGGCCAGGGCCGTCGTCACCGTGAGCGCCACGACCTTGGCCGTCGAGCGAACCGGGAATCTGCCTTCAGTGGGGCGATGACGTGATGTCACCATCGCTGAACCCTTCTTCACGAAGAGCCGGAGTCATCGCGTCATCAGGGACGCGCTGACAACGAACCCCGGCGGGGGTGGGGGGTCAACCGCCGTAGAGCCGTACGCGTCGGCGGCCTCGAGCTGAGCACACCCTAAGACGGCCGATGGATCTGTGCAATATCCTGATGGTATTTCGCAAAAAACTCGCTGACATGTCTGTTCGGCACGGGTGAAGGTGTGCTCCGACCGTGATTTCCTGGCAAATCACGAGCCTCTGGCCGTAGATCGTGAACTTCGCTGTCCAGAGTGCATGGAGGGTGGCCCCATGGGCGTGGTCACCACGGCGGTATTAACGATCGATCCCGGACAGTGAGGTGCGTAGCCGGTCCTCAGCGGCGCGCGGGTGCGGGTAGTGCGGCGAACGGTGCTGGAAGGACAAGATGTCCGGGTTCTGGATGACGCCGTCGCGGATCTCGATGGCCCGCCGTACGGTCTGGTCCGCGTCCCACGCCGACGGGCCGGTGAGCACCGTCCGCAGGTGCGGCAGCAATGCCTCACTGATCTCCCAGGTGGCGGACTCCCACAGCAGGGACGGGCTGTGGTCGACACCGTAGTAGTGGACGTTGTCGCCCACCGTGAACATCGGCTCCGTGAACGAGGTGGGTCGCGCCCAGCTGAAGCCCATCCCCTCGTCACAGGACACGTCGACGATGAGGCTGCCCGGAGCAAAGGCGGCCAATCCCTCGTGGGTGACGAAGGTCAGCGGTGCGCCGGGGTTCTGCAGCACGCAGTTGACGACGATGTCGTGCTCGGCCAGGAACGGCCCCAAGGGGACCCGGACGCCATCGCACAGCGCATGGCTGTGGCTCAGATCGCCGGTGTCGTGCTCGAACCGTATGATCCGCGCGGAGTGAATCGGTGAGGCGACCGCTGTGACGCCACGGTTGGTGAGGATGTGAACGTCATGCACGCCGTGCGCGCTGAGGGCGGTCACCGCGCCCCGGCCGGTCGCTCCGAAGCCGATCACCGCCGCCCGAAGCCGGCGGCCGTAGTTGCCCGTCGTCCCGATGAGCTGCAGGGCATGCAGCACCGAGGAGTAGCCGGCGAGCTCGTTGTTCTTGTGGAAGACGTGCAGGCTGAACCCGCCGTCGGTGGTCCAGTGGTTCATCGCCTCAAAGGCGATCAGCGTGAGCCGCCGGTCGATGGCCAGTTGCGTGAGCTCCGCGTTCTGCACGCAATGCGGCCAGCCCCAGAGGACCTGTCCGTCGCGCAGCTCCGCGACGTCCTGCTCCAGCGGCTTTGCCAGCAGGACGACATCGCAGTCCGCGACGAGCTCGGCGTGGGTCCGCAACCCGGCGACGTATGGCGCCAGCCGCTCGTCCGCCACACCGAAGGGCTCACCGTAGCCGCGTTCGAGGTAGATGCGTTCTCGCAGGTCGGCGTCGATCCGCTCGAGGTGCAGCGGGTGGATGGGGAGCCGGTGCTCGTTCTCCTTGCGGGATCGTGACATGACCCCGAGCTTGAGCTGCTTGACGCGCGTGTTTATCGTCCTTCTCCCGTCGCGAGCGTGCAGGTTGCTTTGATGTGGTGGCCGGTGAGCCGCTGCGTCCCGGTCGGTCAGCTGGCGGGTGCGGCTACTTCGGTCATGAGGGAGTGGTGGTGGAGGGAATCACCGGCGTCGCCGGTGGCAGCGCCCTCAGCGACGCGACGGCGACCAGGACGACGGCGGTGTACATGGCACCAGCCAAGCGTCATCTCCTGGGTAGGGAAATCACGAACCTGAGCAGGGCCCATCACATCAGCAGATGACCGGACGCTCAGCCGGTGATCGCGACCTAAGCCGCCGGGGGCCATGCTATGCGTTCAGCCGACCGTTCGGTCCGCGGTCACCAGCCAGCCCAGTCGCTGTGACATCGCTCGTGCGCAGCTGATGATGGCGCGTACGTGATCGGAGGTGTCGGTCGCCCGCCACAGAATCGACCACGGGTAGTGGGATGCCGGTTCGACCAGCGGCCGCCAGATGGTTCCGGGGAGGGCGGAGATGCAGGAGGAGGGAACGCAGTAAAGGCACCGTCCCCCGGCGACCAGATCGGCGGCGGCGCGGATGCTTTCGACGGTGCCTTCGTACACGGCCGGTGTGAACCCGGCGGACCTGCACATCTCAACCACGAACTGGTTGAACTCCGGTGCCTGCGCATCCTCGGCGAGCAGCAGGGGCTCCTCTGCGAGCGTGGCGACCGGCACGCCGTCCAGGAAGGTGAAGCGGTGGCCGTCGGGGACCAGCACCCCCAGCGGGTCCTGGCGGAACAGATGCGAGGCCACCCCGGGCGGGGCGAGCGCCGCCCGGCCGAGACCCACGTCCAGGCGGCCGTCGATGAGTTGCTGGTACTGCTCGGGCACGCTGACCTCGACCTGGTGGATCACCAGGTCCGGAAATCTGGCCTGGACCTCGTGCAGGATCTGCGGCATCGAGTCGTAGCTGGCGTCGATGATGCCGACGCGCAGCCTGGGAGATGATCCGGCCGCGCTACGGGCCACCCGCGCCGCCCGGTCCACCTGAGCGATGATCTGCCGGGCCTCGACCAGGAACGCCGCTCCCGCCGCGGTCAGCCCGACATGGTGAGTGCTGCGCTCCAGCAGGCGGACCCCCAGTTCGCGTTCCAGCCGCTGCAGTTGCTGACTCAACGCCGACTGCACGATGTGCTCCCGTGCGGCCGCCCGGCCGAAGTGCAGCTCTTCGGCCAGCGTCACGAAGTAACGAAGCTGGCGAAACTCCATGCCCGCCACCTCCGCTCACTGCCGGTCGCACATACGATCGCGGCTCGCCGGCCTGGCCTCTCAGACCGGCCGGCGCGCCTCACGCACAGGTTCGCACGCATCGCAGGTCGCGATCCAGACTTGGGTGAGCTTCGGCCTGTGAGTGTTATCTCCGCAAGCCCTGGAAGCAGGATCGTCCGCTGCGCCCTTCTGGGGCGCACGCCGCCTGGCGATCAGGGCAGGTGATGAGGCTTGCTCGGGTTGCCGGTTTCCGCTCGGCCGTAATGGGGGTGGACTTGAACTGATCAGCCGGGCACGGCCCCGCGGTCGCGGGAATGAGAGGTTGCTGATGGTTCCGGATGGGTCCGGCATGTCCCTGGGTGCGCGAGGCATCAGCCCGAACGGGGCGGCGCCCCGATGTGAGCATCTCGATGCGCTGGTGCCGGTGCCCCCTCAATCGAGCATCTGCCGGGAATGCCAAGCCGCCGGTGCGGACTGGGTCGGCCTCGTGGTGTGCCTGACGTGCGGCTGGGTGGCGTGCTCCGATGACTCGCCCCGGCGGCACGCGCTGGCGCACTATGAAGAGACCGACCATCCGGTGACCCGTGCGCTGCGGCCGGGGTCGGCCCGGCGATGGTGTTATGTCCACCGGCGCGCGGTGTGAGCGGCCGTGGTCCGGCTATCCGGTCACAACTGAAGGAGCAACTGAATGATCTTTGACACCGCGATACACCGCACGCACCCCGGGGCGGTGAGCGCTCGCCGAGGGCCGCCCGCGACCGGGCATGGCAGCGACTACACCGAGTTGTCCCGTCAGGTCAAGCAAGCGGGACTGCTCAACCGCCGGCCTGCGTACTACGCGGTGAAGATCGCGGCGAACCTCGCTCTGTTCGCCCTCGGGTGGGCCGCATTCATCGTGCTGGGACGGTCCTGGTGGCAGCTGCTGGTCGCCGTCTTCCTCGCGGTGATGTTCACTCAGGTCGCCTTCGTGGGACACGATGCCGGGCATAAGCAGATCTTCCGTTCAAAGCGCGCGAACGATCTACTCGGCCGCCTGCACGGTGGTCTGCTGATCGGGTTGAGCTACGGCTGGTGGATCGACAAGCACAATCGCCATCACGCTCACCCCAACCGAGAAGGGCACGATCCCGACATCGCCAGCGGTGCCATCGCGTTCACCGACGCCCATGCTCGCGCGCGGCGCGGACTCGGCGCCCTGCTGGCCCGGTCGCAGGCGTATCTGTTCTTCCCGATGCTGCTCCTGGAGGGCCTCAACCTGCACGTGGCGGGTGTCCGGGCACTCCTGGACCGTACGCGCATGTCACCGAGGGCGAAACTGACCGAGGCGATCCTGCTGCTGGTCCACGCGGCCGTCTATCTGGGGGCCTTGTTCCTCATACTGTCCCCCATCCAGGCCGTGTGCTTCCTGGTCGTGCAGCAGGGTCTGTTCGGCGTTTACATGGGATGTTCGTTCGCCCCGAACCACAAGGGCATGCCCATCATGGGCAAGGACGAGAAGGTCGACTACCTGCGCCGCCAGGTGCTGACCTCCCGTAACGTGCGCGGCGGCCGGTTCACCGACTTCGTACTCGGTGGCCTGAACTACCAGATCGAACACCATCTGTTCCCCAGCATGCCGCGTCCCAGCCTGCGTCGCGCCCAGGCACTCGTCCGCGCCTACTGTGAACAGCACGGCATCTCCTACACCGAGACCTCCCTTTCCCGCTCCTACACGGGAGTGCTCCGCCACCTCCACGCAGTCGGCGGCGCCGCCGCGCCCAGGCGAACCCGCCGTGGCGCGGGCTCAGGACCGGCGGAGGACGCCGGCCCGGCGTAAGACCCCAGGCGTCGCTTTCTGTCCCGTTCCGGAGATTCAACGGAGCTACGCCAGAAAGGACGGACGATGTACAGGCGAATCCTCGCAGCGATCGATTGGACGGCGAGTGCTGAGGCGGTGCTGGACCAAACCCGTCAGCTGGCGTCGCTGACCGGCGCGACGGTGCACGTTCTGCACGTTCGGGCCATGGACTTCCCGTCCGTGTCCTCGATCCTGGGCGGCTTGGCAAGCCAGGCGCTGGCCGGTGAACCGGTGGCGAGCCACGCGAGCGGCGTGGCGCAACGGATGGTCGACGACGCCGTAGCCGCCCTCTCCGCGGCGGGCGTGCACGCCGAGGGCACCCTGCTGGAAAGTACGCCGGGGAACACGTCACCAGCCGTACTGCAACAGGCTCGGGACCTGGATGTGGCGCTGATCGTGCTGGGTTCCCGGCACCACGGCTGGCCGTCTGCGCTGGGTCGGTCCAGCGTCGCCGAGGAGGTGTCCCGTCACGCGAAGTGCCCAGTGCTCATCGTGCCCTGACAGGGGCGTACGGCTCCGATCGCCGTGCCCGTTCGGAGGCCGGCCTTATGTGGGACGGAGCCGCGGTGATGTCCGGTTCCTGATGACCTGGCTATTTGCGAGCGGCCTGCCTGGCCCGGCGCTCAGCGCGGCGGTCCACGAACCGGGTCGCTGCCGCGTCGAGTCCTTCGAGGAACTGCGACAGCTCTTCGCGTGCCTTCTCTCCATCGCCGTCCAGGCCTTCCATCTCGAAGACGTTCCACTGGCGCAGGATCGGGGAGAGCACGTCGTCGAGATGCAGACGCAGGTCGTAGATGCCGGCGTTGGCGATGGCGACGGACTTGCGAAGGAAGCCGTCGATGGTGTGGCCGGGCATCTGGAAGTTCGTCACGACATCGGTGACGGCCCGCATCGTCTCGTCCGGAGAGAGCTCGAAGGCCGCGGCCACCAGGTTCCGGTAGAAGAGCATGTGCAGGTTCTCATCCGCGGCCACCCGCGCGAGCAGCCGTTCGCACGCCGGATCGCCGGAGGCCTTGCCGGTGTTGCGGTGGGAGACACGGGTCGCCAGTTCCTGGAAGGAGACGTAGGCGATGCTGTGGAGTGCCTTGTCGGGGTGGTCGGCCTGGTAGCCGCCCTGCATGTGCGTCATACGTGCCCGCTCGAGCGCGACCGGGTCGACGGCCCGGGTGACCGTGAGGTAGTCACGGATGACGATGCCGTGCCGGTTCTCCTCGGCCGTCCAGCGGTTCACCCAGGTGCCCCACGCGCCGTCGCGGCCGAACATCGTCGCGATCTCACGGTGGTAACCGGGCAGGTTGTCCTCGGTGAGGAGGTTCACCACCAGCGCCTCTCGCGCGGCGGGGGAGACCTTGGAGTCCTCGGGCGACCACGGGTCGCCGTCGAACAGGCCGTCGAAGTTGCGGCCCTCGCTCCACGGCACATAGTCGTGGGGGAACCACTCCTTGGCCGTGGCGAAGTGACGGTCGAGCTCGGTCGCGACGACCGGCTCCAACTCCATCAGTAGCTCGGCGGTGGACCTCGGACGAGACGTGCCTGGCATCGTGGCCTTCCCCGATCATGCGGTGGGTTGAGTCATAGCGGACCGGTCATGATGCGGGCACGCTCTGACAGGACGTAGCTAAGTGATCACCATACGTCAGACGGTCGTCGTGCCTGGATGCCGGCCCCGGACCACGTCAGAAATGCACGCCTCGCCCGGTGTGCATCACTGGAAAAAGCCGGGCGGACACAACATGGGAGAAGTTCACCAGCAGCGTGTGCGGTTCGTTGCTTCCTTGCTCGGCGACCAGTATCCGGGCCACCATCCCTTCCTGCATCCAGGACGCCAGCTCATCTTCGGTAGGCGACGCCCCGTGCACGAGCAGTCTCCAATCGGTCGTCTGACCGACCATGCGTAGATGGAGCTCGCCCGTAGGCTTGGATTCGCCCATCACTCTCCTGGCTGGCAGATCATCCCAAAATCGGCCCGGTTACCGTCAGCCTACGACTTTCCGGTGCTTCAGCCGCCCGTACGCCCAGTGCCGACAGCGGCGTCCGGCTTACCCGGCAAGCAGCATCCTCGGCTGTATCTCCAGCTCACCGGCCATCTCTTGCTACCCGCAGGCCTTCGTGGTGCCGCTGGTGCTGTTGACGCTCGATGGCATGCACAGCGGGTATGCCGGGTATCAGAAGATCATGCACGTCTCCGCGAACGAATGGTGCCGGCCCACTGACGTCCTGGCCGTACGCATCTCGCGGAGAAGCGTTCCTTGACCGCCCGGCCGGTGACGGCACCCGGCTCCCGGCTACGGCCGGCCGTGCTGCGGCGGCTGGCGGGCGTCGCGCAGTGGCTGACCACGCCGTTGTTGCCCGATGACTATCTCGCGCTCTTGAACCCGCTCTGGTCCGCCCAGGAACTCCGCGGCCGGGTCGAGACCGTGCGATCCGAGACCGCCGACGCGGCGACCCTCGTGATCCGTCCCGGCCGCGACTGGGTCCCGCACAGACCAGGCCAGTGGGTCCGGATAGGCGTCGACATCGAAGGAGTACGCCATTGGCGCACCTACTCGCTGTCCTCATCGCCGGAACGCCCCGACGGTCGTATCACGATCACCGTCAAAGCGGTCCCTGACGGGTTCGTCTCCGACCATCTCGTACGGCGGACGGCGCCTGGAACGATCGTTGGCCTGGCCCGGCCGGAGGGGGAGTTCGTCCTCCCGGAGCCACCACCGTCGCGCCTGCTGTTCCTGACGGCCGGTAGCGGCATCACGCCCGTGAGGGCGATGCTGCACAGCCTCCTGACCGGCGTAGCCGCAGGGGGTACTCCACGGCCCGGGGACGCGGGAATCTCTCCCCGCGGTACCGCGTCGCGCCGGAATGACAACCGCCGTGAGATGCCCGACGTGGTCCTGGTGCATTCCGCGCCCACACCCGGAGACGTCATTTTCGGCGACGAACTCAGAGACTTGGCAGTGCGCTTCCCGAACCTGCGGCTGCACGAGCGGCACACGCGACGCGAGGGCCGCCTCAAGCCGGCCGACCTGCCCGGCCTGTGCCCGGACTGGGCGGAACGTGCCGCGTGGGCCTGCGGGCCGGCCGAGATGCTCGAGGAGGCCGCGGCGCACTGGGCCGGACTCGCTGATCGGCTGCATGTCGAGCACTTCCGTCCCGCCGTACCCACGGCCACCGGCGAGGGCGGACATGTCCGCTTCACCAGGAGCGGCCGGGCGACCGACGCCGACGGCGGCACGCCGTTGCTGACCGTCGGAGAGGAGGCGGGTGTTCTCATGCCGAGCGGCTGCCGCATGGGTATCTGTCACAGCTGCGTGGGGCGGCTCTCCTCCGGTCGGGTACGTGACCTGCGTACCGGCGACGTCCACGGTGAAGAGGGCGACCTCGTCCAGACGTGCGTGTCCGCCGCGGCCGGCCCGATCGAGATCGATCTTTGACAGGAGGATGACGATGACCACTACAGCCCCTCTCACCCCGGCTGAAATCGAGGAGTTCGGCCGGGAGCTGGACCAGATCCGCGACGAGGTGATCGCAAGCCTCGGCGAGAAGGACGCGCAGTACATCCGCGGTGTCATCGCGGCCCAGCGCAAGCTGGAGATAGGCGGCCGGGCGCTGCTGTTCGCCTCCTGGCTGCCGCCCGCCTGGGCCGCCGGCACCGCGGCGCTGGCCACTGCGAAGATCCTTGAGAACATGGAGATCGGCCATAACGTCCTGCACGGGCAGTGGGACTGGATGCGCGATCCGAAGATCCACTCAACGACCTGGGAGTCGGACATCGCGTCCCCGTCCGCCCAGTGGAAGCACTCGCACAACGTCGTGCACCACACCTGGACGAACGTGCTCGGCAAGGACCGTGACATCGGCTATACGCTCCTGCGGGTCAGCCCGGAGCAGCGCTGGCATCCGGTCTACGTCCTGCAGCCGTTCTACAACCTGTTGCTCGCGCTGTTCTTCGAGTACGGCATCGCGCTGTACGACCTGGAGGTCGAGCGCATACCGGCGGGGCAGAAGAGCCCGAAAGAGGCCTGGACCCAACTGCGCGCCATCGCCGGCAAGGTACGGCGCCAGATCACCAAGGACTACCTGGCGTTCCCGCTGCTCGCAGGCCCCGGCTTTCTGCCCGTCCTGGCCGGTGACCTCACCGCGAATCTGGCCCGCAACGTCTGGGCGCACACCATCATCTTCTGCGGGCACTTCCCCGAAGGCGCCCAGGTCTTCACCGAAGACCAGCTCGAGAACGAGACCAGGGGCGAGTGGTACGTCCGCCAGCTGCTCGGCTCATGCAACATCGACGGCGGCGACCTTCTGCACCTCATGAGCGGCAACCTGAGCCACCAGATCGAGCACCACCTGTTCCCCGACCTGCCGAGCAACCGCTACGCCGAGATCGGACCACGAATCCGTGCCCTGTGCGAACGATTCGGGCTCCCCTACACCTCAGGCTCACTGGCCCGGCAGACATGCTCGGTCTGGAAACGCATCCTGCGGCTGGCACTTCCGGGACCGGGACAGCGCCCGCCCGGACAAGCCGTGCGACCGGCGGGGGATCTCCAGGCAGCCGTCTGAGACACGCCGTCAACGTGGTCATCCTCCGTCGCGCCGGGCCTGCTCTTTCGTGATGGCGCCCACGACCTCCGAGACGTGACGCCCGCACACCGGATCCCGGGAGTGACGTCCGCTGAACCAGTGCGTCTCGATGATGAAGTCTGCCGGATCGCCGCACAGGCACTGGCTGGGGACTGCCGGATCCACCGGCACGACGTTCGGGCGGCTAGAGGCCATGTTATGAACGCACTTCCATATGTAGCGCCCGCTGTCACGTGATGGTGATCCCGAGCCGGCAGGTTCCGCGAGTCGTCCTCCGACCTCGGCTCGCTCGCCCGGCCCAGAGGCTTCGGTGCGACTCACCGGCTCACCCCTGGTGATCGTTGATCGGGTTCGTCGCTCACGTTCACGCGGCGGCAGGGTGACGTGCGTGTCCGTGGCTGAGCTGGGCGGAGATGAGGGTGGGGTGGATGGTGAAGGCCTGGTCGAGGCCGGTGATGCGCAGCAGTTTCGTCATATGAGCGCGGGGCGCGGCGAGGGTGATGGTGATGCCGTGCAGGTTCGCGCGGCGTTGCGTGCCGACGAGGAGGGCCAGTCCGGAGGCATCGCAGAAGGACACGCCGGACAGGTCGACGATGATCGCTGGAGCGGTCGTTTCATTCAGGGTGGTGAGTATCCGGTTGCGCAGGGCCGCGGTGGTCGCGATGTCGAGTTCCCCGCGGACCGCGATGACGGTATGACCGGCCATGCGGCGGCTGAGCAGCCTGGCCCGACTGGTGGTGTGGTTCATGGGTGGATCTCCGATCCGAGATGGTGGGGCGCGGCCGGCCTGGGCCGCCGTGCGGAGGTTGGGTGACGAGGCGGGCGTCGTCTTCGAAGGAGAGCGCCGGCCCGTGAGTTCTCAGTGCCGGGATGCGCCGGAGACTGAGCTCGGTCGATGGTGGAAGAAACCGAATCGTCCCGAAGCTGAGTCGATCATCGGAGCGCGGTGCGGCTGAACGGCCGAGGTCGAACCCTGTGTGGTGGTCTCTTGCGGCGTCATACTCGCCGACCTGTCTTGGCCTGTCTGGGAGGCCGAAGTAGTGAGATACCGGGGCGACGCCAACTCCGCTGTCAACGCGCGAACATTCCTCGGTCTCCCTACCATATCCCAGACCCATGATCGGCGCGGAGTTTAAGGACTGTATCCCCTGGTGAGCGAGCAGCGACGTGAAGTGCGGCGATGGCCATGGCCGCCCGGGCGGCCGTCGACCGCCGCTGTAGACCGAGCCTGCTCGCGGCGGCGGTGCAGCGGCTCGCGGTCAGCGGGTCGGTACGAGCTCGGTGAGAAGCGTACGGACCCGGCGGTCGATCTCGTCGCGGATCGGGCGAACCTCCTCGGGCGTCCTGCCGGCCGGGTCGTCGAGTCGCCAGTCGAGATAGCGCTTGCCCGGGAAGATGGGGCAGGCGTCGCCGCAGCCCATGGTGATGACCACGTCGGCGGCCTGGACGGCCTCGGTGGTCAGTGGTCTGGGAAACTCCTTGGTCAGATCCAGGCCGAGCTCGTCCATCACCTCGGTGACGGCGGGGTTGATGGAGCCGGCGGGGGCGGATCCGGCGGAGCGGACCCGGACGCGTCCGGCGGCGTGGTGGTCCAGCAGCGCGGCGGCCATCTGGGAGCGGCCGGCGTTGTGGACGCAGACGAACAGCACCTCAGGAAGGTCGTTGCGGGGTTCGGGGTCGTCAGGCGGTGTGGCCATCGGGTGCCTCCGGTGCGGCGAGTGGGTCGATACGGCGCCGTAGCGCCAGGGAGACGTAGACCAGGGCGACGAGGACCGGCACCTCGATGAGCGGGCCGACCACACCTGCCAGCGCCTGACCGGAGGTGACGCCGAAGGTACCGATGGCGACCGCGATGGCCAGTTCGAAGTTGTTGCCCGCCGCGGTGAAGGCCAGCGTCGCGGTGCGTTCGTAGCCCAGGCCGACGAGGCGGCCGAGGGCGAACGAGCCGGCCCACATGAGCGCGAAGTAGCCGAGCAGTGGCAATGCGATCCGGGCGACGTCCCAGGGCTTGGAGGTGATGGCGTCGCCTTGCAGGGCGAACAGGATCACGATGGTGAACAACAACCCGTAGAGCGCGGCGGGACCGATCTTGGGCAGGAGCGTGTTCTCGTACCAGTCCCGGCCACGCGCCTTCTCGCCCAGACGGCGGGTCAGGTAGCCGCCGAGCAGAGGGATGCCCAGGAAGATCAATACCGATCGTGCGATGTCCCAGGTGGAGGCGTTGAGCTGGGTCTGGTGCAGGCCGAGCCAGCCGGGCAGCACATGCAGGTAGAACCAGCCGAGCAGAGCGAACGCCAGGACCTGAAACACCGAGTTGAGGGCGACGAGGACGGCGGCGGCTTCGCGGTCGCCGCAGGCCAGGTCGTTCCAGATGACGACCATCGCGATGCAGCGGGCCAGGCCGACGATGATGAGACCGGTCCGGTAGGCGGGCAGGTCCGGCAGCAGTATCCAGGCCAGTGCGAACATCAGTGCCGGGCCGATGACCCAGTTCAGCACCAGGGAAGGGATCAGCAGTCGCCGGTCCCGGGTGACGGTGTCGAGGCGGTCGTAGCGGACCTTGGCCAGCACCGGGTACATCATCACCAGTAGCCCGGCCGCGATCGGCAGCGAGATCCCGTCCACCTTCACCGCGTCCAGCCCCCTGCCCAGGCCCGGGATCGCGCGGCCGGCCAGCACCCCCACGACCATCGAGACGGCGATCCACACCGGCAGGAGCCGGTCCAGCACCGACAACCGGCCGACCACCGCGGCCTCGACCGCCGGTGCCGGTGGCATCTGTTCTCCGGTGGCGGTCACGCCGGCACCATCCCGGTGATCTGGCGAGGGCCGAGGATCGCCGAGAGCCGCTGCAGGGCGGCCGGGTTGATCCAGTAGTAGATCCATGTGCCCCGGCGCTGGGAGTCGATCAGCCCCGCCTGCTTCAGCACCTTCAGGTGATGGCTGATCGTCGGCGCCGTCAACTCGAAGGCCGCGGTCAGGTCACAGACGCACGCCTCTCCACCCTCATGGCAGGCGATCAACGACAGCAGCCGCAACCGGGCGGGATCGGCGATCGCCTTGAACAGCGGCGCCAGCTCCTCGGCCTCGGCGGCGTTCAGCGGTTCGCAGACCAGCGGCGCGCAGCACTCACCCACCGCGACATCCACGAGCGGCAGCCCTTGTTTAGACATGCCTCTAATTTGACACCTATCTATGTCCAGGCGCAAACTCACGACGTGCCGCTGATTAGAAGCTCGTCGAAGCAGGGGTCACCCGCGCGACCGTGGCCGGCCTCGGCTACCGCATCTGACCGGTTCACCTGTCCCCCGAAAGGAAAGTAACGCCTCATGTCCCGCGTCCAGCTCGCCCTCCGAGTCGCCGACCTGGAAGGCTCCATCGCCTTCTACTCCAAGCTGTTCGGCGTCGAGCCGGCCAAGCGCCGGCCCGGCTACGCCAACTTCGCCATCACCGAGCCGCCGCTCAAACTCGTCCTGCTCGAAGGCGACGCCGGCGAGCCGACCCGGATGGACCACCTCGGCGTCGAGGTCGAGCACACCGACCAGGTGACCGCCGCGACCCAGCGCCTGAAGGACGCGGGGCTGGCGACGTTCGAGGAGAACGACACCTCCTGCTGCTATGCCCTCCAGGACAAGGTCTGGGTCCACGGACCCGGCGCCGAACCATGGGAGGTGTATGTGGTGAAAGCAGACGCCGACACCCTCGGAAAGAGTCAGGACGGCCTCCCGGAAGCGGCGTGCCGCAACCCGGCCGACCAGCCAGAGGAGCCTGACAAGGCCACCGCGGGAGGCTGTTGCTGAGGTCTGACCTTGTGTGAAGGGCGGCCGCGCGGTGGCCGCCTTTCGCAGTCCGGTCTCGTCGTCACTCAGGGAAGGCGGCGGCGTCACGCCAGGCGGCGTCCCGTAGTAGCCGCAGGCCGTTGAGGCCGACGATGACGGTCGAGCCTTCATGCCCGAGGACGCCGAGCGGCAGAGGTAGGTGTCCGGCCAGATCCCAGATGACCAGGCCTGAGATGAACACCGAGGCGATGATGAGGTTCTGTACCACCAGGCTGCGGGCCCGGCGGGACAGCGCCACCACGGTCGGTACGTTGGCGAGTTCGTCGTGCACGATGACCGCGTCCGCGGTCTCCAGTGCCAGGTCGGAGCCGGCCCGTCCCATCGCGATGCCGGTATGGGCTGCGGCCAGGGCCGGGGCGTCGTTGACGCCGTCGCCGATCACCAGCACTTTTCGCCCGCTCCGCTCCAGTTGCCGGACGGCGGTGACCTTGTCCTGCGGCAGCAGGCCTGCGCGTACGTCGGTGATCTCGACCTCGTCGGCGAGGCGGGTGGCTGCGCGCGGGTTGTCGCCGGTGACCAGCATCGGGGCGCTGCCGGTGAGCGCGGTGAGGGCGGCGACCGTGGCCGCGGCGTCGGCGCGGAGGCGGTCCGCGATGCCCACGATCCCGATCGGTGTGCCATCGAGTTCGACGAGGACCGCGGTACGGCCACCGTCTTCCAGCTCCGCCGCGACCGCGGCCACGCGGACGGCGCGCGGGTGCTGGGCGTCGTTCAGCAGCCGGGCGAGGGCACCGACCGCGACCACGGCGCCGTCGACGGTGGCCCTCACGCCGATGCCGGGCGTGGAGGAGAAGTCCTCGGCGACCGGGATGTCCAGGCCGCGCTCGCGGGCGGCGTCGACCATCGCGCGAGCCAGCGGGTGTTCGCTGGGGTGCTCGGCCGCCGCCGCCAGCCTCAGCAGCGTCTCCTCGCTGAGGCCGCTCCCGGCCAGGGGGCGGATGTCGGTGACACGGGGGGTGCCCTCGGTCAGTGTGCCGGTCTTGTCGAGGGCGACCGCGTCGACCTGGCCGAGGCGCTCCATCACCACGGCGGACTTCACCAACACGCCGTGCCGTCCGGCGTTGGCGATGGCGGACAGCAGCGGCGGCATGGTGGCGAGCACCACCGCGCACGGTGACGCCACGATCATGAAGGTCATCCCCCGCAGCAGCGAGCTCGTCAGCTCCGCGCCGAACGCCGGCGGAATCGCGAATACGGCCAGGGTGGCGACCACGATGCCGACCGAGTAGCGCTGCTCGACCTTCTCGATGAACAGCTGGGTGGGCGCCTTGGTCGTCGACGCCTCCTCGACCATGGCCACGATCCGGGCGATGACGGAGTCACAGGCATCGCGCTCGACCTTGACCCGCAGCGCGCCGGTGCCGTTCAGGGTGCCGGCGAAGACCTCGTCGCCGACCCGCTTGGCGACGGGAAGGGGCTCACCGGTGATGGTCGCCTGGTCCACGTCGCTGGATCCGTCCAGGACGCGGCCGTCGGCGCCGACCCGCTCGCCCGGGCGAATCAAGATCGTATCGCCGACGGCGAGGTCCTGCGTGGCCACGTTCTGCTCGCTGCCGTCGTCGGCCAGCCGGGTCGCGGTAGTCGGGGCCAGGTCGAGGAGGCCGCGTACCGAGTCCTGTGTCCGGGCGGTGGCCAGCGCCTCCAGCGCTCCGGAGGTCGCGAAGATGACGATCAGAAGGGCGCCGTCCATCACCTGGCCGATCGACGCCGCCCCGATGGCGGCCACGATCATCAATAGGTCGACGTCAAGGGTTTTCTCCTTCAGCGCCTGCAATCCGGCCCAGGCCGGCTCCCATCCGCCCGTGAGGTAGGACAGGACATAGAGCGGCCCCCAGACCCAGGCGGTCACCCCTGTCAGCTCCAGCGGCAGTGCGAGCAGGAACGCGACGGTGGCCGCGGCGGCCCAACGGGCCTCGGTCAGCGCGAACACCGGTGTGCGCCGCTTGGGAGCGGCACCCCGCGTGGCCGGCGCCGTGGCCGGAGGACGGGTGAGGATGGACGTCATGGCAAGCGGTGGTCCTTCGCAGGGCGTTTCGGAACGACTCCACTCACAATACAGGAATGAATGAACACGTCTTCATGTGTTCCCGATATGATGACGTCATGGGTCATGGAGTCGATCGCAGGAACCCGGCCACCGCGCGCGAGCGTTTGGACGCGGTCGGCGCCTCTGACGTCGCCGCCACGTTGCAGGCCCTCGCCGCCCCCTCCCGGCTGCGGATCCTGGCCCGGCTGCAGCAGGGGCCCTGCGCCGCCACCGAACTGGCGGCCGCGGTGGAGATGGAGCAGTCCGCCTGCTCGCACCAGCTACGGCTTCTGCGCAACCTCGGCCTGGTGACCGGCGAGCGCCGCGGCCGCTCGGTGGTGTACGCACTGTATGACCACCATGTCGCCGAGCTGCTGGAGCAAGCCCTGTTCCACGTCGAACACCTGCGGCTCGGCCTGCGCGACACCCCAGACGAGGTGCACGCCCGGACCGACACCGAGGTGCCCGCCGGCTGACCGCCGCCGGCGAGACCTCCCCGGCGTTTCCGCTACATCTGGGCGAGCAGGTGCCGCATGGTGGTGATCTCGGCGGATTGCGAGGTCACGATGGAGTCGGCCAGGGCTTTGGCGTCGGCGAACGAACCGCTGGCCTGCTCGGTTCTGGCCATCGTGACAGCGCCGTGATGGTGCTTGATCATCATCTGCAGGAACGCCTTGTCGAAGTCCTTACCGGACAGCGTGCCGAGCTTCTTCATGTCCCGCTCGGACATCATGCCGTCACCGTGGCCCATCTTCATGTCGCCGGAGGGCACCGCGACGCCCCATGCCTTCAGCCAGCCGGTCATCTTCTGGATCTCCGGTCCCTGGGCGTGTTCGATCTGCGCGGCGAGCTTCTTGACCTCCGGGGAGGATGCCCTGGTGGCGGCCTGCTCGGCCATGACGATCGCCTGCCGATGGTGGGGGATCATCATCTGCGCGAACATCACGTCCTGGGAGTTGTGCCCCGCGGGCGCCGACGCGGAACTGGCGCCCATCGAGTGACCGCCCATGGAGTGACCGGAGTCGGTCGTGCCGCCGCCGCATGCGGTGAGGGCGAGTGCGGCGACCGGGACGATGAGAAGAGAATGCGCACGCTTCATGGGTGTTCGACCTTCCGTGTCCAGACGTGCTCGAGAGAGGCGTCGTGGCTCGTATGAGCCCGGGCCCCTGTCACAGCCGCAGTACGGAAAGCCGGTAGATCGAGGGAGGTGGCCGGGGTGGCCGGCCCCTGCGTTCGTGTGCGGGCCCGGCCGGACGGCGCAGGCCGGAACGCCACGCCGCGCGGCGGATGAGCACGGCCGAGAGCAGGAACAGGGCCGCGATGACGAGCAGGCCGAGACACATCTGCCCGCCCGGATGCTGATGGCCGGGGGAATGATGCTGTGACGAGTGTCCGCCCGCGTGGCCGGTGTCGGCGGCGTGCATGTCCGCCGAGGCCACCAGGGGCACGCCTGGCATGTCCATCGGGCTGGCCGACGGCTGCAGCCCGTGCATCGCGAACAGACCGGCCGCCATGAGGGCCAGGAACAGCAGGCCGCCGAGCGACGCCCATCGGGCTGGTCGCGTAGGCCTGCTGCTCATGGCCGTGACACTACCCACGCCATCGGGCTGACCAAGACAAAGATCCGGCCCGGAACCGGACCGATAGCCGAAGCCGGGCGTCCGATCCGATGGATCGGTGAGGCTGGCCGACCGTGGCCACATGCGACCTCTGCGCATTGCCCGGCTGCCGCAGTGGATCTACCGTCCGGCCACGGGCGTTGTCACCGCGCCCCAGGCGACGACGCCCCATGGAGGTAGCGATGCGAACAGCCCGCCCGCTCAGCCTTATCGGAATCTGCGCGCTTCTCCTCGGCGGGCTCGGTCTCGCGCCGCCGGGCGCGAGTGCCCAGGGATTCGGGTACGACAAGCTCACCGCGGTTCAGAAGCGCCATGTGTCGGGCGCACTGGCCGAGGCACTGGGGCCGCAACAGGGGAGCCGGACGGCTCTCACCGGTGCGAAGCCCGCCGCGACGCCCGGCTGCGACGGTCGCCGTGGCGACAACGTCAAGGTCAACCAGAACTGCCTCAACATTTCCGACCCCGACCTGGCCGGGCGCGGGCAGGCCCAGAACGAGACCTGGGTCGCCGTCAACCCGAACAACCACAAGCAGGTCATCGCGACCTACAACGACTACCGGCGCGGCGACGGCACCTGCGGCGTCTCCTACTCCCGTGACGGCGGAGGGGCCTGGGCGGACGCCACCACCCCCAACGGGTTCGTCAGAGGCGGGGCCTTCGGTACGGCACGGGAGTACTTCCAGTCCAGCGGGGACACCTCGGCGGCCTGGGACACTCGTGGCAACGCGTACCTGTCGTGTCAGGAGTTCAAGCGCGGCAACGGGGTGTCGCCGGACGCCGACCAGTCCAGCGGCTTCTACATCTACCGCTCCACGGGCACCGGCGGGGCCTCGTTCAACTTCACCGGGCGTCCCGTGGCCGAGCACAACGACACCGCGGGCGCCGGCAACTTCCTGCTCGACAAGCAGCTCATGACCGTCGACAACCACGTCAAGAGCCCCTACCGCGACCGCGTCTACGTGACCTGGACCACCTACGCCGAAGACGGCACGGCCTACATCTATGAGGCGAACTCGGGCGACTACGGCGAGCACTTCAGCACCCCCGTCCTGGTCAGCGCCGACTCCTCGCTGTGCGCCCAGACGTACGGCATCCCGACCCCGCGCGGGCGCTGCAACGACAACCAGTTCTCCCAGCCCGTGACCGCCTCGGACGGGACGCTGTACGTGGTGTGGGCGAACTACAACACCGCCAACCCGGGCAGTGACAACCGGTTCCAGGTCTTCGCCGCGCACTCCTCCGACGGAGGCCAGACCTTCTCCGCCCCGGTCAAGGCGGCCGACTACTACGACCTGCCGGACTGTGACACCTACCAGGGCGCCGGCAAGGACCCCGGCCGCGACTGCGTACCGGAGAAGGGCGCCGGCGCCAACTCGGTCTTCCGCGCGACGAACTACCCGAACGTCACCGTGGACCCGGCCGACCCCAAGCGGATCGTCGTGACCACCGGCTCGTACATCAACCGGGATTCCAACGAGACCAACGGCTGCACGCCCGCCGGGCTGACCCCCTTCGACCAGGGACTCGGCAGCCTGTACGACGGCGTGAAGGCCGGTGGGTGCAACAACGGCATCGTGCTCACGAGCTCGACCAACGGCGGAGCCGCGTTCACCGGCACCACCACCGACGTGCGGAAGCTACCGGTCATCGGCGACAACAGCCGGCAGGCGCGCAGTGACCAGTACTGGCAGGGCACCGTTTTCAGCCCCAGCGGCACGCTCGTGACCGCCTACTACGACCGGGAGTACGGCTCGGACGAGAGCACCGGCTTCTCCGACATCACCGTCACCACGTCCACGGACCTGGCCCACTTCACGAACGCCCGGGCGACCTCGTCCAGCATGCCGCCGCCGAGCCAGTTCAACGGCCAGTTCTACGGCGACTACATCATGGTCGACGCCACCGCCACGACCGCGTACCCGACCTGGTCCGACACCCGCAACGCGGCGCTGTTCCTCTGCCCCGGGACCGCCACCCCCGGCCACCCGCCGCAGCTGTGCAACGCCTCCGCGTCGAACGCCTCCATCGCCAACGACGAGGACATCTACACCGCCGCCGTCCCCATCCACTGACCCCCACCCGGCGCGGGGCAACACGCCCCGCGCCGGGGCGTCCCATCGCCGGGCATCAGCGCCGATGACATTCGGACGCGTCGCCGGGACCCGAATCCAGGATCTTCTTTCTCTTCGTTAACCGGCGCGTAACACTGTCGGTGTGTCCCTGGTGTTGCGTGGGCGAGACCATCAGCTCGCCGTGCTGGACGAGCTGCTCGGCCGGGCACGCGCCGGGCAGGGCGGCGCGCTGTCCATCCTGACCGAGCCCGGCATGGGGAAGACCGCGTTGCTGGAGTGCGCCGTGCGCAGGGCGGCCCCGCACTTCCTGACGCTGGGCGTCCGCGGGATCCGGCAGGAGTCCGCACTCGTCTTCGCCGGCCTGCACCGGCTGCTGCGGCCGGTGTCGGACCTGGTCGGAAGACTACCCGAGCACCAGGCCAAGGCGTTGGCGCCGGTGTTCGCGGGAGGTGGCGGCACTGACGACCCTTTTGCGCTCTACACCGCCGTGCACGCTCTGCTGACCGAGGCGGCCGGGGCCGGCCCGGTGCTGTGCTGGGCCGACGACGTGCACTGGCTGGACCGTGTATCGCTCGAGGCCATGACGTTCTCCGCGAGGCGGCTCGGCGCCGAACCGGTCGTGATGGTGTTCGCCGCGCACAACGAGCACGTGACCACTCCCGAGCGCGATCGCCTGGCCGAGATC
>JAOPYL010000075.1 GCA_025964625.1 Actinoallomurus sp. | reverse complement strand
TCGCGCTCGAGCTGTTCGCCGAGCATGGATACGACAAGACCTCGCTGCGCGAGATCGCCGAGCGACTCGACGTCACCAAGGCCGCGCTGTACTACCACTTCCGGACGAAAGAGGACATCGTCGTCAGTCTCTTCGACGACCTCATCGCGGGCATGGACGAGATCATCGTCTGGGGCCGGGAGCAGCCGCGCACGCTGGAGACCCGGCGGGAGCTGATCCGACGCTACGCCCGCCTGACCTGCCAGCGGCCGACCGGCATGATGCGGTTCATCCAGGACAGCAAGTCGACCATGAGCGAACTGGCCGTGGGCGAGAAGCTGCAGGACCGTTTCCGGGCCATAGCCCGCATGCTCACGGACCAGGACGCGCCGGCCATTGTCCAGCTCAAGTCAGCGATGGCCCTGATCTCCGTCAACGCCGCCATGTTCATGCTTCAGGACACCGACACCACACTCGAGGAACGACACGCCGCCGGCCTCGAGCTCGCGCTGGAACTCCTGTCCGGCTGACACCGGTGGCGGGATCATGCTCTCATTCCGCGCTCGTCTTCATGTCGCGTACGCTTGCCGATCAACTCGGCCCGCGCCCCATCGAGTTGCGGCGTCGTCGGGTTCGCGGCGGCGCGGCCGCTACTGGAGTACACGGACATGCAGGGGATTCGAGGGTGGACAGCGTGAGCGACTGCGGGCGGGTTTTGGTGGTCATACCGACGTACAACGAGCGGGAGAACCTGGAGATCATCATTCACCGCGTCCGCGTGGCCGTGCCCGCGGCCGAGGTGCTGGTCGCCGATGACGCCAGCCCGGACGGCACGGGTGAGATCGCGGACCGGATCGCGGCGGAGGACGGCCAGGTGCATGTGCTGCACCGGGCCGGCAAGGAGGGGCTCGGCGCCGCCTATGTCGCCGGGTTCGGCTGGGGCCTGGAGCGTGGGTTCGACGTCCTGGTGGAGATGGATGCCGACGGGTCGCATCAGCCCGAGGAATTGCCGAGGTTGCTGAGCGCGCTCCAGGACAACGATCTGGTGATCGGGTCCCGGTGGGTGCGTGGCGGACAGGTGGAGAACTGGCCGAAGAACCGCGAGGTGCTGTCGCGGGGAGCCAACACCTACGCGCGGCTCATGCTGGGCATTTCCGTGCGCGATTCGACGGGCGGCTTCCGCGCCTACCGGGCCACGACGTTGCAGAAGATCGGCATCGATGACGTGACCTCGCAGGGCTATTGCTTCCAGGTCGACCTGACGTTGCGCACCGTACGTCACGACCTCCGGATCGCCGAGGTGCCGATCACCTTCGTCGAGCGCACGCGCGGCAACTCGAAGATGAGCCGAGCGATCATGTGGGAGGCGTTCCGGCGGCTCACCGGATGGGGGCTGGCGTACCGGCTGGACCGGCTCACCGGCCGTCGCCACGTCTGAGCCGATCCGGACCGGATCACCGAACGGTTTCTGAGCACCCGCCGCCGCGATCTCCCCACCGGCACCGCCACTGCCGTCCCGCCGTGGCCGTCAGGGTCCCCGTGGGTTCCGCCGGCGAGAACACGATCTGCTGCTGGACTGCCGTCAGCGCTTGTAAGGGACATATCCCTTATCTACGTGATTTCTGATTTGCATCTTATGTAGATAGTGCATGCTATAATCCTCATCCGCGTGTATCTTGGTGGTTTCTTCCCAATTATGCATGCGGGCGGGGGTAACACCGAGTGACGTTTCCAGTGAGGTCGGTCGTGACAGCTCAACGCGATTTGTGCGGCGTCGCTCGACGATCCACTGACCGCGACCGTCCCCACGGGGGCGGTAGTGAATTCGTCACCAGTGGCATCCAGCCCCCGCTCGCTCGAATGTGATCACCCCCACAGCCAAGCCGCAGGTCGGCGTACCAGCGCTGCCGGAAAAGCGAACCCCTCAAGCCGCAGTGGTTCTGCCGTATCAGAAAGCACCAGATGCACCAGGGTCCCCCCAGCCCCGGATTCGACCGGGTGATCGACGAACCCGCTCAGGAGCCGCAGTTCACGCCCGGAACCCGCCGGAACGATGACCAAGCGCGGAGCCGCCACCGATGGTGGCGCGATCCTTACTTCGTCGCGGCGGTACCTGTCGGGCTATGGGCCGTGCTGGTTACACTGCGGCACACCTGGGTCGGCGACTTCGAATTGCACCTCGCGACGGTGCACGCGCTGGCGCGCGACCTGTGGATCCCCAAGGACCCGCTGGTCGGCGCGGCTTCCGGCAGCCCCTACTACTCCCCGTACGCGGTGCTGCTGGGAGCGGTCAAGGCGGTTACCGGCGCACATCCCCAGACCGTGCTGGAATGCGCCGGCATCGTCAATGTCGCACTGCTGCTGTTCGCGCTACGACGGTTCTGCCGGAACCTCGGCGGCGGGCCGCTCGTAGCGGTGCTGGCGCTCGTCTTCACGCTTCTCCTCTGGGGGCTGCGCCCCACCGCGTGGAGCGGTTTCCTCGGGCTCTACTCCCTTTCGTGCAGCATGAGCTACCCCAGCGTCATGGGGACGGCCCTCATGCTGCTCGTCTGGGACGCGTTCCTACGCTATCGGGCGCGGCCCGAGGATTGGTGTGCGCTCGCCGCGGTCGCGGTGCTGGGCACGCTGGTGGTCCTGATCCACCCGTTCACCGCCGTCAACATGGCGATCGGCCTGGTCACCTTCGCCCTCGCCGACCCGAAGGCGTCGCTTCGCGCGCGTCCCGCCCGCCTCGCCGTTGGCGCGGCGGCGGCCCTGACACTCGTCCTGCTGTGGCCATGGTCGGACGTCTCCTCGCTTTTCGGAGCGGCGGGGAACTTCGACGGCGTGCACAAGGCCCTGATCACGAACGCGGTCAAGGATGGAGGGTTCGCCGCGTACGGACTGGCCCTGATCGGCCTGCCCGCGCTCGTCACGGGCCACCGGCGCCTGCTCGGACGAGAGTTGCAGATACTGTTCCTCTTCGCCGTCGCGCTCGTCGCGCTGGGAGCGGCCACCGGCTCGTACGGGCTGGCGCGCGCCATCCCGGTGATCATGCTGCCGCTCCACCTCTCGCTCGCGTCCTACCTCGGCAGTCGCATCCGGGGCTGGACCCCGCCCCGAGTGGCCTACGCGGCGGTCGCGTTCATCGCTTGCTGCGTCGGGCTGTACGGCGAGTCGGGAGGCCTGGTAAGGGCCTACTGGGGAGACCTGTCCCCAGCCACGCTCAAAGCATGGAAGGCAGCGGCGGTCACCACCGAATACGACCCGGTCATGACCGGGATCCGGCCCGGCGAGGTGCTGATCACCGACGACGCGGTGCTCGGACGCATGGTCAACGCGCGAGGCGCCTACACCGTCGTGCCCGCGTGGCCGTACCCCTTCGTCGACGAGGCCGCTCGCCGTCGCGACACCGCCACGTTCTTCGCCGCCGGCACCGACTCCCAGGAGAGGCTGGCCATCGCCAACCGCTACCGGGTCACGTGTGTCCTGGTCGGCCGGCACCGCGCCGTACTCCGGCCGGCTGCGCTCCCCGGCTTCTCGCCCGACGCCCGACTGCCGCATCGCAAGGTCGTCCGGCTGTGCCGCCGCTGAGCCCGCCACGCGAAATCAGCCCTTGCGGCCGGACGGGGGATGACCGACTCCCCCATGGATCTCTCGGGCGGAACGACGGCGGTCGGTCTAGGGCCGGGTCTTGGGACGGCGGAGCGGGGTGAAGGCCCAGTCGACGCGGGGCTCGATCGCCCAGCGCGTGACCTTTCGCACCGGCGGGGTGCACAGCACACCGGCCAGGACGAACGCGGCGGCGCCGGCCGTGACAACGCCAGGCACGGTGTGCAGCCACTCGGTCTCATACCATCCCATTGATTGCGCGAACCTGATGACCAATCCGTGCAGCAGGTAGGCATACAGCGTGGCGGCGCCCAGCGGAGTGAACCACGTGCGCCGGCCGGGCACGATCGCGAGGAATGCCGCCGCCAGCACCGTGGATGCAAGGAGAAGGCCGGCGCGCATCAGCGTGCCGGTGAGGTTGTCGATGTGGAAATGCGCGTTGCCGCTGCTCCAGTAGGTCCACTCCGTTGACACGTGCCGGTCAACGATGAACGCCAGTGCCAGCCCGCCGAGTAGCACCATCACTGCGAGGACGCGGGCCAGCGGGCGTTTGAGCAGGTCGAAGTGGCTCGGCTTCAGGAAGACGCCGAGCACATAGAAAGGCACAAACCCGAGCACGCGGTTCATCTGCAACGCGGGCACGGTCTCCAAGCCGGATAGCAGCGAGATCACAACCGCGACCGCGACAGGCCAGCGGAGCTGCTGCCAGACCGGTGTGGACAGCCGCCACATGAACAGCGCCATCAAAAACCACATCAGCCAGTACGGCGCCAGCAGCCTGACGTGCAGACTTCCGCCGTTCAGTCTCCACTCGACGATCGAGTAAACGATCTGGAACACGACGTACGGGAGACCCACGTTGGTGAGCAGCTTCCGCGCCTTGCCGCTGGAGAAGCTGAACCGTCGCGAAAGGTAGCCGGTGATCACGATGAACACCGGCATGTGGAACAGATAGATGAACAGGTAGAGCACATGCGCCGCGCGTACGTCCTGGAGCCCTTCGATCGCATGTCCAGCGACCACGAGCAGGATCGCCAGGAACTTGGCGTTGTCGAAGAACGGGTCACGTCTGGGAGGCGATGGTGTCCCGGTCTTCAGTGCGGCGCTGGGGCGGGGTGGCTGGAAGGTGCTGACGTCGCTCATTCGGATCCGTGGAGAGAGTTAGAGGAGGAGACATAGATAACGCGCAATCGTGTAAACCATCGCCGGTACGGTACCGTACACGACGCGCAGCGAGCCGGCATGCCTCGCGTTTGGGACACAATTTCTGAGCTTCTCCCCGGATCGGGGAGGATCCTTTGCGCTGCATCCAGCGGAGCGGAATTCTCGACGTCTATGGGCGACTTAATGCCACAAGAGCTATGACGCCGACTATCGTAAAAGTCACACACCCATCGCGTGACGGTTTATCTCGCCTCGTTTCTTGTGGCGAAGCCACGGGGGGAACGAACTTCCTATTCCAGGGTGGAGAACGATTCCACGGCGGCGTTGTCGAAGCAGAAGCCGACTCTGCCCATGGATTTGATGATCTTGAGCTTGGTGTACAGGCCGGTGAGGTCGGAGGACTTCGCCACCCCGCACGCCCTTCCCATATGGATCAGGTCTTGTCGTGGACGGCCCTGGCGAGGGACGTGCAAAGCGGCGGAGCGCTGGTCAGCGGGGGTGCTGGGCCGCTTCCGAGATCAGCTCGGTATCTCGGCTGGACCCGGGCGAGCGCCTGTCCCCTCGGCGGCATCGCCCCTGCTCGCCGGCCGACGGCACTGTCGGCGAGCAGGGCGTACGCGGGTGCCGTCTGGCTCGGGTCACATCTTGGGCATCAGGACTGTGTCGATGATGTACCGGTGTGTTGGCCTCTCTCGGTCCTGGCGGGGCACGAGCACGTTCCTGTACAACAACG
This sequence comes from Actinoallomurus sp., assembly GCA_025964625.1. Classification (GTDB taxonomy): domain Bacteria; phylum Actinomycetota; class Actinomycetes; order Streptosporangiales; family Streptosporangiaceae; genus Actinoallomurus. Next base: position 3,079 of record JAOPYL010000075.1, on the reverse strand, counting down.
GCCCGGTCAAGTCGCTGAACGACGCGACGTTGCTGTTCCGCCAGCACTACACCCTGCAGGAGGTCACCAGATACGGGACGAAGACCCTGGTCAGGGACGCGATCGCGGCTCCGTCGGACGTCGGCAGGAGGCGCTGACGAACGTACGCAAGCACGCGCCGGGGGCCGCCGCCGTCGTGCGCCTCACCTACCTGCCCGGTGAGTTCCGCCTGGAGGTGGCCGACACCGGGACGAGCGCGCCGCAGCACGCGGCGGGTACCGGTCACGGCCTGCTCGGGATGCGGGAACGGGCGCTGGCCGACGACCAGTCCCTCGTACGGGCCGGCTTCCGGGTGCTCGTGAACTCCGCCCCCGACCTTGAGGTGGTTGGGGAGGCCGCGAACGGCCATGAGGTGGTGGCGCTGACCCGCGACATGAAACCGGACGTCGTGCTGATGGATGTCCGGATGCCCGACATGGACGGGCTGGCCGCCACCGGCAGATCACCGCCTACGAGACCGGGCTGGTGCGCCCGTCGGGTCGCTCTCCGCAGTAGCCGGGCCGTGGAGTACTGCGCACGCGGTAGCGGGAAGACCCTTCGTCAGGCGGACGGCTCCACCCGCTGAGACCATCATCCTTGAGGTATTCGACATCTGGGGGTCTCAACTTGTCCGTGTTCGCGCGCTGGTGCTTCCGGCATCGGCTCATCGTGGTACTGCTGTGGCTGGTCGCCGTCGCCGGGCTGGGCGCCGCCTCGAAGGCGGTCGGCTCGGCCTACAGCGACAACTTCTCACTGCCCGGTACCGAGTCCACCAAGGCTCTGCAGTTGTTGCAGAAGTCGCTGCCGGCCCAGTCCGGTGACAGCGCCACGGTGGTCTGGCAGACGAGCCCGGGGCAGACCGTCCGGGACACCTTCGTCCGACAGAGGATGACCACCACCCTGGGCAAGATCGCCAAGTTGCCGTCGGTGACCTCGGTGACCGGCCCGTACGGTCCGCGCGGGGCCCGGCAGATCAGCAAGGACGGCCGCACCGCCTATGCCCAGGTCGGGTTCGGCCAGCTGTCCAACAAGCTGCCGAAGGCGGACATCCAGCGGGTGATCGACACCGCCGGTCAGGCGCGCACCGCGGGGCTGCGGGTCGAGCTCGGCGGCAATCCGATCAGCCAGGTCGAGCGCACTCCACCGTCGAGCAGTGAGGCGGTCGGCGTGCTGGCGGCTGCGATCGTGCTGTTCATCGCGTTCGGCTCGCTGTTCGCCATGCTGCTACCGATCCTGACCGCGATCGCCGGCGTCGGCACCGGCCTCCTGACCGTGAGCCTGCTCACGCACGCCCTGACCATCGGCCAGATCGGCCCGATCCTCGGCGCCCTGATCGGCTTGGGCGTGGGCATCGACTACGCCCTGTTCATCGTCACCAGGCACCGCAGCGGCCTGAGGTCGGGCCTGTCCGTCGAGGAGTCGGTGGTCAAGGCGGTCGACACTTCCGGGCGGGCGGTGCTGTTCGCCGGCGCCACCGTCGTGATCGCCCTGCTCGGCCTGTTCGTGCTCGGCATGAGCTTCCTGAACGGCATGGCCATCGCGTCGGCCACCACGGTCGTGGCCACGGTACTCGCCGCGGTCACCCTGCTACCGGCCCTGCTCGGCTTCCTCGGTATGCGCACGTTGAGCCGCCGCGAAAGGCGTCTGACGGCGGCGGGTACGGCGAGTGGCGGCGGTCTGTGGCAGCGCTGGGCGAGCGTGGTCCAGCGTCGTCCCAGGCTGCTGTCCGCCGTCGCGATCGTGCTCATCGCCGGGCTGACGTTGCCAGTGTTCTCGCTCCGCCTCGGCTCCTCCGACGCGGGCAACGACCCGTCCTCGACCACCACCAGGCAGGCGTACGACCTGCTCGCCACCGGATTCGGCCCCGGCTTCAACGGTCCGCTCCAGCTTGTCGCCCAGACGCCCGCTCCGGCGGACCAGCAGGCGCTCGGCCGGCTGGTCGAGGAGGTCGGTCACGTCAAGGGTGTGGCGGGGGTCGCGGCGGCGCCGCTGCCGCCCGGCGCCAAGATCGGCATCGTCCAGGTGATCCCGACCACCTCTCCGCAGTCGAAGCAGACCTCGGACCTGATCGACCGGCTGCGCCACGACATCGTGCCCACGGCGGAGAAGGGCAGCACCCTGAAGGTGTACGTCGGCGGTCAGACCGCGATCTTCGACGACTTCGCCGGCGTACTGACCGGCAAGCTTCCGCTGTTCCTGGGTGTGATCATCGCGCTGGGCTTCGTGCTGCTGTTGGTGGCGTTCCGCAGCCTGCTGGTGCCGGCCACCGCGGCGGTGATGAACGTGCTGGCCGCAGGCGCCTCCTTCGGCGTGGTCGTGGCGTTCTTCCAATGGGGCTGGGGATCTGAACCGCTCGGGCTGGGCGCCGCCGGACCGGTCGAGGCGTTCCTGCCCGTGATCATGCTCTCCATCCTGTTCGGCCTGTCTATGGACTACCAGGTCTTCCTCGTCAGCCGAATGCACGAAGAGTGGGTCCACACCAGGGACAACGCGCGGGCGGTCAACGTCGGCCAGGCGCACACCGGCCGGGTGATCACCGCCGCCGCCACCATCATGATCGCCGTCTTCGTCGCATTCGTCTTCGGCGGTCAACGCGTCATCGCCGAGTTCGGCATCGGACTGGCCGCTGCCGTCGCTCTGGACGCCTTCATCCTGCGGACCGTCCTGGTGCCGGCGGTGATGCACCTGTTCGGCCCCGCCAACTGGTGGCTGCCCAAGTGGCTGGACCGGCGTCTCCCACACCTGTCCGTCGACCCCCCGGACGAACCGGCGAGACCCGGCAGCACCGGCCGCCACGCTGAGCGAGGCGAGCAGGAGCTTGTTTCGGTTGGTGCGGCTTCGCAGGTTCTGCCCGGTGGGCTGGCTACGTCGGCGTCGCAGTCCCCGCAGATGGTGTTCGCCTCCGCGGGGGGTGGCGAGCCTGGGGATGGGGGCGTCATTCGTGGTTTCGTGCGCGGTGGTGATGGTGTGCCGGTGGCTCACGCGGCGCTCACGTTGATCGATGTCCGCGGTCATCAGATCGGCCGTGCGATCACGCGGGACGATGGCCGGTACGGGCTGT
>JAOPYL010000040.1 GCA_025964625.1 Actinoallomurus sp. | reverse complement strand
GGCACAGGAGGACGTCAGCCGCAAGAGGTCAAGATTGGTTCATTTCACGTATCGGGATGGATTCTTGGGGAAAGGGGGGACGTGGCAGGAAAGTATCCGGTCAGAGGAGGCAAGGACATGGCTACCGGTGCCACCGGTATGGAGCACCATCCCGATATCGCCGCGCTCCGGGACCGCTACGAGATCGCCGCTGAGAACCCTGTCGCGCACGTCGTGGACGGATTCATGTTTCTCACCGGCCTCTACCTCGCGATCTCACCGTGGGTGGTCGGCTTCAGCAACCTCAGGAACCTGACCGTCAACAACCTGATCGTCGGCATCGCACTGGCACTGCTCGCCGTGGGCCTCGCATCCGCACACGGCCGTACACACGGAGTCACCTGGGTGGCACCCCTCATCGGGGTCTGGGCGATCATCGCGCCCTGGGTGATGAGCGGGCACGTCGCCACGACCAGAACGATCTGGAACAACGTGGTGACCGGAGCGGTCGCCATCGCTCTCGGTGTGGGCGCGATGTCGGTGGGCGCGATGCGACGTCCCAGAGCGACGACGAGACAGCGGATCCGGTGACCTCGACAGACTCGATACCTCTGAAGGCATCGAGTCTGTCGAACATACGCATCGCCGCGGCCCCGGAACGGCTCTGCCCTGGGTGGCGTACGTTCCAGGGCCTCGCTCTCCTGCCCCATGAGGGCACGGAAGGACGGTCGGCCCCGGCGGAAGGACGGCAATGCGGCGTGACCTGCTCTTCGGAGCGCTGGCCGGTGCGGCTGGAACAGCGGCGCTGAACGGCGTCACCTATGCCGACATGGCGCTGCGCGGGCGCCCCAGCAGCGATATGCCGGAGAAGACCGTCGACCTGCTCACCGACCGTCTCGGCGTGTCACTGGGCGAGGAGGAGAGGGCCGCGAACCGCCGCGAAGGCCTCGGCGCCCTGTTCGGCTACGCGGTAGGGCTGGGCGTCGGGGCCGCCTATGGCCTCCTTGCGCCACGGATCCACGCGGGGCGTGCGATCGCCCCGTTCGCTGTCGGACTCGCCGCGATGGTGGTCAGCGATGCGCCGGCCGCGGCTCTCGGCCTCACCGATCCGCGGACCTGGGGCGCCGCGGGCTGGATGTCGGACGTCGTACCGCACCTGGCGTACGGCGCCGTCACCGTGGTCACCCACAGGCTACTCACCGACCGTGACCGCCGTCGGTGACCACGACGCCGGTCCGGTGCGGATCAAAGACGCCTCGGGACCTCGCTCGCCCATCAGATCACCCGGCCGCCGGGTTTCATCCACGCAGCCAGGGAACAGGGTCAACCTGACCCAGTGATCAGCAAGAGGCGAAGGAGGCGTGGCAATGTCGCGCACCGTCGGGGACTACGTGCTTCAGCGACTCCGCGAATGGGATGTCGAGTACCTCTTCGGCTATCCCGGAGATGGCATCAACGGCATCATCACGGCATTGGGGCGAGCGGACGACCGGCCTCAGTTCGTCCAGGCCCGGCATGAGGAGATGGCCGCCTTCGAGGCGGTGGGGTATGCCAAGTTCAGCGGCAGGCCGGGCGTCTGTGTGGCGACGAGCGGGCCGGGTGCCATTCATCTGCTGAACGGGCTGTACGACGCCAAGCTCGATCATGTACCGGTCGTGGCGATCGTCGGCCAGACCGCCCGCAGCGCCATGGGCGGGAACTACCAGCAGGAGGTCGACCTGCTGTCGCTGTTCAAGGACGTCGCGAGCGCGTACGTCCAGATGGCGACCGTCCCGGCCCAGTTGCCCAACCTGATCGACCGGGCGATGCGGATCGCGGTGGCCGAACGCGCTCCCACCTGCGTCATCATCCCCTCCGATCTGCAGGAGGAGCCCTACGAGCCGCCTGCGCACGCGTTCAAGAACGTGCCGTCCTCGGCGCCCGGACACATACAGCCGGTGACGCGCGCCCCGGACGCGGCGGTCGCGCGGGCGGCCGAGGTCCTCAACGCGGGCTCGAAGGTGGCGATCCTGGTGGGTCAGGGCGCCCGTTCGGCGGCGGAGGAGGTCATGGAGGTCGCCGAGCTCACCGGGGCGGGCGTGGCCAAGGCCCTGCTGGGCAAGGACGTCCTGCCCGACGACCTGCCCTATGTCACCGGCTCCATCGGGTTGCTGGGCACGCGGCCGTCATATGAGCTGATGCGCGACTGCGACACCCTCCTGATCGTGGGGTCGAATTTCCCGTACAGCCAGTTCCTTCCGGAGTTCGGCCAGGCCAGGGGCGTGCAGATCGACATCGACGCCCGGCTCATCGGGATGCGCTACCCGACCGAGGTGAACCTCGTCGGTGACGCCGCCGAAACCCTGCGCGCCCTGATCCCCCGGCTGCGGCGCAAGGACGACAGATCCTGGCGCGAGACGATCGAGAAGAACGTCGCACGCTCGTGGGCCGTGATCGAGCGGCAGGCCCATGTCGAGGCGGACCCGATCAACCCGATGCTGTTGTTCTGGGAGTTGTCCTCGCGGCTTCCCGACAACGCGATCGTGACCGCCGACTCGGGCTCGGCAGCGAACTGGTACGCCCGCGACCTGAAGTTCCGGGCCGGGGTCCGCGGCTCGCTGTCGGGGACCTTGGCGACGATGGGCGCCGGTGTGCCGTACGCGATCGGCGCGAAGTTCGCCCACCCCGACCGCCCGGCCATCGCGTTCGCCGGCGACGGCGCCATGCAGATGAACGGTCTGGCCGAACTCATCACGATCAAACGCTACTGCTCCGAGTGGAACGACCAGCGCCTGATCGTGGCGGTTCTGCACAACAACGACCTGAACCAGGTCACCTGGGAGCTACGCGCCATGGGCGGCGCCCCGAAATTCGAAGAGTCGCAGGTCCTGCCTGAGGTCTCCTACGCCGCATTCGCCCGCTCGATCGGTTTGGAGGGCATCGAGGTCGACAAGCCCGACGGCATCGGGCCCGCCTGGGAGCAGGCGCTCGCGGCCGACCGCCCGGTCCTGCTGGACGTCCGCTGCGATCCCGACATCCCCCCGATCCCGCCCCACGCGGACTTCGAGCAGCTCAAGGACGCCGCCGAGGCCATCATCAAGGGTGACCCCGACGCCGCCGGCATCGTGAGGAAGGGCATCAAGACCAAGGCCCAGGAACTGTTCACCCGCAACAAGACCTAGACCCCTTCACGAGGATCATCGATCCCGCCCGAGAGCGCCTACGTGCGCCCTCGAACCGGAAGGAGGACAGCCATGACCAGCTTCGGATACTTCCTGTCCAGCGAGGAGAACTCCCCTCGGGAGCTGATACGCCAAGCCCAACTGGCCGAGCAGGCCGGCTTCGAGAAACTGTGGATCTCCGATCACTTCCATCCCTGGCTCGACGTGCAGGGGCAGAGCCCGTTCGTGTGGTCGGTCATCGGTGCGCTGTCACAGACCACCTCATTGCCGATCACGACCGCGGTGACCTGCCCGCTGGTCCGCACCCACCCGGCGATCATCGCCCAGGCCGCGGCGACCAGCGCCGTCCTCACCGAGGGCCGGTTCGTGCTCGGCGTGGGCACCGGCGAAGCGCTCAACGAGCACATCCTCGACTCCCGGTGGCCGCCCGCCGACGAACGCCTCGACATGCTGGAGGAGGCGGTCGGAATAATCCGGCGGCTGTTCACCGGCGAGCTCGTCACTCACCACGGACCGCACTATGACGTCGACACCGCGCGGCTCTACACCGTGCCGGAGCAGCCACCGTCCATCTACATGTCCGGATTCGGAGACAAGGCGGCCGGCCTGGCCGGGCGGGTGGCCGACGGCTTCATCTGCGTGAAGCCCGATGCTGACCTGCTGAGCACCTTCCGGTCCGCCGGGGGCCAGGACAAGCCGGCTCAAGGCGGTCTCAAGGTGTGCTGGGCCGCGGACGCCGCAAGCGGGCGTAAGACCGCGCACCGGCTGTGGCCCAACGACCAACTGCCCGGCGAGGCCGCACAGCTACTGCCGCTGCCACGCCACTTCGCCCAGCTCTCCGAGCTCGTCACGGAGGAGATGGTTGGGCAGAACATGCCGTGCGGCCCCGATCCGGAGACGCATCTGAAGGCGCTGCGCGCCTACATCGACGCCGGGTACGACGAGGTGTACGTGAACCAGATCGGCCCCGACCAAGAAGGGTTCTTCACCTTCTACGCCGAACAGGTGCTACCCGAACTGAGCGCGTAACACGGCGCCCTGCGGCCGCGCCGATCGACAGGCCGACCCCCGTCGGGACAGCGCCGGTTCCATCGTCCCGCCCGGCACCGTTCGATCGATACGTCACAACGATGCATTACGCTAGCCGTTTCGACCGTCATGGGCGAGATCGCACCATCCACAGCATTCCCGGATCCGACTGGCCTGATGGGCGGAATCTCTCCTTGACGGGCGGAGCGTCAACGCGCCCCCGCCGGGCCGCTACGGCCCGGCGTATATCACGGGCTCACGCCGCCCGGGTTGCCCGTACGCAGGTCTGACCAGCGGTCTCATGTCCGTTATGGTCGCTTGATCGCTCAGGGTAATCGTATTGGTAAGGAGGCAGGTCCGCCTATGGACGACCAGCGACCGGCAGCGATCGGGACCGATCAGAGGAGGGGCGTCCCGCCGGACCCCGCGACAGTGCGACGAGCCGTCCTGGCGTCCGCGATGGGGAACTGCATCGAGTGGTTCGATTTCGGGGTCTTCAGCGCCGGTGTGATGACGACGATCATCGGCACCGTCTTTTTTCCCCATGACAGCGCGGGGAGCGCCACGCTCAAGTCGTTCGCGTTGCTCGCGGCGGCTTTCATCGCCCGTCCGTTCGGCGGCCTGTTCTTCGGGCCACTGGGCGACAAGCTGGGCCGGCAGCGCGTCCTCGCCACCACGATCATCCTGATGTCCGGCTCGACCTTCGTCATCGGGGTGCTGCCCAGTTACGCCCTCATCGGCGTCGCCGCGCCGCTGCTGCTGCTGCTCGTACGGCTTGTCCAAGGATTCTCGACCGGTGGCGAGTACGGGGGCGCGGCCACGTTCATCGCCGAGTACGCGCCCACCGAAAGACGCGGTCTGCTCGGCAGCTTCCTGGAGTTCGGAACACTGTCGGGCTACATCCTGGGATCTGGGCTGGTTCTCAGCGTCAACCTCATTCTCGGTGAGAGCCTCATGCACGCATGGGGCTGGCGAATCCCGTTCATGCTCGCTCTTCCGCTTGGACTGGTCGGCCTCTACGTGCGGACGAAGCTGGAGGACACACCGACCTTCCAGGAGATGGCCAAGTCGGGGAAGACGGCGACCTCGCCGCTGAAGGAGACGATCGTCCACAACTGGCGGATGATTCTCAACCTCATCGGCATCGTCCTCCTGCTCAACGTCGCCGACTACACGCTCCTCACATTCATGCCGAGCTACCTCACCGACAACCTCGGCATCGGCGACGAGACCGCGCAGCTCATCACCATCGGCATCGAGTTCGGGATGCTCCTGGTGATCGCACCACTGGGCAGCCTCTCCGACCGGATCGGCCGGAAGCCGCTGCTGCTGACCGCATCAGTCGGATACGTCCTGCTGAGCTTCCCCGCCATCAAGCTGATGCAGATCCACAGTCCTTGGACGGTGGCGGCCGGCTTCGCGATCATGGGTGCACTGCTCGTGGTGATCCTCGCCGTGATCGGCTCCACCTTCCCCGCGATGTTCCCGACCCAGGTGCGGTACGGCGCTTTCGCGATCGGCTACAACATCTCCACCTCGCTGTTCGGTGGCACCTCCGCGCTGGTCATCGGGACGCTCATCAAGGTGTTCCACACCAACTACATCCCGGCGTTCTACCTGACGATCGCCGGGCTCGTCGCGCTGGTGCCGATTCTCCTCATCCCGGAGACCGCGGGCGTTCCGATCAGGAACATCAGGTCGAGGAGGTCCCGGCGAAGGCGCGATGTCCCCTCCGGCGATACGCCCTATGTCGCCAGGTAGCACCGATGGCCGCCCTCCGCTCAGGAGCGGTGCTCATCGGCGTTGTGGTCACGGTTCTGGAGCTTGGTGAGATCCGGACACGGCGTCGACCGACGGGATGCGATCGCCTGGGTAGGGCGGCGGCATGAGCGAACCAGAAGCACCTCCCCCGTCGACCGGCTATCCCCACATCGCCGTCATCACCGGCTCGGACTCCGGGATCGGAAGGGCCACCGCGGTGGCGTTGGCCGAACGCGGTTTCGACGTGGGGATCACCTTCCACTCTGATGAGGCCGGGGCGAAGCGCACGGCCGAGGAGGTCCGGTCACATGGCCGCGCCACTTCCATACGCCGCCATGACCTGGCCGATCCGGTGACCGCCGCGGACGTGGTCGACGAGCTCGCCGATGAGCTCGGCGGTGTCGGCGTGATGATCAACAACGCCGCCACCGGCAGCAGACGGCCCGTTCTCGAGATGGACTACGAGGAGTGGCGTTCCGTCCTCACCGTGGACCTCGACGGCGCCTTCGTGTGTGCCCAGCGGGCGGCCCGCCGGATGGTCGCGCAGGGCGGCGGCGGCCGGATCATCAACGTCACCAGTGTCCACGAGGAGTATCCGCGCGTGGGTTCCAGCGCGTACTGCGCGGCAAAGGGCGGCCTGCGCATGCTCGCCCGCGTGCTGGCGCTGGAACTCTCCGCGTACGGGATCACCGTGAACACCGTCGCGCCCGGAGAGATCGCCACACCCATGACCGGCCAGGAGGACCAGCCGCCCGAGCCGGGCAGCAGGCCCGGCTACCCCCTCGGCCGTCCGGGTGACGCCCGGGAGGTCGCCGCCGCCATCGCCTTCCTCGCCGACCCTTCGGCCTCCTATGTCACCGGCGCGACGCTCTTCGTCGACGGCGCTCTCGGCCTGATGGGGCCGCAGGCGGCAGGCGCCCTCTCCTCCGCCGACTGGCGTAACCGATGACGGGCGTTCGGCGGGAATCACCTGATGACAACCGGCGGCGCCCGGCCGCCCCAGCACAGTGATGTGATCGTGCTGGGGCAGCCGGGCGCCCATCTGGTCCGTGGTCACTGCTGCTGGTCGGCTGGGCTAGCCGAACAGCCGGTTGAGCCAGGACTGCCAGGCCTTCTCGGTCTCCCCCGCGTCCGCTTCGGCGGAGAAGATGTGATGTCCCAGGACCACGACGTCGCCCCTCAGCGGGCCGGAATGGATGAACCGGTACAGCGCGTCGCCCGTGCGCACACCGAGGATGGTGGGGAGGCCGGCGTAGTCGACGATGCCTTCGACCGGCGGGAGCCCGGCCACCGTGAGCCGCACCTGGTCGCCTTCGGTGACGGTGCCGGCCAGTCCGAGCTCGCTCTTGAGGACCGTCCACGCGTGCTCCCGTGCGGCCGCCTGCGGTCGCACGGCGGAGACGACCGTCGCGGGCCGGCCGGGGAAGTACGCGAGGTACTGGGCCAGCGCGTGGAGGTAGGCGTCCCAGCCCTCCTTCAAGGCCTCGTACTCCGTCTCCCAGTCGTCGCCGAGGAACCCGCTCTGCACGAGCCGCAGCACGGTGCCGCCTTGGTCACGGCCTTCGATGAGGTACTCGAACGCCATGAACGTTCCGTCCTCGCTCTCGCCGCTGCGGTGCGCGAAGCGTTCCCGCGGCTCCCAGGCGGTCACGGTGGACTCCTCGGTCTGGCCGAAGAGGGTCATCCGGGCCGTGCCGCCCTGGCGGGGCTCGACCTGGTTGCGGCCCATCAACCAGGAGTCGATTCCCGGGCCGGTGGCGATCGCCTCCCACACTTGCTCAGGAGTCGCATCCAGCTCGATCTCCTTGCGCAGTTCGAACTCATGGGCCATCTCAGAACTCCTCCATCTGGTCGCCTCGGTCGGGACATGCGGGTGGGCGGCGATCACGCGGTGATCACGCCTGGCCGGGTCCTCGATCACCGCTGTTTCGAACATGCCCAGACGATCGCACCGACAACTTTTTTTGTCAAGGCAATCGGAGCTTTCGGTGAACACGACGC
>JAOPYL010000121.1 GCA_025964625.1 Actinoallomurus sp. | reverse complement strand
GGAGCGGACGACGTACGGGGTCAAGGAGATGAACCCGTACAACAAGCTCTTCGAGGAGCGGATCATCTTCCTCGGCGTGCAGGTCGACGACGCGTCGGCCAACGACGTGATGGCCCAGCTGTTCACGCTGGAGTCGATCGACCCGGAGCGGGACATCAGCATCTACATCAACTCGCCGGGCGGTTCGTACACCGCGATGACGGCGATCTACGACACCGTGCAGTTCGTGCGGTGTGACATCCAGACGGTCTGCATCGGGCAGGCGGCCTCGGCGGCGGCGGTGCTGCTCGCCGCGGGCACGCCGGGCAAGCGGGCCGCTGTTCCGCACGCGCGGATCCTCATCCACCAACCGGCCACCGAGGGCGGTTTCGGACAGGCCAGCGACATCGAGATCCAGGCCAACGAGATTCTCCGCATCCGCGAGGAGATGGAGACCATTCTCGCGGCGCACACCGGCAACGACATCGAGCAGGTCCGCCGCGACATCGAACGCGACCGGTTCCTCACCGCCGAGGAGGCGAAAGGGTACGGCATCGTTGACGAGATCTTCGTCAGCCGCAAGAAACAACCCGCCGAGGCGGTGTCGTCCTCGTCCTGACGCCTGACCGTCTGGCGTGCCAGAAGTCGTACACGGAAGGCGCGGAACCTGTCATGACCGAACGTATCGCCGATGTGGAGATTCCGGACAGTCGGCTTGTGTCTGAGGCGACCGAGTTGGTACGCGACGCCGCGAGCCCCCTGTTGTTCCACCATTCCCGGAGGGTCTTCCTCTTTGGAACGTTGCATGGCCGGCGCCGTGGACTCGTGGCCGATCCTGAGTTGCTGTATGTCGGCGCGATGTTCCACGACCTTGGCCTGACCGAGCGCTATCGGCGTACCGACCAGCGTTTTGAGATCGACGGGGCCGACGAGGCCCGGCGTTTCCTGCTCGCGCGTGGCATTCCCGAGGACCGCGCGCGCCGGGTCTGGCTGGGCATCGCGCTGCACACCACGCCGGAGGTTCCCCGGCACCTCGAGCCCGAGATCGCCTTGGTCACCGCGGGCGTGGAGACCGACGTGCTGGGCTTCGGGTACTCAGACCTCGATCGGGCACAGGTCGACGCCGTCACCGCCGCCCACCCCAGGCCCGACTTCAAGAAACAGATCCTCGCGGCATTCACCGACGGTAACAAGGACCGCCCCGGCACGACCTTCGGCAACGTCAACGCCGATGTGCTCGCGCACTTCCTGCCCGGATTCACGCGGGCCGACTTCGTCGAAATCATCCAGAACTCCGCCTGGCCGGACTGACCACGGACGGGTGAGGGGGAAGTCCTCGTCCGGCGGCATGTCCAGCGGGTCCTCGAACATCTCCCCGCTTGCCCTCGTGGGGCTACCGCGGAGCGCGTGGCGAGGGCGCCCGCCCTTTCCCGCCGCGCCCTCTCAGTCTCGGTAGGAGGTCAGGCGGTAGAGGATTTCCCCGGCTTCGGGGACCACCAGGACGTCAGGGTCCGGATTGTCGACCCACTGGCGGACGTCGATCGTGCCGGGGTCGCGGTACCCGAGGCCGTGGGCTGCGCAGACCTCCTCGGAGATGCCGGTGGCGAGGGTGACCCCGATTCGAGGCCGTTCGACATCCGCCTCGAAAGTGCCCTGTCCACGCAGGTGGGTGCTGTGCGCCAGAACTCCGAGCGGGTAGTCGCGGAACCGGTCCCACTGAGCGAGGAAATAGTCACGCGTGTGGTAACCGACCTCTGCGAGCAGAGCCCCGTGAGTCGCACTGAACCGATCGATGTGCGGTGCGTAGACGATCACCTCACCGCCGTCGGCGATCACCGGTTCCATTTTGTACATGCCCTTGGCGGCCGTCCACATGTCCTCGTACCGGCGGGGCATCACCGACAGCACGGTCTTGTACGGCCTGTCGACGTAGCGGACGTGCACCTGGGCGGACAGATCCGCCGCCGCGGCCCACGCCTCCTCCGGTGTCCCCGCGTACAGGCCGTTCAACTCCGTGCCGCCCGGCTTCACCACCATGGCCAGGCACAGCCGGGGCGTCGGGATCATCGCGGCGGCGTGGTCGATGAGCCGTCGAACCGGGGTGATGCCCCGCGTGCCGATGATGTCGTGGCTGGTGATCAACGCCCCCAGCCAGTGGGACAGGTCGATCACCTCGGGTCCGCTCACGCCGGGGAAGAAGTACTTGTTGCCGCCGGAGAAGCCGACGACCTCGTGGGGGAACACCGGTCCGCACACCAGCGCGAGATCGGCCTCCGCCACGAGCCGGTTGATCCGCACGTCGACGGGAGCGCGGAGCCGTCCCTCGCTGAGTTCGGCCACCTGCTCGCCGGTGATCGTGCCGAGGTCCGCGTAGGTCCCAGGGTTCGACCACTCGTGGTTGAGCACGGTCATCTTCGGCAGAAGGCGGGCGCGGCCGATGCCGGACGCGCCGACCAGCACGTCGAGGGCGGCGTCGTCCATCGGCTGGTGGGTGCCGAGCGCTATCAGGACGTCGATGCGACGCGCCCGGTCGGCGAGTGCGTCGTGCAGCAGACGCAGCATCATCGGAACCGGCGCGGATCGGGTGCCGTCCGGGACCAGCACGACGACGTGCCGGCCATCGATGTCCTGACCGGCGAGAAGATCGTGAACGATCCGGGCGGTCTCGTCCTCGGCGAGTGTGCGCTCCGCGCTGCCTGTGCCTACGAACACGAACCGACCTCCATCATCTCGGGCCGCGGTCGCCACCCTCAGCCGACCATACGCGCGGTGGGCAGTGCGCCCCGCGTGCGCAAGGTCGTCATCCAACGTGCGACACCGTCCAGGAAGGACCCCTGCAGACACGCGGCGACCGGCAGGATCCCGTCCGCACCGAACACGACGTCGACGATGCGACGGGGTTCACCGCCGCGACCACCGCCGCGACCACCGCCGCGACCACCGCCGCCACCGGTGACGGCGACGGCGACGGCGACGGTCAGGCGGCCGGCGGCGGGGTCGGCGACCGGATCCGTGTGCGCCGCGCCAGTCTCCAGATAGCGCAACCAGGCGGCCAGGGCCAGGGCGGACACGGGTGCGTCCTGGCCGCGGCGGATCAGGTCGGCCGCCACCGGAACCGCGCGGGGTCGTAGGACGGCCGGTCGATGCCGTCGCGGAGACCGGCGAGCGTACGCAGGGACAGTCGCGCCGGTGCGCCGGTCACCGGGCGGCCGCCCGGTAGACCTCGCGAGCCTGGTCGTGAGCCCACAGCCGGGCGACCTCGTGCGCCGCGTCGAGGTCGAGGCGGTGCTCGGCGACCAGCCGGGCGAGGTAGGCGGAGTCGACCCGGCGGGCCATGTCGTGCCTGGCGGGGATGGAGGTGAAGTTGCGCGCGTCGTCGTTGAACCCCGCGCCGTTGTAGAAGCCCGCGGTCTCGCTGAGCAGTTCCCGGTGACGGCGCATGCCGTCGGGGCTGTCGTAGAACCACCACGGCGGCCCGACGCGCAGGCCCGGGTAGTGCGCGGCGAGGGGGGCGAGTTCGCGCGCCAGCGTTGTCTCGTCGAGAGTGAAGACGATCAGTGTGAAGCCTGGGGCGTTGCCATAGGCGTTGAGGAGTTCGGCCAGTCCGTTCACGAAGTCGACCGTGTGCGGGATGTCCGCGCCCATGTCCGGGCCGTAGGCGCGGAACAGCTGCCGGTCGTGGTTGCGGGTCGACCCGGTGTGGAGCTGCATCACCAGCCCGTCCTCGCTGCTCATCCCGGCGAACTCCATCAGCATGTGCGCCCGGAACCGGTCGGCGTCGCCGGCCTCGAGGCGCCCGGTCAGCGCCCGGTCGTACACCGCACGGATCTGCTCCGGCGGCGACCGCCGCGCGTACGGCTGCGCGGGACCATGGTCCGTCGCGGTGGCCCCGAGCGCGGCGAAGTCGTGCCGGCGCTGCCTGAGGGCCTCCAGGAATCCGCCGAATGAGGAGGTGTCGATGTCCGTGACCGCCGCCAGCTGTCGCACGACGGTGGCCCACCCGGCGCCGTCCAGCTCGACCAGCTGGTCCGGGCGGAAAGTGGGGACGACACGGTGACCCCAGCCCTCGGCGTGGAGCCGCTCGTGCGCGGTCAGGGGCAGGTGGGGTGCGTCGGTGGTGGCGAGCAGGTCGATGCCGAAGCGGGAGTAGAGCGCCCGCGGCCGGAACTCCGGTGTGCCCAGCAGCTCGGACAGCCGGTCGAACGTGGCGTCCGCCGACGCGGCGCCGAGCCGCTCGCCGATCCCGAAGACCTCGGCGAGCTGGTGCTCCACCCACAGCTGGGTCGGGGTGCCGCGGAACAGGTGCCAGTTGCGGGCGAGGGTGCGCCATACCTCGCGCGCCGTCGCGGCCGGCACGCCGCCGGGCTTGGGCCTGATCCCCAGGTCGGACGGCGGGACGCCCTGGGACATCAGCGTGCGCAGGACGTAGTGGTCGGAGGTGACGAACAGCGCGGCGGGATCGGTGAACGGACGGTCCTCGGCCAGCACCCACGGGTCGACGTGGGTGTGCGGGCAGAAGAGGGGGAGATCGGCGACGCCGTCGGACAGCTGCCGGGCGAGCGCCCGCTCAGCCGGCTCCGCGGGCAACAGGCGATCGGGGTTAAGCAACTCGGGCACGGGGGTTCTCCTGTCGTCCGTCACTGCGTGGTCCGCCGCGTCCTCACCGCGCTGGCACTCGCGCCGTGTATTCGGTCCGATATCAACCGCTCACGCATTGCGCAAGACCATTCTGCGCAGTCCACTGCGACAAATGGCTATAAGCCCATACACTCCTGTCGCATCCGGTCTGGATCACATCAGATCCTTCCAGGAGAGGCAGGGCGATGCCCAACCGACACCGAAGAGAGGCACTGCCTGGCTCGTTACCCCGAGGAAGCCTCATGCTCTCCTTGGTCAACCGGGTCTCCGCGGCCGGAGCGGCGATCGTCGTAACGGTCGGCCTTGTGCTGGCCGCCATCGTCGAGCAGAAGGTACTGCCGGTCGGCTCCCGGCCTCGGCCCGCGGCGGCCCCCGGCCCGGACCGTGCCACTCCGCGGCGGACGCTTCCGTCCCGATCCAAGCCGCGCCGCAAGCCGGCGAGCCCCGCCGTCCTCCTGAACCGGCAGGTCCAGCGGGTCGCTCTTACCGAGCGTGGTCCCGTCGTGCGGCGCGAGTACGGGGATGAGACGATCGCGTCCCCGGTCGTCGGGCTCAGCCGAATCGACCCCCGGCGTGCCTGGGCCTTCGGCACCGAGGCGATCCCGCCGCCGCACGGCATAACCGCGATGCCGGAGTCCTCGCTCTTCGTGGCCCACGCCACCGGGACCCGCTGGAAGGTGGCGCTGGCCGGAACTCCGGACTTCGCCGCCCTGCTGCGCAAGGCCCCCACCTCGGTGCTGCCCGGCGGCGAGCGGACCGTGCTGGAGCACTATGACGCGCCGGTCAAGGCGGCGGGCGGCGCCGGGCTGATGCTGCCCTGGAGCGTCGGCCAGTCGTGGACGCTGCTGCCGGCGGACCACGGGGTGTCCTTCGACGGCGGGGACGGGCGCGTCCTCGCCGCCACCGAGGGCCGGCTGTACCGGCTGTGCTCGTCGACCCCGGACCGCGGGTTGGTCCTCGTGATCCGTGCCGACGGGCTCGCTACCGACTACTACCAGTTGAACCAGATCACCCAGGTGCCGGACGGTGGCCTCGTCGAACAGGGTGACTATCTCGGACGCACCAGCACCGAGCAGCCGTGCGGAGGCGGCGAGGCACCGCGCCGGCTCGTGCGCTTCGGACTCCGGAACGCCGCCGGCCCGATCCCTCTCGACGGGATGAGGACCAGCGGCTGGACCCTCCACCAGACCCCCGCGGCGGTGTACGCCGAACGCGACGGCCTGAGGGTGGAGGCGGGTAACCCACTGCTCAACTTCGGGATGACCCTCCCTCCTTCCCCGACTCCGTCAGTGCCCGGCCTGCCGACGCGCTCACCGAACATCCCCCTCCTTCCCTCTGGCGGCCTCAATGGCGGGAGGTGAGGCGGTGCTCGCCCGAGGTCCCCGGCGCCGGGCACGACCCGTGGTCATCACGTTGCTGCTTCTCGCGGGTGTGCTGGCGGCGGCGCACACCCGTACGGGTGCCGGCGCGGTCATGTGGCTACAGCGCTTCCTCGAGTTCTACTCCGGCGTGTTCGCGCTCCTCGCGCTGACGGCGGCCGTCGTCGCGGGCGTCGGCGCGGCGCAGCGCGTCGTCCCGATACGGTTCCGGATCCTCGCCCAGGCGGTGCATCGCGCGACGGCGCTGATGGCCGTCGGCTTCCTCGTGTCGCACGTCCTCTTGAAGATCATGGAGGCGCACGCGACGGTCATCGACGCCTTCGTGCCCTTCGCCGGTGGTCATGGGCGGGTCCTGTACATCGGGCTCGGCACGATCGCCGGCGACCTCCTGATCCTGGTGATGGTCACCGGGGTGACGCGCGGCCGTTTCGTCGCCCGCTCCCGGCCGTGGGTGTGGCGGACCGTGCACGCTCTGGCGTACGCGATGTGGCCGCTGGCGATTTTCCACGGGCTCCTGGCGGGCCGTACCCCGAAGGCCTGGGTGACCTTGAGCTACGTCGTCTGCTTCGCCCTCGTGCTGCTCGCGGCGACGAGCCGGCTCCCACGCCTGGCGCGGGACCGGCGCATGCTCCGCGCGCGGGCGCCCGGACCGCACGGACGGACGCCGGGCCAGGCGGGCGCCTCCCGCCGGAGCCCGTCGGCCGCCACTGACGTGCCCGACGAGGAGTTCTGGGCGTCACTGCGGGCCGAGACGGCCGGCTGGATCGGTGACCGGCGATGACGGAGTTCCGGTACCTCGGCCCGGTACGGCTCGGGCGCGGGCTCGACCGTCTCCAGCGGGTCGACAAGGCCGCCCATCGGGAGATACACGGCGCCTTCCGCCGACGGCGTCTTCGCGAGATCGTCGCCCTCGCCGAGAAGGTGGACCTGCGGGGCCGCGGCGGGGCAGCGTTCCCCTTCGCCCGCAAGGTGAAGGCCGTGGTCTCGGCGGCGCGCACCCGTGACTGCGAGACCGTCGTGCTCGTCAACGCCGCCGAGGGCGAACCGGCCAGTGCCAAGGACCGGTTTCTGATGGCCCGCGCACCGCACCTCATCCTGGACGGCGCGATGCTCGCCGCCCTGGCGATGGGCGCGCGAGAGGTCGTCATCGCGGTGACCGACCGGGGACAGGCCGCGCGCTCGATCCGTAGCGCCGTCGCCGAGAGCGGGCTCGGTGACGTGGTCCGGTTGGTCCGCCTGCCCGAGCGATTCATCACCGGCGAGGGCGGCGCGCTCGTCAACGGCGTCAACGGCGGCCCCGCGCTGCCGCCCGGCCGCAAGGTGAGGGCCGCCCAGCACGGTGTGGACGGGCTGCCCACGCTTCTGTCCAACGCCGAGACGTTCGCTCAGCTCGCGATGGTGTCGCAGCTGGGCCCGGAACTGTACGCGGCGATCGGGACGCCCGCGGAACCGGGAACCGTCCTCCTCACCGTCTGGGGATCCGACGGGCGGCCGCGTGTCGTGGAGGCGCCGGCCGGCGTACCCCTCGCGCAGGTGCTCGATCTCTGCGACGCGAACGTCGGCCAGGGTGTCCTGGTCGGCGGCTACCACGGCGCGTGGCTCGCGCCCGCCGCCGCGAACCGGGCGCGTGTCTCACGCGAGGGCATCGCACAGGCGGGCGGCGCCCTGGGGGCCGGCATCATCCTGCCGCTGGACAAGGCGGTGTGCCCGCTCGGCGAGGTCGCCCGGGTGGCGGCCTATCTGGGGGCCGAGTCCGCAGGACAGTGCGGGCCGTGCCGGCTGGGCGTTCCCGCCATCGCCCGGTCGCTGAGTACGCTCGCGTCCGGCCAGTACGGCACCGAGGCGCTGTCCGCCGTACGGCAGGGAGCCCGGACGGTACGCGGCCGGGGAGCGTGCCACCACCCGGACGGCGCCGCCCGATTCGTCATGTCGGCGCTCACGACGTTCGCCGATGACGTCGAGGTGCATCTGGCCGACGGCACCTGCGGGCGTCCCGTACGCGGGGTGCTTCCCATCGGCGAGGAGGAGCCCCCCGTACGGGAGGCCGAGGAGACCGGCCTGCGCCTCACGGTCGACTGGACGCGCTGTGCGGGGCATGGCCTGTGCGGGCACCTGGTCCCCGAGCTGATCCGGCTCGACGAGCACGGCTTCCCGGTCATCGCGGGCGCGGGCGTACCCCAGCGGCTGCTGCAGGACGCCCGTCAGGCGATCGAGATGTGTCCCGCCCTCGCCCTCCGCCTCAGCGAGGCCACCGCCGACGCGCCGCGGGCCATGAAGGCATCACGCTAGAACCCGCGCGCCGGCGCGGCGCGCGGGTTCTCCGGCGGCGCCTCGCTCAG
Organism: Actinoallomurus sp.; assembly: GCA_025964625.1. Taxonomy (GTDB): domain Bacteria; phylum Actinomycetota; class Actinomycetes; order Streptosporangiales; family Streptosporangiaceae; genus Actinoallomurus. The sequence continues at coordinate 7,866 of JAOPYL010000121.1, read as the reverse complement.
CGCCTCACCGGGCCGTCAGTCACGTGGGGGGACGTCCATGCCGCAGGTGGCCGCCATTCCCCCCGGGAGCCGGTGACGCGGTGGCACAGCCGGTCGCCGGCGGTGACGGAGAGGCCGACCGAGTGGCTGCCGCTCCGGCCTGGGCCGTGGGAGTCGGCGTCATGGACGGACAGGGCGTACCCGGGGCGCCCGGACCGCCCGGGCCGCCCGGGGCGTCGGCTCCGGCGAACGTCACCCCGACCACCACGTCGCCCTTCGTCGTGAGTTTCGCGACGGGGTTCGTCAGGCCGAAGTTCTCGCACTTGAGATTCCCGAACGACTGCTGGAGCCGCATGCCCAGGAAGGTGAACAGGCTGTCCGCCTCCGCCGGCATCGGACTGCTCTGGGCCGCCAGCAGCTCCATGTCCTTCTGGAGCCGGGAGGCCTGGATCGTGTCCATGTCGCGGCAGTACGCCGCCGGCGTCTGGCCCGCCGGCAGGGCGGGTTGGTCCACCCCGGCGCGGTACAGGTTGGTCTTGGCGGTGCTGAACAGGTCGTTCGCCAGGGTCATCGGGTTGTTCTCTGGCACGAGCGCGCTCGGTGCCCCCTGATGGGCGTTCGACTGGAGCTCATCCAGTGCCAGCGACGTCACCATCGCACCGTTGTCGGCGAGGTCCGGGGCCGTCCACGGCCTGCAGCCCAGCGCCGGGTCGACGAAGGCGTCCAGCAGCGCGTTGTCACTCGGGTTCGCGAGCGTCCGCGCACCGGCCAGCCGGGCCTTGTTGGCGGCGGTGTTCTGCGCGGTCCGGCCGCCGCCCGTGGTGAGGTACTGGGTCGTGACGTTGTCGCTCTGATCCTGGTCGACCAGTGCGAAGTCGCGGGTGGACATGCACGGCATGCCGTCCGTGGCCGTCCCCAGCGCCGGCACCTTCAACTTCTGTGCCTTGATGGCGGCGTTGGCGGCGGTGAAGAACGCCGGCGCGTTGCAGTACGCGTACTGTCCGAAGACCGAGCCGTTGAGGCCGTTCACGCACTTGCCCTGCCGCAGGCTGCCGTTGGCGTCGCGCAACGTCAGGTTGTCGGCGTTGTAGCCGAACCAGATGCCGACGACGGCTTTCGCCGGGAGAGTGGGCGTCACGGGCCCGACCGCGGGCCGGGCGCCCTGATCTACCACGAGCGGGTCGTACACCGAGAGCCTGCCGGTGGCCGGGTTGATGATCGTCGCCTGCACGAACGCCGACTGGGCGGTGTTCGCCTCGTTGCAGGGGCCCTTCGCGGCGTCGGTGGCCGTCAGCCGGTACGGCGTGGCCAGCCCCCGTGCGCTCAGCGGGTCGGCGGGCACGATGAGGGTGCAGTTCCGGTTCGGATCCGCGGCCGTACCGCCTGTCGGCGTCGGGCACGAGCTCGGGGAGGCGCTCGTGCTGGGGTCGGCGCTCGTGCTCGGGTTCGTGCTGGGGTCGGTGCTGGGGTCGGTGCTCATGCCTGTGCTCGGTGGTGCGCCGGGGTCCGGCATGCCGGTGCCGGCCGACGTCCCCGCGCTGGGCGACGTACCGGAATCCGGTGGACTGGTACCGGGGGAGGGGGCGGTGGCCGGGCTGTCAGCGGCTCGCGGTGTCGGCGAGGCGGCCGGCGTGGCATTCGCCCTCACCGCTTCGGCGCCCTTGGGCAGGCGCCGGCCAGGAATTTCGCCGAGCGGGTGTCGCGCACTGGGACTGGCACTGAAGTTCGGGCAGCCGGGTGAGCCGCCGAAGGCGGTGAGTGCCATCTTGGAGTTGAGCGCCACGATCGCGGCGGCCGCGATGACCAGCCCGACCGCGAGCGGAATGAAGATCCGTACTCTCCGGGGGTTGTCCGGATCCTTCCAGTTCGATCTTTCCCTGAATGACATTCGCTGTCCTTTTCCTGAGAGACCGTGCCTGGATCACGCCGCGTTATCCGCAGGGACCACGTGGTGACCTCACTCCTGTCACCGCGCGGCGGCGCGTCACGACTTTCCGCGGCATCCAGGATCTTCAACCCGCCGGCGGCGGTGATTGAGAACCTGCCGGAGCCGATGGGAGCCGCGGCCACCCGATCGTCGTGAATGAACCAGTACCTTGACGTCGTTGTCCACGGTCGGGAGTGTAAGTTCCCAATTGGTGGCGCGTGTGGCATATCGGGTTATTGCTAACCCTCGCGACATAGATGATCTCGGCCGCCTTTGACCATCCTTGTGCGTATAAGTCATGGTTGAAGCCAAGGAAGTGACCACTCCGCTGCCGCGTCCTCACAGAGCGCTTCCGTGAAGCGCTCACTCAACGCAGGGAACCCGCCACCCGATGGCGTTGCGGCTCCACCCGGGAACCTTTGATCACCGGCCCGCCGATTCGCTGACAGAGGTGGTCGCTGCCCGCGTCACGGCGCGGACGTGCTCCGCGTCGGCAGGTCCTTCGGGCGACGGTGTCGCCCGCCGGCGGCAAGCTCGGTCAGCGCGTCGGGATCGGTGCTCAGCGTGCGGACGTCGACGCCGAGAGCGTCGGCGACGACGACCCGCCGGTCCGGCACCCGGGTCCAGTCACCCGCGTCGTCATGCGGCTCGCTCGCCACCAGCACGCCGTCCGCCTCCCGCCGGTAGCAGAGGGTCTCCCCCCAGGTGGTGGCCACGATCCGGGTACCGTCCGTGGCCAGCAGGTTCAGGCAGGCGTGCGGATCGAGCGCCACCACATCGTGCAGGAGCTCCACCACCGCGAGCTCCAGCGGCCGCCCCTGGTCGAGCCGCTGCCACAGCAGCATCGCGAGGAGCGCCGCATCGCACGCCGACTCCGGCTCGTATCCCGGCCTCAGCAGGTGGTGCGTCTTCTCGCGACTCAGGTGGCCGTTCAGGCTGAGCAGGCAGTCTCCGTTCGTGAAGGGCGCGGTGGCGGCCTCCTCGATCGGCATGCCCGGGCTCGCACCGCGTACCGCGCCGACCACGCACGCCGCTGAGACCTGCCTGGCCAGCGCGGCGAACCCCTCGTCCTCGTCGAGCGGCACCGCGCGGCGGTACGAGGCGGCCGGGGCCGGCGGGCCGGACGGAAACCAGCCCGCTCCGAAGCCGTCCCGGTTGACGAGATCGATGTTCTGCCAGCGCGGCCGGGCGGCTTGGCGCGGCAGCCCGTACGACGGCTGGAAGATCAGTTCGGTCAAGCTCCGCGGCCTGCCCAGCCAGGCGAAATGGCGGCACATCGAGGTGGGTTCCCCTTCCGTCGGTTACCGCGATCTTACGCTCCGTGAGACTGCAGCCACAGTTCCAGGAGGCCGAGCTGCCAGAGCGCGCTGGCGCCGAGCGTGGTCCGGTGGTCGCTCGGCGCGGCCAGCAGCCGCTGGACGTGATCTTCCCGGAACAGTCCGCGCGCCTTGGCCGCCGGGTCGGTGAGCGCCTCGCGCACCAGGTCGAGGTAGGGGCCGGACAGATGGCGGATCGCGGGTACCGGGAAGTACCCCTTGGTCCGGTCGATGACCTCGTCGGGCACCAGCCCCCGCGCGGCGTCTTTCAGCACCCCTTTTCCGCCCGCGGCGAGTTTGAGCTCGGGTGGGCAGGCCGCGGCCAGCTCGACCAGCTCGTGATCGAGGAAGGGGGTGCGTGCCTCCAGTCCCCAGGCCATCGTCATGTTGTCGACGCGCTTGACCGGGTCGTCGACCAGCATGACGGTGGTGTCCAGCCGCAGCGCCGCGTCGAGCGCCGTCTCGGCGCCGGGCGCGCCGAGGTGGCATCGGACGAAGTCGCCGCTCACATCGGCGTCCACCAGGCAGGCGGGATTGAGGATGCCGGCCAGCGCGGCGTGCGGCCGGTCGAAGAAGACCTCGGCGTACGCCTCCGGCACCGTCTCGCGTGGTACGTCCGCCAGCGGCGGATACCAGTCGTAACCGGCGAACACCTCGTCGGCGCCCTGGCCCGACTGCACCACCTTCACGTGCCGGGACACCTCCTGTGAAAGGAGGTAGAAGGCGACCGCGTCGTGGCTGACCATCGGCTCGCTCATCGCCGCCACCGCACCGGCCAGCGCGGGTAGCAGCCGGGAGTCGTCGATCCGGATCTTGTGGTGGTCGGTGCCGAAGTGATCTGCGATCAGGTCGGAGTAGGCGAACTCGTCACCCGACTCGCCGCCTGCCGCCGCGAATCCGATGCTGAAGGTGTTCAGGTCCCGCTGCCCGGCCTCGGCCAGCAGCGCCACGATGAAGCTGGAGTCCAGACCGCCCGACAGCAGTACCCCGACGGGCACGTCGGCCACCATCCGCCGGTCCACCGCGGTCCGCAGTCCGTCGAGCACCGCGGCGCTCCAGTCTTCGCGGCCCGGATGCCGGGTGAAGTCCGGGCGCCAGTAGGTGAGATCCTCGGCCGTCCCGTCGGGCCGGATCGTCCGGACGGTGGCGGGAGGCAGCTTCCGTACCGCCGTGAAGATCGTCCGAGGCGGCGGCACGACCGAGTGGAAGGTCATGTAGTGATGCAGGGCCACCGGGTCCAGACCGGTGGAGACACCGCCGCCGGCCAGTAGTGCGGGCAGCGTGGAGGCGAAGCGCAGCCGCCCGGCGTCGCGCGTGATGTACAGCGGCTTGATGCCGAGCCGGTCGCGGCCCAGCACCAGCAGCCCGGAGTCGCGCTCGACGATCGCGAAGGCGAACATCCCCTTGAAGTGCTCCACGCATTCCCGGCCCCAGCGGTCGTAGGCCTTGATCAGCACCTCGGTGTCGGAGGCGGAGAAGAAGCGGTAGCCCTCGGCGCGCAGTTCCGTGCGCAGTTCGCGGTAGTTGTACAGGCAGCCGTTGAAGACCCCGGTCAGCCCGAGTTCGCTGTCGGCCATCGGCTGGGCGGCCTTGTCCGACAGGTCGATGATCTTGAGGCGCCGGTGGCCGAGCGCGACCGGCCCCTGGGACCACAGGCCCGAGCCGTCAGGGCCGCGTGGCTCCATGGCCTCGGTCATCCTGGCCACCGCCGCGATGTCGGCGGTGTCTCCGTCCAGTCGCAGCTCGCCGCTCAGTCCGCACATCGGCGCCTCCGAACAGACATACACGTCCCTTCTCGACGGTCACTGGATGAGCCAGGTGTCCTTGGAGCCACCTCCCTGCGACGAGTTGACGATCTTGCTGCCGTGGGGCGCCACACGGGTCAGCGCGATCGGCAGCACCACCGGCTCGGGATCCAGGCACACGAAGGCCCGCAGATCCACCGCCCGCGGCTCCAGCCGCCCGTCTGCCAGCGTCGGGTGGGTCGACAGGCTCACGGTCTCCTGTGCGACCCAGCGGGCCGGGTCCGCCAGGATCCGCGCGCGCACGTCGTCCAGCTCCGCGGCGGAAGCGTCCGGGCCGATCACGACGTCCTGCCCGCCGTACCCGTCGACCGGCTTCGTCACCAGCTCGCCCAGCCGGTCGAGCACTTCGGCCCGCTGGATCGGGTCCCGGCACAGGAAGGTCGGCACGTTGGCCAGCAGCGGCCGCTCGCCGAGGTAGTACCCGACCAGGGACGGCACGTAGGCGTAGAGCGACTTGTCGTCGGCCACTCCGTTGCCTGGGGCGTTCGCCAGTACCACGCTGCCGTGCTCGACGGCGTCCAGCATGCCGGGCCCCAATGCCCGCCTCCCGGCCCCCGTCGCGTGGAACAGGTCGTCCTCGTCGATGCGGCGGTACAGCACCCGGATCCGCTCGCCGCCCGCCGCCCACACACCGTCGGCCGTCGCGGTCAGCTCCCCGGGACAGACGAGGGGGATGCCCATCTCGTCTGCCAGCAACCGGTGCTCGAAGAAGGCGGGGTCCGCCGGTCCGGTCGTGACCAGCGCGATCTCGGGCGCGTTCCTCGTCAGCGCGGTTCGCAGCACGGTCACCGCACGCACCGGGGCGGATGTGTGAGAGGCGAGCACCAGCTCGGGCAGCACCCGGGCGGCCAGCCGGCGGTTGGCCATCGCGTAGCCGATCCCGGAGGGCACCCGCAGGTTGTCCTCGAGCACCGCCCAGCGGCCCGCGTCGTCGCTGACCAGATCAATGCCCGCGACGGCGCAGCGGACCACTCCGGCCGGCACCCGGCGTCCGGCGGGGTGCAGGCCGGGCGACTCGTCGATCGCCCAGGCGGGGACCACGCCGTCCCGGACCGCCGCGCGCTCACCGTATGCGTCCTGCAGGAACGCTTCCAGAGCCCGCACCCGTTGGGCCAGACCTGCCCGCAGGAACGCCCAGTCCTCGGCGGCGACCACGCGCGGTATCAGATCGAATGGGAACAGCCGGTCCTCCTCACCCTCGACGTGGAACGTCATGCCGAGCTGCCGCTGCACCTCGTCCCGCTGCCGCTCGCGGTCGCGCAGACCGTCCGTGCCGATGCGGTCCAGCGCGGTCAGGACCATGCCGTACGGCCCGCGTGCGCTGCCGTCGAAGAGGACCGCCTCGTCTCCGGAGGCGTCGTAGCCGGTCAGCATCGAGGTCACCACCGTGCGCGCCGGGCCCCCGCCGGGCACCCAGCCGGTGTTGGCCCGGGTCTCGGCCAGGAGCATGTCCACGACCTCGTGCAGACCGCCGTGCGCGTACGCCTCCCGCTGGCGGGCCGCCGAGCTGCCGTGCGCCAGCGCTGTTTCGGTCAGCTCCGCGACCAGGTCCCAGTCGCCGGTGGCCTCGAGCCGGGGCCGCAACTCGTTCAGGAGCCGGTGCAGGAGCTGCCGGGCGGCCACGGGAGTGCCGTCGCCCGGATCGATGAGCTCACCCTCCAAGCCGGACCGGGCGGCACGCCAGGTCGCGGCCCGGACCAGCTCCGTCCGCACCGGAAGCTCCGGCCGCCCACGGGTCACCGCCTCGATCCCCTCGATGACGAGCGCCCGGAAGAGACCCGTCAGCAGGATCACGTGCTCCAGGCGCGGGCAGGCGTCGGGGATCCGCAGTTCGAGGGTGGGCAGGTGCGCGGACGGGCGGACGTCGTAGTAGATCATGCCCGGGTCGCTGATCACGCCGTATCGGACAAGGTCGGCGATCATCTCGTCGTACTCCGCGGCGGACGCGAACGGCCCGATCGCGCCGGCGGTCGGCCACCGCGACCAGAGCAGCGTGCGATAGCTCGCATAGCCCGTGTCGTTGCCCAGCCAGAAGGGGGAGCTGGCCGACAGCGCGAGCAGCGCCGGCAGGAACGGCGCCACCCGGTGCGCGACCGCCACCGCGAGGTCGCGATCGCCTACGTCGACGTGCACCTGGGCACCGCAGATGAGCTGCTCTCTGGCAAGCAGCTGGTACTCGTCGAGCATGTTCTCGTATCGCGGGTCCGGCGTGACCTTCAGCGCCTCCGGATCCACCACCGGAACGGTGCCGGCCGCCACGATGCCCAGCCCCAGCCCCGCGGCCGCTTCCACGACTCTGCGGCGCAGCGCCGCCAAGTCCTCGGCCAGGTCGACCAGCCGGACGTACGGGCGGCTGTTGGTCTCCACCACCGACCGTTGCAGTTCCGCACCGAACCGGTCCGGGGGAAGCTGTGCCAACAGGCTGTCCGCGCGCGGCATCAGCCTGCGGGTCTCGAGGCCGACGGTGTGGAACTCTTCCTCGACGCCAATTGCCGGGAATTCCTGACGTTCTGGCACTGATTGAGCGTACGTCTGGCGTGTTACAGCCATATATCGGGGCATTCACCGAATTTGCCCAGAATTGGTTTTACGGTCTGCCGAACCGGGCGTTGAATCCGAATCGGCGTCGACCGGCGTCGACCGGCGTCGACCGGCGTTGGGCTGTCGATGGCCACGGTGCCCCAGCGAAGACCCGCGCCGCCGCGATGGGCGGGCGGGTCTTCGCTGCGTGATCGGTCAGCAGTCGCCCGACTCGCGGCCGATGCGACTCCTGTTCAGGAGGCCCGGGTCAGAGTCGGGTAGTCGGTATAACCGCCCTCTTCGCCGCCGTAGAAGGTGT
>JAOPYL010000118.1 GCA_025964625.1 Actinoallomurus sp. | reverse complement strand
CGTACGGCGACTCGCCGTAGGCGAGCCGGAACTCGCGGCTGAGGTGCCCGGCCGACATGTGCGCGCCGCGGGCGAGCGTCTCGACGTCCAGCGGCTGCGCGTACTCCCGGTCGATCCGGTCGCGGACGCGGCGCAGCCGCGCGAGGTCGCGCAGGTGCTGCGCCGCGGCGGGTCTGCTGGTCACCTGCGAGATCGTGCCACGTCGCGCCGGAGGTGCCTAGCGCCGCTGGCGTCCCACCCGACTCCGCGTCCGCTCTGGCCCGGTCTGCTCCGCTCACGGCCTCGACCTGCTCAGGCCCTGAGGTATCCGCCACTCATCCCACGTCAACGGCGTCTTGTTCGGCCTCGGCGCCAGCGTTTACGACTGGAACGACCCCTTCGGCCGGCTGTCCCTCCAAACCCTGGCCATGGTCGCCGAATTCGAAGCCAACATCCACCGGATCCTGCACAGCGGACAGGCCGACGACCACCGCGACCAGAGTTCCTGATCGCCCGCGCATCGGAACGGCCAGTCCCGCTAAGAACGCCAACCGGCCCGGCTTAGCGGGACTTTTCGTTCCGATGTTCCTCGAGGGCCGACCCCGCACCCTTCCTGTAGTCAGATCACGTGTGGTCAGGGCAGCCGGGCGGCCACCCGGCCGATCGCGGCCACGGACTCGATGAAGAAGTAGATGCCGCGGAAGAAGCGCAGGACGTCCCCTTCCTGAAGGCGGAGGCGGCGGTACATCACGATGCGCCCGGGGTCCTCGCCGGCCAGCAGGTCGCGCCAGGTGGCGAAGTCGGCCACCAGGACGTACGTGGCGTCGAGCGGGTCGTCCGGGCCGACGATCGCCGCTTCGGCGCAGGCCCCGTCCTTCCAACCGAGACGCAGGTAGACCGGGCCGCCCCCGGCGAGGTCCCGCACGCCCAGCGCCCAGGAGGACGAATAGGACGCCCGTGCGCCGTCGATCCACGCCCAGTACGCCGGCAGCTTCGCCGCCCGCAGTTCCTCGCCGGGACCGCGGTCGACGGCCTCCCGTACCTCCTCCGCCCACTCCGGGGTGAAGAACACCGCCACGTTCAGCCTCCCGCCAGCTCGGGCTCGATATTGCTGATCATCTGCTGGACGTCGGGCGGCAGGTCGATGCCGACGTCGACGAGCTTCATGGTCAACTGCCGGATCATCAGCCGGCGTACCTCGTCCTGCGTCCAGCCGAGCGCCTCCAGCGCCAGCCGCCTGCTGGTCGCGCCGTTGATCACCAGGATGGTCCGGAGAGTCTCGTGGATCTCCCTGAGCAGCCGCGGGTCCTCCTGCACGGCCTCGCGCAGGAAACGCATCCCGAACTGAACGTGCCGCGCCTCGTCCCGGCACGTCGCGGTGAAGCCCGTGTAGTAGCCGGGCAGGAGACCGGCGTTCCGGCAGTAGCTCAGCGTGATCTTCATGACCGACAGCGCGAGGACACCCTCGATCCACAGGAAGTACGTCGTGCCGTAGCGGACCCGGGCGGCCAGGTCCTCCGGATCGGCGCGCAACTCGTCCGCCTGGTACGCGAGCAGACCGAACGGGCCGACGAACGTCTCCGACACGTGCTGGAAGGAGGCGTCGAGCACATCCTGGACCGAGTCGCCCGGCAGGCCCACGACCTCCCGGTAGAAGCGGTCGAAGAACACGGTGTGCCGGGCCTCGTCCTCGATCTGGCTCGACATGTAGATCCGCGACTCCTCGCTGCCCCCGAGCATGAACACCGGCAGCTCGACCTCCACCTGGCGTTCGCCATGATGGAAACCCGATGAGATGGCGGTGAACGCCTCACGTTCGTCCTGGGTCATGCGGTCCGTCCAGTCACGTGCGTCCTGGGCGAAGTCGATCTCGTAGACGTCCCAGCGCTGGCGCAGGTAGCGCTGATACAGCTCGATGTAACCGGGCAGCCGTTTCAGGTCCTTGTGCACGTAGTCGAGCACATCGTCGATGTCGATGTCGTGGATCTGGCCCAGGGCCGATCCTTCGACCGCCGCGACCTTCTCCCGGGACATCTCCGGCATCGGTCTCACTTCCCTTCGACCGCCACCCGCACTATTCCGGAAAAACTAGAACCGAAATCTAGAACCATCCTCAACACCGGGTGGGCGACGCTGTCAATACCGACGCGCCGTGGACCGGAAACCCCGCCATGTCCTACTGCGCGTACATCGAGACGGTGAGATCGGCGAACGAGGTCATGCCACCCCGCAGATACGCCCTGAAGTCGCTCCCCTTCCACAGTGCGACCACGAACACCGGATTCCTCTCGTACGTCGTCCCCAGCGAGATATGCGACCGCCCGGCCCCGGCGAGGTCCAGGGCGGCGCGGGTCAGCGTGAAGCCCTTCACCTCCCCGGCCGGTGAGTCGAAGATGTCCGGCACGGGGGAGACCGCACTCCGGTCGGCGGGAACCAGGGGCCGGGTCCCCGCCGGGACCTGGTACGTCCACGTATCCGGCCGGTAACGGGCCCCGTCGGTGAGGTAGCTCCACCGCACACCCGAGATCGACCAGCGCCCGTTCGTGACGCCGGGCCGGGCCTGCCGCAGATCGATCACCGACACGCCGTGCCGGCCGAGCACCCGCAGCGAACCGCCCGTGGCCTCCAACGCCGTGTCCGGGTCCAGCCCGAACACCCGCGTGTGACCCGTGTCCGCGGCGAGCCGGACCGCACGGCCGAACCGGCCGAACGCGCTGAAGTGCGTGTCGACCAGGCCGTCGCCGAAGAAACCGAATCCGCCGGCGGGCAGGTAGCCGAGCACGGTCGAGTCGGCGAAGTAACCGGGCCGGGAGCCGTCGCGCAGCGCCTGGTAGCTGGCACCGCCGGTCACCATGTCACGGCCTTCCTGGATCTGGGAGCCCGCGCTCGTCCCCACCACGACCGCACCGCGCGCCAGCTTGGCGCGGATGGCGGCGAGCACCCGGGTGTCGGTGTGCGCCGAGCCGTGCAGCAGGGTCGTGACCAGGCGGGCTTGGTCCCCACCGCCGAAAAAGAACCCGCTCATCGACTGCACCTGATCGACGACCGCCTGACTGTCGGCCGCCTCCACGTGGTCGAGATCGATGGGGATCCACTGCGCGTCGCCCGCACCGTGTCTCTTCAGCAGATCGGCGTAGTACCGCCCGTTCGAGACGCTGTTGGCCGCCTGGGGAGTGCCCGCGTGCGGATCGTCACTGGGCGGGATCGAGGCCGCGGTGATGACCCCGATACGTGCGTGCGGGCCGCCCGCCCGGCGGATGATCTCCTGGTAGATCTCGGCGTTGTCGTCGGAGAGTGCGCCACCGACCAGGATCACCGTCCCGGGTGGCGGAGGCGCCGCCTGCGCGGGTGTCACCACCGCCACCACCGCCATCGCAGACATCAGGGACATGATCAGAAGTCGCTTCACGAGGGGTCTCATTCGGGGGGAGAGGGGTCTCATTCGGGTGAATATGTGAAAGATGAGCCTGATGTGAGAGACGGCGCCACCGCCGGTGACGCCGTCGCAGAGCGACTGAGTGCCTCCGCCGCCCCTCATCTTGGCGCCGTCCTGGGGCGCGCCCACGACCGCCGCGCGTCCGTGACGCTGTCACGGGCGGCGACGAACGCCGTCGTACCGGAGTAGGCGGTACCGAGATGAGTGGTGCCATACATCAGGGTGAGTTCGAGCCGTGAGTGGTCGCCGCCGTGGCGCTTCCCGAACTGGGAGGCGCGGAACCCGCCGTCGGCGTCGTAGTACGCCTGGGACATGCCGCTGCCTGGGCCGTCCCCGGGTACTGGAAGGCGGCGGTGATGCCGGTTTCGGCCTGACCGCCGCCCATATCTCATGTGTATCGAGTGTGTATCGAGGTGGCCGGCCGCGTCGGCGCGGCCGGCACGCCACGACCAGCGTCAGCCTACCCTCGGGGCCGGCGTGCGGCGGCCGATGTCACCGGCTGCCGGCTCAATGGGCCCGGAGCACTCCCTCATCCCGGCCCGCCGGAGCGGCGAGTGCCGGACCCACGCGGTCTTGGTCTCCGCCGCGCCCGAGTGCGCGTAATGGACGCGCGGGCGTCCGCGATTTCTCGGGTGATGGCCCAGCGTTCGTGGTCTCGCCAGGCTCCGTTGATGAAGAGAAGGTCGGGTGAGTAGCCCTCTTCGCGGAAGCCAAGGCGTTTTACGAGGCGAAGCGAGCTGTGGTTGCCGGGTTGGATGTTGGCTTCCAGGCGGTGAGGCCGAGGTCATCGAACGCGTGGCGGACGGCCAGTCCGAGGCCTTCGGACATGTAGCCGCGGCCGGCGGCGGGGCGAATGCGGCGTAACCGATGGCGCCGCACTGGAAGCGACCGTGCACGATGTTGTTGATGTTGATCTGCCCGGCGATGACGTCAGTCTTACGGTCGCAGACCAGCAGGCCGAGGTTGGTCGGGGATCTTCTCCCGAACGTGTCTTCAGCCGCCATGTAGCTCTGTGTGATGGCGGTGACTGTGTGTGTCCGCATACATGAACGGTTCTGCGAGACCTGCGAGCATACGCCGGTCGGCCGCGTTCACACAGGTCGCCGTTCGCAAAACTCCTCGCAGAACCTTCCGGTTGTGCGAGAGGGTTCTGCGAGACTGGCCGGGTGGAGCTGACACTGGATGAGGCTGCTGACGCGGTCGAGCGGTAGGACTGCCCGAGCTGTGGGTGATGGCGCCGTCGCCGTGCCGGACGCGGGGCGGGAAGGTCGCCTCAAGTACCACACGGCGCGGTTCATCCTGGTGCCCGCGCTGCGCGAGCTGCTGGAGGTGCCGGTCCCGGCCGGGCGCAGGCCCGGATTGGCGTGGCACTCGGCCGGCAGGGGGCGTTCGTCCGGCCGACGTCAGGAGCTCGTGAGGATGACGAGTTGCTGGGTCGCTCGGGTCATCGCGACATAGCGGTCGACCGCTCCTTCGATGCCCTTGCCGAACGCCTCTGGATCGATGAGGACGACCAGGTCGAACTCGAGCCCCTTCGATAGCTCCGGGGTCAGCGACCGGACGCGAGACGTCGCCCGGAATGTGGGATCGCCGATGACGCAGGCGATCCCGTCGGCATGTGCGGCGAGCCAGGTGTCGAGGATCGAGCTCAGATCCGAAGCAGATCCGTGTACGACGGGGACGTCGCTGCTGCGGATGGAGGTCGGCACGTTGGCGTCCGGGAGCACGGCCCGGATGACCGGCTCGGCTTCCGCCATGATTTCTTCCGGCGTCCGGTAGTTGATGCTCAGGGAGGCCAGGTTGATCCGGTCGAGCCCGATCCGCTCGAGCCGTTCCTGCCACGACTCCGTGAACCCGTGCCTGGCCTGGGCACGGTCCCCGACGATGG
>JAOPYL010000332.1 GCA_025964625.1 Actinoallomurus sp. | reverse complement strand
CAGTGCGGCCCGGCCGAGCCCCGCGACGGCCTCGCGACCGCGCACGCGTACCAGGGCGCCGAGCAGCAGGGCACCGGCCACGGTCATGCCGGCACTGTTGCCGAAGGCCAGCCCGGCGACCACCCAGCCGCGCGGCAGGGCGAGTACGAGGACCACATCGGCGACGATCACCACCAGCCATCCGGCGACGGTGGCGGCGGCCGAATCCCGGCCCCGATGGCAGGCGAACAGAACCCGGCCCAGATGCGCGACGAAGCCGTACCCGATCAGGCCGGGGGCGAAGGCGAGCACCGCCCGGGCCAGGACCGCGGGAACGGCGTCGTGGTCGAGGAAGGTCGCGGCCGGCACGGCGACCGCGGCGAGCCCGGCGGCGCCGGCGCAGGAGGCCAGCACGACCGCCCGGGTGGTGGAGGCGGTGATCCGGTCGAACGAGCCGGTGTCACCCGAGCTCATCCGGGCCGACAGCATCGGGAACGCGCTGGTGGCGATGGGCACGGCGAGAACCGCCCACGGCAGCATGAAGATCGCCCAGGCGTACTGGTAGTCGGCGAGCGCACCCCGCGTGCCGTGCCCGCTCAGCATCACCACGGCGACCGCGGACAGCTGCTGCGCGCCGACCGTCGCCAGCCCGGCGATCGCCAGCCGCCGGACCCGGGCGGCCGTGCCGGGCGGGAAGCGCAGCGTGGGGCGGATCCGCAGCCGGAGCCGCGCGGCGGCCAGTCCGGCGGTCACGACGAGGACGACGACCCCCGCGGTGGTGCCGGCCGACAACATCAGCTCCGCCGACCGCGGCAGCCGGGCGAGGTCCTCCTGGCGCCCGTGGCCGAGCGGCACGTACGCCAGGTAGGCGCCGATCACGAGGAGACTGGACATGAGCGGCGCCAGCGCGGGCCCGGTGAAGCGCCGGTGCGCCTGGAGGATTCCGTACAGCACGACGGCGAAGCCGTACAGCGCGATCTGCGGTGCGAAGACGACGAGCATATGCGCGCCGACCGTCACGACGTCGGCGCGTGAGCAGCGGTCCAGGTTCCCCCGCACCAGCACGTCCATGATGGGCCGGGCGAGAAGCATGCCGAGGATCGACAGCGGGACCAGGCCGACGGCCATCCAGGTGAGCAGCGCCGACGTGGTCCGGCGGACGTGCTCCCGCTCTCCGCGCTCAATGGGCCCGGCCAGGACGGGAATGACCATGCTGGCGAGCGCGCCGCCCGCCACGACTTCGAAGACGATGTTCGGGACCTGGTTGGCGGTGTAGTACGCCTGGCTGAGGCACGACGTCTTCACCGTCTGGGAGAAGACGACGATGCGGCCGAACCCGGCCACGCGGGCGAGGATGGTGATGACCCCGATGAGCAGGGCGGCTCCCGCGAGCCCCCGGCCGGTCTGGCCGGTCGTGGGCTCGTCGGTCACCTCAGAAGCCGTCACTCGGTGTCCGCAGGGCCCGCCTCCGGCACGGCGGGGCGGCGGCCGAGCTGGTCGAGCCACCGCAGCGGTGGCGTCGCCTGGATCACCTTGGTGAAGCTGACGACCTCGCTCGCGGCGTTCAGAGCCGTCACTCCGGCGAGCAGGCCGAGGCGGGCCGGGCGGTTCAGCCCCGCGGCCGACAGACCGAGCAGGGCGCCGAGCGCGTTGGCGCCGGCGTCGCCGAGCATGGCACGCTCGCCCAGGTCCTCGGGGAGCAGCGCGACCGCCGCGCCGAACGGGGCGGCGGCCACGGCGGAGCCGCCCAGGGTACCCGGCAGGCCGGCGAGCACGCCGACCTTGATGGCCCGGCCGGGGCGCAGGTCGAAGAGGTTCAGCAGGTTGGCGCTTCCGGCGACGAGCGCGCCGTTGATCAGCGTGTCGAGCAGGGCGCCACGGAGGCTCCGCGCCCTCGTGCCCGCCAGCGCGGCCGCCACCAGCCCGGCGGCGCCGATGCCGAGGATCTTGACCGCGCCGGTGGTCACCTCACCGCCGGCCAGGGCCGACAGGTGGCCCTTGAAACCCCGTGAGTCACCGGATCCAGCAAGATCGTCATAGGCGCCGAGCGCGCCCGCGGCGCTTCCGGCGAAGATCGCGGCGGCGCGCATGCGGGCCGGTACGCCAGGGGCGACGGCCACCGCCGCGACCGCTCCCGCCACCAACGCCGGCCCCTCCAGGAGCGTGACGGGCTCACCGCGGTGGTTGGTCCGCAGCCAGAGCTTCTCGTCGCGCGGCGGACGGCGGATCAGCGCGGAGTACGCCGCCTGTGCCGCCACCGCACCGAGCACGGCCCCGGCAACTGCCTTGCGCATACCGACCTCACTTTTTCCTCGTCACCGTCGGCACCGGCGTCGGCATCGGTCCGTCCACTCCGGAACCGATCCCGTAGTCACCGGGCTTGCCCTGCTTTGCGTAGTTGAGCGCGAACACGGTCGTCAGCTGACCGGCCGGGCTGTCCGCCGTGTCGACCGTGGACACGTGACCCTGGGCCTTGCCGTTGTCGCGGAGCGCCTTGATCAGGCCGCCGTCGGCGGCCGCGTCGGCGTTGCCCGCCGCCACCGTGCCGTTGCCGTATCCGTACAGGGCGATGGGGAGGGAGGCCAGCGCCTTGTTCTCGGCGTCGGCGTTCTTGTCCTTGCTCGCCGCGGCGGGCGCGATCACGATGGCGAGTGTCGCACGGTTGGCGGGCTGACCGCTGTAGTTCAGGAAACCCGCCGCCTTGAAGCCGGTGAGGACCTGCCCGGCGGCGGGGTCCTCCTGTCCGCTGCGCGACGTCTGTTTGGTGACGAGCACCGCGGCAAGTTCGATCGCCGCGCGGTCGTACGGCGTGGCGTCCGCCGGAAAGCCCACGCCGTTCGGCTTCAGCTGGTCGGTCAGCTGACTGAGCGTGGCCAGCTGGCTCTGGTCGAGGTACTTGTCCTGGAGCGTGACGTAGCCGCTGATGCGTGCGCCCGCCTTGCCGACCATGTCGGCCATGTTGGCGCGCATCTGGTCGTCCGCGCCGGGCGCCTCCACGAAGACGACGCTCTCGCCCTTGAGCTGACCCGCCAGGATCTGCGGGGCGACGCCGCCCACGACCTCGCTGTTGTAGCCGTTCACCTGGTCCACGGCGCGCTTCTGGATCCGGAGGCTCTGGTTGTCCTTGCCGAACTGCGCGAGCTGTGCGCGCAGCTCGCTGGTGACCGTCCCGCGCAGCGCCGAGGCGCCGACCACGAGCCCGAGCGCCAGCGCCAGGAAGATCGCGATGATGGAGACGAGGTGATATCTAAAATCGATCACGTGAACAATCCGGTCAGCCAGTAGACGAACTGATGCCATTTATCGGCGACGACGGGCGCGAAGGCGTCGCCGGCCGGTGAGGAGACTATCGCGGCGACCATGGCGACGAGCGTCGCCAGCACCAACAGAAGCAGGGATGACCCCTTGATACGGCTCCGGTAGAGCCGGCTCACTCCCTTGGCGTCAACGAGCTTGCTGCCGACCCGCAGCCGCGTGAGGAACGTGCTGGCCATGCCGGCCCGTCCCTTGTCGAGGAACTCGACCAGCGTCGCGTGAGTTCCCACCGCGACGATCAGGGTGGCCCCGCAGTCGTCGGCGAGCAGCATCGCGATGTCCTCACTGGTTCCCGCAGCCGGGAAGACGACGGCCTCCTGATCGAGGTCGTGCACCCGTTTGAGGCCGGGCGCCCGGCCGTCGCGGTAGGCGTGCACGACCAGCTCCGCCCCGCACGTCAGCGCCTCGTCGGACACCGAGTCCATATCGCCGACGATCATGTCCGGGCGATATCCGGCCTCGATCAGCGCGTCCGCGCCGCCGTCCACGCCGATCAGCACCGGGCGGTACTCCCGGATATAGGGCCGCAGGGTCGCGATGTCCTCGCGGTAGTGATAGCCGCGCACCACGATGAGGACGTGCCGGCCATCGAGGTCGATCTTGACGTCGGGCACACCGACGCCGTCCAGCAGGAGGTCCCGCTCGCGCTTGAGGAACTCCATCGTGTTGGCGGCGAACGCCTCGAGCTGGGCGGGGAGCTCGGCCTTGGCCTCGGTCATCGCCGCCTCGACCGACTCCTCGGTCTGCCGGATCCCCTTGGCCGCGACCTGGTCGTCGAGATAGAGCGTCTCGCCGTCGACCCGGACGACGTCGCCCTCGTGGACCTTGGTGAACACGTCGGCTCCGACGTCGTCGATCAGGGGAACGCCCGCCTCGACGAGGATCTGCGGCCCGAGGTTGGGGTAACGGCCCGAGGTGCTCCGCGCCACGTTGACCACGGCCACGATCCCACAGGATGCCAGCGCCTCGGCGCTCACGCGATCGAGGTCGACGTGGTCGATGATCGCGATGTCGCCGGGTTGCAAGCGCTTGGTCAGCTTCTTGGTCTTGCCGTCGAGACGAGCGACCCCGGTGACGCCGGGCTGGCCCTCTCCCCTGTCGCGGCGCAGCCCTCGCCGCCGTGGCACCCGCACGCGGACGCTGTTCTTGATCTTCGGGGAGACGTCGTTCATCGTGGTGCCATCCTGCCAGAGCCCAGACGGTGACACCTGTGACGACGATCGTGAAGGCGCGTTCGTTTGGCCACGTTATGCGTTCATCGCTCGTCCGCCGCGATGGCCAGGAGCTCCTCGGCGTGCGCACGGCCGAGCTCGGAATCCTCCAGACCCGCGAGCATACGTGACAGCTCGCGCACCCGTCCGTCGGTGTCCAGCGCCGTCACCCCGCTGCGGGTGACCCGGCCGTCATCGGACTTCTCCACCACGAGATGCTGGTCGGCGAAGGCGGCCACCTGCGGCAGGTGGGTGACCACGATCACCTGGGCGGACTTGGCCAGCCGGGCCAGCCGCCGCCCCACCTCCACCGCCGCCTTGCCGCCCACTCCCGCGTCGACCTCGTCGAACACGAAGGTGGGCACCGGATCGGCGCCCGCGAAGACCACCTCGATCGCCAGCATGACGCGGGACAGCTCACCGCCCGAGGCGCCCTTGTGCAACGGCAGCGGCGGCGCGCCCGGATGGGAGGTCAGCCGCAGCTCGACCTCGTCGACGCCGTGCGGCCCGAACTCCTCCTGCCGGGTCACCACCACGGTAACGCGAGCGTGCGGCATGGCCAGCGCGGTCAGCTCCCCGGTCACCGCCTCGGACAGCCGCTCGGCCGCGGCCGAGCGGATCGTGCTCAGCTCCCCGGCGAGCTCGGTCAGCTGACGGGTCAGGTCGTCGTGCTCGGCACGCAGCTCCTCGATGCGCTCATCGTCGGACTCCAGCTCGGCGATCCGCCCGGCGGCCCCCTCGGCCCACTCGAGCACCTCGGCGACGTGGTTCCCGTATTTGCGGGTGAGCCCCGCGAGGGCCGCACGCCGTTCCTGCACGCTCGCCAGCAGCGCCGGGTCCGCCTCGATCGACTCGGCGTAGCCCGCGAGCTCGGCCGCGACGTCCGACACCAGGTAGACCGCCTCGGAGAGCCGGTCGGCCTGCGCCGCCAGCGCCTCGTCGTGGGAGCGTACGGCTTCGAGCGCCTGACGGGCCGAGCTCAGCAGGCCGATCACGTCGAGGGCGCCGGTGGCGGCGGTCGGGTCGCCCTGCAGCGCCTCGTGGGCCGTGGTCGCGGCCGTGCGCAGTGCGTCGGCGTGCGCGAGCCGCTCCTCGTCCGCCGCCAGCTGCTCGTCCTCCTCCGGCTTCGGGTCGACCTTCCCGATCTCCTCCAGGCCGAATCTGAGCAGGTCGGCCTCCTGGGCCCGCTCTCTCGACCGGGTGGTCAACTCCTCCAGGCGCTCGGCGACGTCACGGTGCCTGCGGTAGGCGGCGGTGTAACCGCGCAGCGACTTCGCCACCGTGTCTCCGGCGAACCGGTCGAGCGCGGCGCGCTGCCGCCCCGGCTGCAGCAACCGCTGCTGATCCGACTGGCCGTGCACGGCCACGAGGTCGTCGGCGACGTTGATGAGCATGGCGACCGGGACCTGCCGGCCGCCAAGGTGCGCACGGGAGCGCCCCTCCGACGAGACCGAACGGGTCACGATCATCGCGCCCTCGTCGAGCTCTCCGCCGGCCTCCTCGACGCGGGCGGCGACCTTGCCGTCCTCGGCGACCAGGATGCGTCCCTCGACGACCGCCCTCTCGGCGCCCGGCCGGACGCGCTGGGGGTCGGCGCGCCCGCCGAACAGCAGGCCCAGGCTCGTGACGACCATGGTCTTGCCGGCACCGGTCTCCCCGGTCACCACGTTGAAGCCCGGGGACAGCTCGAGGACCGCCTCCTCGATGACCCCGAGGTTCTGGATTCGTACTTCCTCGACCATCGGCCGCACCTGTCGAACCCCTCCCATCGCCCTGCACACCCCGGCGGCCCGAGGCTACCCCGTACAGTGACGTATCGCTGTGGGAATGCCGACCGGGCGAACAAATGTTCGCCTCACCGTGCGATGCCGTCCGGACTCGGAATGGCCCGCGTCAGTCCCTCATGCGCCCGCGCCAGCCGGCCACGGGCAGGCCGAACTTGGTGACGAGGCGATCGGTGAACGGCGTCTGGTGCAGGCGCGCGAGCCGGACCGGCTTCTCGCCCCGGCGCACCTCGACACGCGCGCCGGCAGGCACCTCCACCTGGCGGCGGCCGTCACACCACAGCACACCGCCGGACGTCGCGGGAAGCAGCTCGAGCGCCACCAGCGAATGGGGGGAGACCACCAAGGGCCGCGCGAACAGCGCGTGCGCGCTGATCGGAACGACGAGCAGGGCCTCCACCTCTGGCCATACCACCGGGCCGCCCGCGGAGAACGCGTAGGCCGTCGAGCCGGTCGGCGTGGCGCACACGACACCGTCGCAGCCCCAACGCGACAGCGGACGCCCGTCGATCTCCGCGACGACCTCCAGCATCCGCTGCCGGGATGCCTTCTCCACGCTCGCCTCGTTGAGCGCCCAGCCCGAATGGATGACGGCGCCGTTCTGGCGGACCACCACGTCGACGGTCATGCGCTCCTCGACGTCGTAGCGGCAGGAGGCCACCTTGTCGACGGTCGCGGCGAGATCCTCGCGCTCCGCCTCGGCGAGGAAACCCACATGGCCCAGGTTGACGCCGAGCAGCGGCGTGACGGAGATCCGGGCCAGGTCGGCGGCCCGCAGCAGCGTGCCGTCACCGCCGAGCACGATCACCATCTCCGCCCCCTCGGCCGCCGCGGCGGACACCGGCATCACGTCGACACCGGCGCACTTGAGCTCCTCGGCCTCACTGTCGAGCACCCGCACGGTGATGCCGGCCTCGGTCAGCCGGCTGATCACGAGCTGGGCGCTGCGCACGGCGCCGGCCCGGCCCGTGTGGGTCACTACGAGGACGGATCTCTTGTCTGTCATGCGGGCCCCTCCGCCACGGCCTTCTCCAAATCGGCTTCGACGAGCGGCGGCGAGCCGGCCCGCAACCACAGGAAGTACTCCACGTTGCCCGACGGCCCGGGCAACGGGCTCGCCGTCACACCGCGTACGCCCAGGCCGAGGGTGGCGGCGTGGCGCGCCACGTCACGCACGGCTTCGGCGCGCAGTGCGGGATCACGCACGACCCCTCCCGCGCCCACGCGGTCCTTGCCCACCTCGAACTGGGGCTTGACCATCATCGCGTAGTCGGCGTCGGCGGTCACACATCGCTGGATGGGCGCCAGCACGAGGCGCAGCGAGATGAACGAGAGGTCGGCGACGACGAGACTCGGCGGCTCACCCACCTGCTCGGGCGTCAGATCCCGGATGTTGAGCCGCTCCGCGACGGTCACCCGATCATCGGTGCGCAGCGACCACGCGATTTGACCGTACCCGACGTCCACCGCGACGACGTGGGCGGCGCCTGCGCGCAGCAGCACGTCGGTGAAGCCCCCGGTGGACGCCCCCGCGTCGAGACAGCGACGGCCGGCGACCTGAAGGCCGGTGAAGGCCGCGAGCGCCCCCGCCAGCTTGTGGCCGCCGCGTGAGACGTACTCCGGGCCAGCGTCCGCGGTCTCCACCAGGATCGGCGCGGAGGTCTCGACCTGGGTGGCGGCCTTCGTGGCGTTCTGGCCCGAGACCTTGACCCGTCCAGCGGCGAGGAGCTCGACGGCGTGCTCACGAGAACGGGCCAGCCCCCGGCGGACGAGTTCGCTGTCCAGCCGCCGGCGGGCGCTCATGGGCCGCTCGCCCGCGTCTGGCCGCGAGCGTGCGCGCCCTGGCATCTCGCCGTCGGCCCGCCGTGCCGTGGCGCCCTCACGTGCCCTCCTCGCCGACGCTCGCCCCTGTGTTCGACGCCTTGGCCCCGTACCCGCTCACGCCGGTTCCTCGTCGATCCCCGCGAGGGCGTCCTGCAGCCTCCGGTGCACGTCCTGGAAGATCTCCGGATGGGCGGCCAGCGGTGCCTCGTCCAGCCGGCCGAGACCGGCGAGAGCGACGTCCACCCGCTCGTCCCCCGTATTCTGGCCCTCGGTGCCGCTCACATGATCACTTCCTATCGCCACCGCCGGTCGACCCCGGCTCAAGAAGAACGCTACCGTCCGTTGGTGACAACGGTGTCGAGGACGACGGCTGGGGGAACGGACCTGACGATGGCCACCGTGGAAGAAGCACGTGCGGCGCTGGAGCGCATCGCCACCCGGCTCACCGATGTGGATCCCGGCGAGCTCGCCAAGCACGTCGTGGAACGGACGATCAGTTGCCGCGTGCCCGATCTGGGGCTGGTCTTCATCACCCGGATCCACACGGGCGGTCTCGACGAATTCCAGGTCGTCGAGACCGCGAACGGCGCGCAGGTCAGGCTTACCGTGAACAGCGACGACCTCGTGGCCCTGGCCGACGACGAGCTGGGCGTGGCCAAGGCGTGGGCGAGCGGCCGGCTCAAGATCGAGGCCAGCCTGGGCGACCTCCTCCGGCTGCGCAAGATACTCTGACGCGCCCCCGGCCCCGTCACCACACGGCCGGCGTCCCCTCCTCACCGGCCGCTTCGGCGGGCCCGCCATGGTCGATCGTCCGCCCGGTCAGATGTCCAGCGCGGCCAGCGCCCTGGCGCCCCGCTCGGGGTCGCCCGACTCCCAGACCGCCGTGCAGAGCGCCCGCAGGCCGTCGACCGGATCGCCGGTACCGGAGAGCGTCAGGTCGGTCGTGACGGTCCATCCTCCGCAGGTGTACGACGCGCCGGCGCGCCGCACCTCGGGATGTGGCACGAGGAGTCCGGTCAGGTCGGCGGAGACGTACGTCGGCCGGCGGTGCGGTGCCGCCGCCAGCAGCGTACGCGGATCCGTCACACCCGTGAGGACGAGCAGGCTGTCCGCGCCGCCGTTGTAGGCGCCCTCGATGTCGGTGTCGAGCCGGTCGCCCACGATCAGCGGACGCTCGGCGCCGGTCCGCAGGATCGTTTCGTGATGAAGCGGCCGCTCGGGTTTGCCGGTGACGATCGGGTCGACCCCGGTGGCGGTGCGGATGACCTGGATGAGCGCTCCGTTGCCCGGCCGCGGCGTGCCGCCCCGGCTGGGAATGGTCGCGTCGGCGTTGGACGCGACGAACAACGCTCCGCCGGCCACCGCCTGGCTCCCCTCCGCCATCAGGTCGTAGGACAGGCCGGGCGCGTATCCCTGCACTACTGCGGCCGGGCGCTCGGCGGCCGTGGACACCGGGCGCAGCCCGGCGGCACGCAGCGCGTGCCGCAGCCCCATGCCCCCGACGACGAGCACCTTCGAACCCGCGGGCAGCCGCTCGGCGAGAAGCCGGGCCGCGGCCTGGGCGGAGGTCACCACGTCTTCGGCCGCCGCCGGCACACCCACCTCGGTGACCAGGGCGGCCGTCGCACTCGGCGTCCGTGAGGCGTTGTTGGTCGCGAACGCGAGTCGCATTCCGCTCGCACGCGCCTTGGCCAGGGCCTCGGCGGCGCAGGGCACCGGGTCATGGCCGACGTAGACGACGCCGTCCAGATCGAGCACCCCGACGTCGTACGCCTCGGCGGGCGGACGGTCGATCCCTCGCATTGTCATCCCCTCCGGGCCCGCGCGTGCCGCAGTGCGGTCGCGTAGTGCTTGTTCTCCGGGCGCATGGCGCAGGCCAGCGCCAGATGCTCGACCGCCTCGGCGACCTCGCCGATACGGGTCAGCGCGAGGCCGAGGCCGAACAGGGCGTAGTCCTCGGCCGGATCGGCCTCGACGATCATACGGAAGTTGGCGGCGGCCTCCGCGTACCGCTTGGCGCCGTACTGGGCGCGTGCGAGGGCCTCCCTCACGCTCCGTGACGACGGCTCAGCCGCGGCCGCGTGCTCGAGCACATGGATCGCCGCGGCGGGACTGCCGCTGCTGAGGAGGTCGAGACCACGCCGGTACCAGTCGTAGACCTCACCCGCGGGAGCGCCCGGGGAATCCTGGCCGCGATCCGAACCTTGAACCATGTGTGGCCCCTCCGTTCGTCGACTCCGCTTGTCCCCTAACAACACCCCGGTATCTAACATGCCCGATGTGACCAGTGATCCCGACCTCGCCCTACTGCCATTCCGCGCCGTGCGATACGCCCCGTCGCGGGTGCGTTCGCTGGCGGCGGTGACGTCTCCGCCGTACGACGTCATCGACGAGGACTCCCTGACCCGGTTCATGGCAGACGAACCGCACAACGTCGTCCGGCTGATCCTGCCTCAGGAGGACTACCGGGACGCCGCCGAGACACTGCGGTCCTGGCTCTCGTCTGGAGTGCTCACCGTGGACTCCCAGCCGGCGCTGTACGTCTATGAGGAGGCCGGTGACGGCGTGCTCCAGCGAGGCCTCATCGGAGCACTCGGCGTGTGCGACGAGGGGTCCCGGGCGGTCCTGCCGCACGAGGACGTCTTCCCGGGCCCGATACGGGACAGGCTGGCCCTGATGAGCGCCACCGAGGCGAACCTCGAGCCGATCTTCCTGCTGTACGAGGGCGGGGCGGACTCGGCCGCCAGCCGCACGGTCGACGAGATCGCCTCCTCGTGTACCCCGCTCCTCGAGACGAGCACGGGCGACGACGTACGGCACCGGCTGTGGGCCGTCGACGATCCCGCCGTCCACGCGGCGGTGGCGGAGGACCTGCGCGGTCGTCAGGCACTGATCGCGGACGGGCACCACCGCTACGCGACCTACCAGGCACTCCGGGAGCAGTACGACGGGCCGGGGCCGTGGGACTACGGCCTGGCCCTCCTCGTCGACTCCACGACCTATCCGCCCCACCTCGGCGCCATACACCGGCTGATCCCCGGCCTGGCCGTCTCGGACGCCGTGCGGCGCGCGCGAGCCGCGTTCCGGATCGAGGCGCTCGGCCCGGACCTGCCGGCCGCGCTGAAGCGGCTCGCGGCGCATGACGACACGGCCTTCCTGGTGGGTGGAGAGGGCGGACTGTTCCTGCTCACCGACCCCGACCCGGCCCAGGTGGAGAAGGCCATGCCGGACGACGCGTCCGAGCGCTGGCGCGGCCTCGACACGGCCGTGCTGCACCGGCTGGTCATCCCCCGGCTCTGGGGTATCGACGAGGACGACACCAACGTGGGCATCGTCCACCACGACGCCGCGCGGGCCCTGGAGAAGGCGCGCCGGCGAAACGGCACTGCCGTGATCCTCAACCCGCTGAAGGTGCCGGACGTGCTCGCCGTCGCCGCGCACGGCGAGAAGGTGCCGCGCAAGTCGACGTCGTTCGGGCCAAAACCCCGCACCGGCCTGGTGCTGCGCACCTTCGCAGCCGGGTAGCGGTGGCGCGCGCCGGCGCACGCCACCGCAGGCCAGGCGTCGCAGGCCAGGCGTCGCAGGCCAGGCGTCGCAGGCGGGAAGCCGTGCCTGCGGCCCTGCGTGCGGGCCGGCCGGGCGTCACACCCGGCGGTCCTGCGGCACGGTGGCGGCATGACGCAGAACCGCGCTGACGGCCTCGACCTCGTACAGACCCCGCGGACCGGCCGGCCCCCGCCAGAAACGGTGCCGCAGAGCCCCGCGCACCTCGATCACATCGCCGTGGCACCACGTGCGGACGCCTTCTTGGATCGCCGGGTCGTAGGTCACGCAGCGGATCGTGTCGATGCCGTCCTGCGACGACCGGGCATTGCGGTGCTCGACGATGAGACGCCAGACGGCCACCTGCTCGTCGGCCGATAAGGACCGCCACTCCGGATCTCCGGAGAGCCTTCCGACCAGGACGATCTCGTTGACATGCTCCACGGCTGTCTCCTCTCGCGATCGGCCGCCGTGTGTCGGCCACGGCGTCATCCCTACGATGGGACCGTCCGCGGCCACCGCGTAAGCCCCTGTGCCACATCTGTGGAGAACATCGGAGTCGGGTATGGAGACAATCACTGACCTGGGAAACGACGTCTTCGAGATCGACACGCGGATGGCCGGGTATACGGGCATCACCGCCGGCTATCTCATCCGGTCCGAGCGGCCGTGCCTGGTGGAGACCGGAGCGGGCAACTCCGCGCCCGTCGTGCGGGACGCACTGGCGGCCGCCGGGATCGGCCCGGCGGACCTCGCGACCGTCGTGGTCACCCATATCCATCTCGACCATGCCGGTGGGGTGGGCGACATCGCGGAGATGTTCCCGAACGCCGAGATCGTGGTGCATGAGAAGGGCGCCCGGCACCTCGCCGACCCGAGCAGGCTGATGCGGAGCGCCCGGATGGTGTGGGGTGCCGCGCTCGACTCCCTGTTCGGCGACCTCAAGCCCACAGACGCCGTACGGATCCGCGCGGTCGAGGACATCGGCAAGGTCGACCTCGGCGGCGGCCGGCGGCTGGAGAGCCACCACTCACCGGGGCATGCGAAACATCATGTGGGGCTTCTCGACTCGCTGACCGGTGACCTGTACGTCGGCGACGCGGCGGGCGTCTACATCCCCGAGACGGCGGACCTGCGCCCGGCCACGCCACCACCGGACTTCGACCTGAACAGCGCGCTGGCGTCCCTCGACAGGTTCCGCGCGCTCCGCCCGTCGCGCCTGCTGTTCAGCCACTACGGCCCGGTCGAGGCGGTGGGCGAGACTCTCGATCGCTCCGCTGAGGAGCTGCGGCTGTGGGTCGAACTGGTCACGGAGGCCTACGATCAGCGCCTCGACCTGGACCACGCGGTCGCCATGGTCCGTGAGCGGACCGACGAGCGCTACAAGGCGCTCGCCGCGGACGCCGACCCGGACGTGGCCGAGAAGGTCGAAGTGATCAGCACCACACGCAACAACGTGGCCGGCATCATGCACGCGCTCGAGCAGTACTGAGCGGGCCGCCGCCGGTATCTCCGCCGGGGCCCGGTCCTCAGCCGATCAGACCTCGTCGCCGTCGATGTCGCCGTCGATGATGTCGAGGCCCTCGAGGTCGGCATGGCGCTCCGCGGCGTCGGTCTCGCCCTCCCGGTCGGCAGCGGCCGCCCTGGCGAACCAGTGGGCCGCCTCTTCCTCCCGGTCCGCCTCGGCGAGCGCGTCCGCATACGCGTAGAAGAGTCGCGCCGACCACGGCCGCAGCCGTTCGTCCTTGAGCTCGGGAATCTGCAGGGCCAGGACGGCCGCGCTGTACTGCCCGAGATCACGCCGTGTACCGGACTCGACGATGCGCATCTCGATCGCCTCGGCCTGGGGCAGGCGCCGTGCCTCATCGGACCGGGCCAGATCCAGAGCCCGCTCCGGCCGGCCCAGCCCGCGCTCGGCGTCGGCCATGATCGGGAGGTATGCCTCCTGGCCCATCAGCCTCCGCGCGGTCCGCAGCTCGGAGAGCGCGACGGACCACAGACCGGCGCGATAGGCCGCCAGGCCGCACGCCTCGCGGACGATGCCTACACGCGCCGCTCTCCGCCGGGCGGCGAGACTGTGCTGGTACGCCAGATCGGCGTCCTCGTCGATCAGCCGTCCGGCCATCACGAGGTGGCGGGCGACGTCGGTCGCGAGGTCCTTGGGCAGTGTCTTCAGATCCGATTTGGCCGCCCTGTCGAGCTCATCGCCCGTCACGTCATCCGGGACAGCCGGGCCAGGGTCTCTCACCGGCCGTGCCTCATCCGCCGGACGACCGGACCCGGCGAAGGGCCGCCGTCCGCCGCGCTCGGCGGAGCCCCCAGCGCCGCGGCTGTCGTCGCGGCGCTGGTAGCCGCCCTTCGAACCGGTGTCGCGGCGTTCGGAACCGGTGCCCTCACGGCGCTGATAACCGCCACTGGCACCCGCGTCACGCCGCTGCGGACCAGTGCCCTCACGGCGCTGGTAGCCGCCCTTCGAACCGGTGTCGCGGCGTTCGGAACCGGTGCCCTCACGGCGCTGGTAGCCGCCGTTGGCGCCCGCGTCACGCCGCTGCGGACCGGTGCCCTCACGGCGCTGGTAGCCGTCTCTGCCCTCACCGGGCCGGTCGCGGCGGCCGCGTGCGCCCGCGTCGTCCTCGCGCCGGGAGAAGCGGCCCGTGCCAGGAGTCTGCCGAGACCGTCCTTCCTGGTCCCTGCCCTCGGCCGGGCGGCCGCCCGGCCGAGCCGTGCGGCGTGCGTCGTCGCGCTTTCCGTACGAACCGGTGCCGCCTCCGGTGTCGTCGCGTCTGGGAGTACGGCCGCGGTTCGAGCCCTCGCTCTCATTGCCGCGGAACGTCTTGGAGCGAGGCGGCTGCGCACGACCTGAGCCGTTGTCGTCGCGCCCCTTCTGGAATTTGCCCGCCGGCCTGCCGCCGGAGCGGCCGCCCGCGGGGCCGCCAGAAGAGGTGTTGCCCCGTGGCCGACCGCCACCATCGCGGCTCTGGAAGCCACCGGACGATCCACGCTGCCGGCGGTCACCAGAACCACCGGCGGGACCGTTCGGACGGCCCTTGCCACCCGGACCTGGGCGCCGACCTTCCTCGTCGCCGTCCCGATGATCTCTTTCCGCGCTCATCACACCAGACCGTTCCGCTGAGGAGACCCTAGGCTTCCATTGTGCCTCGGAAATGCAGAAAGGGCCGCCTGGTAGGGCGGCCCTTTCTGTTGGTTTGTGTCCGGCGGTGTCCTACTCTCCCACACCGTCTCCGGTGCAGTACCATCGGCGCTGAAGGGCTTAACTTCCGGGTTCGGAATGGGACCGGGTGTTTCCCCTTCGCTATGACCACCGAAACGC
>JAOPYL010000313.1 GCA_025964625.1 Actinoallomurus sp. | reverse complement strand
CATACGACGGCTGGGGATCAGCGGGCACCCCACCATGATCGACACTCAGGCCATCAAGATCAAACCGGGCAAGCCTCCAGGTGCTGACCAGTCACCTTGTTTTATGGTCTAGTCACCTTCGCGGTTGCTCTGCCGGTATGCGCGAATGATCCGAGATCTGGCAGGACGCTGTGGCGGTATCAGTTGCCCAAGCCGTTCGTGATTCCCTCATCGCGACCGATCGGCGTCGCGGATGGCCATGTTTACGTGCTCGTCGGCAACCAGCCGAAGCTGCCGGCATGGCTTGTCATTATGGATCTACATACCGGAAAGCCGCTCGCGAAGACTCCCGTAGCGGCACTGAGCCCCGGAGACCTGCTGTTCAGGTCGCACAGGCGACCACGGTGACGTCGGCGTAGCCGTGGAGGACGCTCATGCCGAAGCCGCCGTCCTCGCCAGGAGATCTTGACATGGGTGGGGTCGGGTCGCCGTCGCTGACCTCGATCAACAGGCGGTCCATGTCGTCCAGGCGCAAGGTGAGAACGATCGGCGGTCTGCCGTAGCGGAACGTATTTGTGATCATTTCCGAGACCACCAGCTCCGCCGGATAGCTTTGGCCGGGCATACGCCAGACAGTGGTCGTCTCGGCGGTGTAGCGGCGGCCGGCGCGCTCGGGCTCGTCGGCTCCGTCGAGCCGTACCGAGCCGTACCGAGCGGTGCGGGCGATCGGCTCGGCCGCGCCGGGTGCCGGCGGTCGCCGGCGTGAGCGGTGGATTCCTGGATCTCGCAATGTGGCGATGCCGTGGCGTCCGGGCTCCGCTTCGGATCGGCCGCCACCGTACGGGCCGACCCAGGACGTGACGCTACTCGCCGACGACCTGCGTCTCGCAGCGCACGCCCGGTGCGCCGGACAGCCGTGCGTCCCCGGTCAGCAGGGGGCAGTCGTAGGCTTCGGCGAGTGCCACGTACGCCGCGTCGTAGGTGGTCAGGTTGGCTCGTAGGTCCCATATACGCGGCAGCAGGGGACGCACGTCGGCCGGCTCGATCTCCAGCGCCGCGAGCGTCCTCATCGCCTCATCCGCGCGGGTCTGGGTGATCTTGGCGTCGAGGAGACGGCCACGGATGCCGGAACTCACCTCTGTGACCAGATGGGCCGGTGCGCACCAGGCCGGATCCGCCATCGCCGCCTTGCGTGCCCTGTGCCCCGCGGGCCCGTCGGCCGTGAGCGCGTCGATCATCACGGATGCGTCGATGACAATCACGCTTCGCCCGTTACGTGGGCCTCGCGATCGGCGCGCATGGTGCGGATCTCCTCCGCGGTTTCGCCGACTTGTGCCCGGTAGCCATCGTCGCGGTCCTCGAAGCGAGCGAGCGCGTCCGCGTTCCGTGATCTGCGGGCTTCGGCCCTGATGAGTAGCAGCAGGTAGGTCTGGAGAGACTGTCCGCGCGCGCGGGCCTGTTCGGCGAGGATGTCACGTACGTCTTCGGGGACGTCGCGGATCTGGAGAGCGACACTCATGCATGCATTTTACATGTGCGCGTAAGTGATGTCGGGCGATTCGGCCCCGGAGCGGCATGGCCTGGTGGTACGAGCCACTAACCTTGGTGACGTCGTGAATCTCATCAATGTTGAAGGTCTCGGTAAGGCGTACGGGCCGGAGCCCCTCCTCGATGGCGTGTCGCTCGGCGTGGCCGCCGGCGATCGGATCGGCGTCGTCGGCCGCAACGGCGGCGGCAAGTCCACGCTGGTATCCCTCCTCGCGGGCCGGATCGAGCCCGACTCGGGCCGGGCCACCCGGACGCGCGACCTGCGTGTCGGCTATCTGACCCAGCGCGATGAGTTTCCCGGCGACGCGACTGTCCGGTCGGTGGTGCTCGGCGACCGCGCCGAGCACGACTGGGCCGGCGACGCCCGGGCCCGGGACATCCTGGCCGGGCTGCTGCCCGACGTGTCGCTCGACGCTCCGATCGCCGGCATGTCCGGCGGTGAGCGGCGGCGCGTGGCCCTCGCGCGGCTGCTCGTGCCCGAGACCGACCTGATCGTGCTGGACGAGCCCACCAACCATCTCGACATCGAGGCGATCGCCTGGCTCGCCGGGCACCTGAAGGACCGCACGCTGATCGTCGTCACCCACGACCGCTGGTTCCTGGACGAGGTGACCGACCGGACGTGGGAGGTGGCCGACGGTCAGGTGCACCGGTACGAGGGCGGTTACTCCGCGTACGTCCTCGCCAAGGCGGAGCGCGCCCGCATCGCCGCCTCGACCGAGGAGAAGCGGCAGAACCTGCTCCGCAAGGAGCTGGCCTGGCTGCGGCGCGGCCCCCAGGCGCGTTCGACCAAACCGAAGTTCCGGGTCGACGCGGCGAACGCGCTCATCGCCGATGAGCCGCCGGTGCGCGACAGCGTCGAACTGGTGCGGTTCGCCACCGCCCGGCTCGGCAAGACCGTGTACGACGTCGAGGACGCCACCGTGCGCGTCGGCGACCGTACCCTCTTCGAGCATCTGACCTGGCAGCTCGGCCCGGGCGACCGGGTCGGCCTCGTCGGCGTCAACGGCAGCGGCAAGACCACTCTGCTGCGGCTGCTGGAGGGTTCGGTGGCGCCGGCGTCCGGCCGGGTGGTCAGGGGCAAGACCGTGCAGCTCGCCCACCTGTCCCAGGAGCTGGGTGAGCTCGACCCGGCCCGCCGGGTGCTCGAGTCGGTGGAGGAGGTCAAGCGCCGCATCACCATCGGAAAGCGGGAGTTCACCGCGGGCCAGATGCTCGAACGCTTCGGCTTCCGCGGCGACGCCCAGTGGACGCCGGTCGGTGACCTGTCCGGCGGCGAGCGGCGGCGTCTGCAGCTGCTGCGGCTGCTGATGGCCGAGCCGAACGTCCTGCTGCTGGACGAGCCGACCAACGACCTGGACATCGAGACCCTCACCGAACTGGAGGACCTGCTCGACGGATGGCCGGGTTCGCTCGTGCTGGTGAGTCACGACCGCTACTTCCTCGAGCGCGTCAGCGACCACGTCGTCGCGCTGCTGGGCGACGGCGGCCTGGCGATGCTGCCCGGGGGCGTCGGCGAATACCTCGACCGACGCCGGCGTACGGCTCCGGAGCCGGACGCCGTGCGCTCCGCCGAGCCGCAGGTCGCCAAGAACGCCTGGCAGGCCAAGAAGGATCTCGACCGGCTCGAGCGCCGGATCGACAGGCTCGGGGACCGTGAGGCGGAGCTGCACGACCTGATGGCGTCGCACGCCACCGACCACGAGAAGCTGCTCCGGCTCGACGACGAGCTGAAGGCCGTGCGCGCCGAGCGCGAGGAGGCCGAGGAACAGTGGCTCGAGCTCGCCGAAGGCGTCTGACGGGAGCTACCTGAACCATTCGCGGCACGCCATGATGTCGTGGTGACTACCTGGCTCGCGAAGTTCGACACGAAGGGCGACGGGCCACGGCTCGCCGTCAAGGACGCCATCGACGTGGCGGGGACGCCGACGACGCTGGCCTGCCCGGTGATCGGCGATCACGCGACACCCGCCGAACGCGACGCCTCCGTCGTCGCGGCGGCCCGCGCGCAGGGCGCGCGTATCGTCGGCAAGACCAACCTCACCGAGCTGTGCCGGGCCGCCGACGGAGTGAACCCCTGGACCGGCACGCCGGAGAACCCGGTCGACGCCGAGCGGGTGCCGGGCGGGTCGTCCAGCGGCTCCGCGGTGGCCGTGGCCCTTGGCGAGGCGGACGTCGCGCTCGGCACCGACACCGCCGGCTCGGTCCGGGTCCCGGCCGCCTGCTGCGGGGTCACGGGCCTCAAGACCACCCACGGGCGGGTGTCTCTGGAAGGGGTCTTCCCGCTGGCCCCGTCGCTGGACGCGGTGGGGACGCTCGGCCGCGACGTGGCGGCGGTCGCGCTCGGCATGCGGCTGATCGAGCCGGGCTTCGCCGCGGAGCCGTACGACGCACGGACCACGGTCGGGCGGCTGCGGCCCGCCGGGGTGGCGATCGACCCGGCGCTCGACGCCGCGGTGGACGCCGCACTGCGCGCCGCGGGCCTCACCTTCGCCGATGAGCCGGTGGACTGCTGGGCCGCGTCGCTGTCCGCGGGCAACACCCTCATCCTCGGCGAGGGTTACCGCGAGCACCGCGGGCTGCTCGCCTACCCCGACCGGATCAGCGCGCGGATCCGCCGCCGCATCGAGCGCGGCGAGCAGATCACCGATGGGATGCTCGATGACGCGTACACGGCCCGTACGACGTTGCGGGACCTCCTGGGCAAGCTCTTCGAGCTGTACCCGGTGCTGGCCCTGCCGACGCTCTCACAGGCGCCGCCGCGCATCGGCGCCGAGCGCGAAGTCGATCTCACCGAGCTGACCCTGCCGTTCAACCTGTCCGGCGATCCGGCGCTCGCGCTGCCGATCCCGGTGGACGGATCGGTGCTGCCCGGGTCCCTGCAGCTGGTCGCCCCGGCGAACGGTGAGGGACGGCTGCTGGCAGCGGGGGCGGCGATCGAGGCGGCCCTGCGCTGATGCGCATGCTGACGTTCGGCCATGGGACGGCGGCTCAGGAGGAGATCGCCGGCCTGCTCCGGGGGGCGGGCGTGGAGCTGGTGGTCGACGTGCGCACGGCTCCGGGCAGCCGGCGCAACCCGCACGTCTCCCGCGCGGAGCTCGAGCGGTGGCTGCCCGAGCACGGTATCGGCTACCGCTGGGACAAACGTCTCGGCGGGTTCCGGCGGCCGCCCCCCGACTCCCCGGACGTCTTCTGGCGGGAGGAGATGTTCCGCGGCTACGCCGCCCACATGCGGACCCCGGAGTTCGTCTCGGCCGTCGACGAACTGCTGCGGGAGGACCGCGACCAGGCCGTGATGTGCAGTGAGAGCGTCTGGTGGCGCTGCCACCGGCGGATGGTCGCGGACTTCCTCGTGCTCGCCCGTGACGTGCCGGCCGACCACCTCATGCATGACGGCCGCATCGTGCGGCACGAGCCCACTGCGGGCGCGCGGATGCGTGAGGACGGACTCCTCGTCTACGACGGCGGCCAGGAGCCGGTTCTCTGACCGGGCGGCCGAGACGGCCACGCGGCGCGGACGTCGCCGGAGCCTCAGGCCGTGGGGTCGGCGTCGAACGGCACGAGCAGGGAGCGCAGGAGGCCGGCGAGCGTGATCCGGTCGGTGGCGCTGAGCGAGTCGAGCAGCTCGCGCTCGCGGTCGATCAGGTCGGCGAAGGTGGCGTCGACGCGACTGCGGCCCGCGTCCGTCAGTCGCACGAGGACGCCCCGCTTGTCCTGCGGGTCGGGGCTCCGGCGGACGAGCCCGGCGCTCTCCAGCCGGTCGATCCGGTTGGTCATGGTGCCCGAGGTGACCAGGGTGGCGCGCAGCAGCCGACCGGGACTGAGCTGGTACGGCGGCCCGGCGCGTCGCAGTGCGGTCAGCACGTCGAACTCCCAGGACTCGATGTCGTGCGCGGCGAACACCGCGCGGCGCGCGCGGTCGAGGTGGCGGGCCAGCCGTGACACCCGGCTCAGGACGTGCAGGGGCTCGGTGTCGAGGTCTGGCCGTTCCGTGCGCCAGGCCGCGACCAGCCGATCCACCTCGTCCTCCATAATCGATCACTTTACCTGTCTTGACATCGAGATATCTACCGGGAATGATTTGTCTTGATGTCAAGAGATATGTGGAACCCGCGACAGTACCGGGTGTACGCCTCCGAACGCGCCCGGCCGTTCTTCGAGCTGCTCGCCCGAATCGACGTCGACGCCCCGGCCTATGTCGTCGACCTCGGCTGCGGGCCGGGGGAGCGCACCGCCGACCTGGCCGCGCGCTGGCCGGACGCCGTGGTCGAGGGGATCGACAGCTCCGAGCAGATGATCGCCGAGGCGCGACGGGCCGGTCAGGGCCGGGACCGGCCGCACGCGGCCGCGGAGAGAGTGCGCGGGGGAGCGCACGGGCTCGCCGCGGGGCCGCGGTTCTCGGTCGGAGACCTCGCCGAGTGGGCGCCGGACCGGCCGGTCGACGTCATCTTCTCCAACGCGGCGTTGCAGTGGGTCCCCGGTCACCAGCGGCTGCTGCCCCGGTGGGCCGAGGCCCTCGTCCCCGGCGGGCGGCTCGCGTTCAGCATGCCCGGCAACTTCGACGCCCCCAGTCACATCATCCTCCGCGAGCTGTGCGAGTCGCCGCGCTGGCGGGACCGGCTCGCCCAAGCGGTCCGGCACGACGTGGTGGCGGCGCCCGCGGACTACCTCCGGCTGCTGAGCGGCCTCGGGTGCGGCGTCGACGCGTGGGAGACGACCTACCTGCAGGTGCTGCCGGGCGCGGACCCGGTGCTCGACTGGATGAGGGGCACCGCGCTGCGGCCCGTGCTCGACGCGCTGCCCGACGCGGCCGAGAGCGAGGAGTTCATCGCCGAGCTCGCCGGCCGGCTGCGCGAGGTGTACCCGCGCGGCCCGCACGGCACGGTGTTTCCGTTCCGGCGGATATTCGTCATCGCCGGGAAGGCGACCTCACCTGCCCGGCCCTCACAGTCGAGGAATGTGGTCCGATGACCCTTCTGACCGGCATCCACCACGTGCAGCTCGCCGCCCCGCCCGGCACGGAGCCGCTGATGCGGGAGTTCTACGCCGGGACTCTGGGCCTCGCCGAAGTGCCCAAGCCGCCCGTGCTCGCCGCGCGCGGCGGCGTGTGGTTTCGCGCGCCCGGGATCGAGATCCACATCGGTGTGGAGGAGGGCTTCAGGGCCGCCAGGAAGGCGCATCCGGGCATCCTCGTGCGCGACCTCGACGCCATGGCCGAACGGCTCCGGGCCGCAGGCCACCAGGTGCGCCCCGATGACCTGCTGCCAGGATTCCGACGGTTCTACATCGACGACCCGGCCGGCAACCGGCTGGAGCTGCTGGAGCCGGCGAAGGCGCGCTAGCCCATCCGCTCCGCGAGCATCTCCCAGTCGGCGAGTATGTCGAGCAGGATGCCCAGCACCCGGCGCAGCTCCTCGACGTGGTCGGACTTGCGGGTGGCGTGCTCGAAGCCGTCCTTCCGGGTCTCCAGGTCTAAGACCGCGTCTTCCAGGCTCTGGGCGAATCTCGTCGCGCAGGCGTCCGCCTCGTTGTCGTGCCCCTGCCGTGCGCGCTGCTCGTCGAAGCGCCGCGTCTCCGTCCGTCGCCTCTTCCAGTCGATGTGCCGCCGGGAGGGGCTGGGATCGCCGAATGGGTGCCACATGGCTCGTCCTTTCCTCGAACGCGGGTTCGACGATAGGGCGAGGGTGTGACAGTACGGCTACGGAGGGTCAGTTCGGCTCGGGTTCGGTGCCCGACCGCCGGGCGGCGCGGGCGTTCTCCTTGGCCTCCTTCGCCGCCTCCTTGGCCTTGGCCTTGAGCTCCCTCTGGCGGGCCTTGTGGTCGGTGGTGAGGTACGGCTTCGGCTCCAGGCCGGACAGGCCGTTCCACGCGAGGTTCACCAGGTGCGCGGCGACCTCCTCACGCTTCGGCTTCCGGACGTCCAGCCAGTAGGTCCCGGTCATGGCGACCATGCCGATGAGCGCCTGCGCGTACAGCGGCGCGCTCTTCGGGTCATACCCCTTGTCCTTGAACTCGTCGCCGAGGATGTGTTCGACCTGACCGGCGATATCGCTGAGCAGGCTCGCGAACGTGCCGGTCGCCGACGCGGCGTGCGAGTCGCGGACGAGGATGCGGAAGCCCTGGCTGCTGTTCTCGATGTACTCCAGCAGGGCGAGGGCGGCGCGTTCGATCTTCTGCCGGGGGTGCCCGCCGACCAGGGCCTTGGTGACCGTGTCGAGCAGCCGCTCCATCTCGCGGTCGACGACGACCGCGTACAGGCCCTCCTTGCCGCCGAAGTGCTCGTACACCACGGGTTTCGACACCCCGGCCACGGTGGCGATCTCCTCGATGGAGGTGCCGTCGAAGCCGCGCTCGGCGAAGAGGGTCCGGCCTATGTCGAGCAGTTGCTCCCGCCGTTCTTTTCCGGTCATGCGCTTTCGCGGGGACCGAGGGGGTTCGCTCACATCGTCGATTGTGACGGTCACGCGTTCTCCTCGCCTGGCGGCTCGTCAACGCGTGACCGCAGGCGGTGCCGTACATGAATGGTCGGCCCCGCTCACGAGGCGGTGAGCGCTTCGCTCGCGGGGGTACTCCGCGCCTGGCGGCCACGGACGAGCGGCCGCAGGCGGCGGGTTGTCAGTCGTACTTACGATATCCGTTTCGTGGCGAGGCGTTCGGCGTCCGGCCACCGGACGTTCGACGCCCAGCCGAGCTTCTCGAAGACCCAGATGGTCCGGGCGCTCGAGTCGACCTGGCCCTTGAGCACGCCGTGCCGGGCGCAGGTGGGGTCGGCGTGGTGGAGGTTGTGCCACGACTCCCCGAAGGACGGGATCGCCAGCCACCACACGTTGCGGGACTTGTCCCTGGCCTCGAACTCCTCCTCGCCCATGGCGTGGCAGATCGAGTTGATGCACCACGTGACGTGGTGAAGCAGGGAGATCCGGACGAGCGCGCCCCAGAAGAACCCGGTGGCGGCGCCCCACCACGACATGGTCAGCAGGCCGCCCAGTGCCGCCGGGAGCAGCAGTGAGACGGCGACCAGGCCGGGGAAGAAGCGGCTGATCCGGTTGATGTCCTTGTCGGCCACCAGGTCCGGGCAGAACTTCTGCGGAGAGGTGCGGCCGCTGTCGAACAGCCATCCCATGTGGGCCCACACGAGGCCCTTGGTGAGCGCGCGCCAGTCACTGCCGAAGCGCCACGGCGAGTGCGGGTCGCCCTCCTTGTCGGAGTACTTGTGGTGGCGCCGGTGGGTGGCCACCCAGTCGATCACGCTCATCTCGATCGAGAGGCTGCCGGCGAGGGCCAGCGCCACGCGCAGCGCTCGCTTGGCCTTGAACGATCCGTGGGTGAAGTGCCGGTGGTATCCGACCGTGACCCCGAGGCCGGACACGGTGTACAGGACGACGGTGATCGCGACGTCGCTCCAGCCGAGTCCCCAGCCCCACGCGAACGGTACGGCCGCCACCACGGCGACAAGCGGGATCGCGATGAAGGCGGCCAGCAGAACCCGTTCGAAATTGCCCTTGGGCTCTGGTTCGAGGTCGGGTAGCGGCTGCGGCCGGGACGGTGCGGGTGGGGCTATGGTCATGCGGCTTCCTCCTGCCTAGCGGGGAACTTACGGCTACGCAACCGTAACCTACGGCGCCGTAGGTTAGGCAAGATACCCAGGTGAATTCGACCAAACGTGTCGCGTCGGCCACACCCCGGTTTCCACCTCGCAAGCCCGCCGATTCGTGACATATGTCACCGGTAGGGAGGCGTCCGCGGGCGCGCGGCGGTCCCTCCTGCGGGCCCGGCCTCTTCGTGATCAATGTGTGGGCTCCCCGAAGGGGGCAGCCGCTATCGTTAGAGGTGCCACGGCGACCATGACGTCTGCTGTGCAATCCGGCGTGGTGAAATAGGCATCACGGAGGGTTTTGGTCCCTCTATTTCTGGTTCGAGCCCAGACGCCGGAGCTTGGCCGGGCTCTCCGATCCCGGTGGCCGACACGGTGCGCCGGCACCCGTTGATCGCGCTCTTGCCACCGGGGCGCACGTGCCGGGCGTCCGGACGGTATCCTTCGGGTGTCGGGCGGGTAACGAGCCTGCGGCCCCAATGTTTCCGCAGGTCTCAGCTCAGCCGGAGGTCTTTTTCAGGCGTTCCGCAGCCCGGCTTCAACCTGTCAGCGACGCCGAGGAGCCTCCTCCAGTGAGCGGAGCGAGCCACCGGGCGCAGCCATGTCGTGAATGCACCACCGAGCCGTCAGGCGAGGTGGTCGCATGAGCGCAAGCCGCCCTGCTGCCGTTATCGTCCTCGCCGCGGGCGAGGGCACCCGGATGAAGTCCCGCACGACCCCGAAGGTCCTGCACGAGCTGTGCGGCCGCAGCATGGTGGGGCACGTCCTCGCCGCCGCCCGCAGGCTCGAACCCGACCGGCTGATCGTCGTGGTCGGCCACGGCCGCGACAAGGTCGTGGAGCATCTCGCCCGCGTCGACCCCGACGCGCTGCCCGTCACGCAGGCGGAGCAGAACGGCACCGGCCACGCGGTACGCATCGCCCTGGAGACGGCCGGCATCGCGGGCGGCACGGTCGTCGTCACCAACGGCGACCATCCGCTGCTGCGCGGCGAGACCCTCGCCGAGCTCGTGCGCACGCACCACGAGGAAAGCAACGCGGTCACCGTCCTCAGCACCGACATCCCCGATCCGACCGGGTACGGCCGGATCGTCCGCGGCCCGGGCGGGGACGTCACCGCGATCGTCGAGCACAAGGACGCCGGTCCGGACCAGCGCGCCATCCCGGAGATCAACGTCGGGATGTACGTCTTCGACGGCCTGCTCCTCGCCGACGCGCTGAAGCGGGTGACCACCGACAACGCCAGCGGCGAGGAGTACCTCACCGACGTCGTCGGCATCCTGCGCGAGGACGGCCACCGCGCCGGCGCGTACAAGGCGGCCGACTGGGTGGAGACGCAGGGCGTCAACGACCGGGTGCAGCTCGCCCAGGCGCGCCGGCAGCTCAACGACCGCATCCTCGAGGCGCACATGCGCGCGGGCGTCACCATCGTCGACCCGCAGTCCACCTGGGTCGACGTCCAGGTGACGTTCGAGCCGGACGCCGTCATCGAGCCCAACACCCAGCTGCACGGCGGCACGCACATCGCGGCCGGCGCGCGCGTCGGCCCCAACTGCACTCTCACCGGCACGTCCGTGGGCGAGGACGCAGTGGTCGTCAACGCCGTGTGCGACTCCGCCGAGATCGGTCCCGAGGTGAGTGTCGGGCCCTTCACCTACCTCCGGCCGGGCACGCGACTCGCGCGCAAGGCCAAGGCGGGCGCGTACGTCGAGATGAAGAAGGCCGTGGTCGGGGAGGGCGCCAAAGTGCCGCACCTGACCTACGTCGGCGACGCCGACATCGGCGAGGGCAGCAATATCGGCGCCGGCACGATCTTCGCCAACTACGACGGCGTCTCCAAGCACCACACCGACGTCGGCAGCCACGCGTTCGTGGGCAGTGACTCGGTGCTGGTCGCGCCGGTCGCCGTCGGTGACGGCGCGTACGTCGCCGCGGGATCGGTCGTGGTCCAGGCGGTGACACCCGGCGCGATGGCGGTGGCCCGCGGACGGCAGCGCAACGTCGAGGGATGGGTCGAGCGCAAGCGCCCCGGCACCCCCTCCGCGGAGGCGGCACGAGGCGCCCAGGCGCAGACTGGACAGCAGAGTGAGTAGGGGGGGCGAACGCGTGACTGGGATCAAGACGACGGGTGAGAAGAAGCTGATGCTCTTCTCAGGCCGGGCGTATCCCGAGCTGGCCGAGGAGGTGGCCGAGGGTCTCGGCGTGGAGCCCACGCCCACCTCGGCGTATGACTTCGCGAACGGCGAGACCTTCGTCCGGTTCAACGAGTCGGTGCGCGGCTCCGACGCGTTCGTCCTGCAGAGCCACACCGCTCCGATCAACCAGTGGATCATGGAGCAGCTGATCATGGTCGATGCGCTCAAGCGCGCGTCGGCCAAGCGCATCACGGTGGTCGCGCCGTTCTTCGGCTACGCCCGGCAGGACAAGAAGCATCGCGGGCGCGAGCCGATCTCCGCCCGGCTGATGGCCGATCTGTTCAAGACCGCGGGCGCCGACCGGCTGATGGTCGTGGACCTGCACACCGCGCAGATCCAGGGCTTCTTCAACGGCCCGGTGGACCACCTGTTCGCGCTGCCGCTCCTCACGGACTACATCATGTCCAAGCTCGACACCGGGCAGGTGACCGTCGTCGCCCCCGACGCGGGGCGGGTCCGCGTCGCGGAGCGCTGGAGCGACGAGCTCGGCGGCTGCCCGATGGCGATCATCCACAAGCGCCGCGATCCCGAGGTCGCCAACGAGGTCAAGGTGTTCGACGTCGTCGGTGAGGTCAAGGACCGTACCTGCGTGATCGTCGACGACATGATCGACACGGGCGGCACGATCGTGAAGGCGGCCGAGGCGCTGTTCGAGGAGGGGGCCGCCACGGTGGTCGTCGCCGCGACGCACGGCGTGCTGTCCGGGCCCGCGATCGACCGGCTGAAGAACTCCCGGATCTCCGAGGTGGTCCTCACCAACACGCTGCCGATCCCGGACAACAAGCGATTCGACAAGCTGACGGTGCTGTCGATCGCGCCGCTGCTCGCCCGTGCGATCAATGAGGTGTTCAGCGATGGCTCCGTGACCAGCCTCTTCGGCGGCCACAGCTGATATTGACGGCCTGACGGCACGAAACGGAACGCCGATCGGCTAAGCTTGGTGGACCGTGTGCGTCCGACGCTGCGCCGTAGGGCTCCGATCACGCGAGTCCGTGCGCCGCGAGGAGCACCACCGATTTTCGACGTGTCACACGTCCAGGTACTACTGACAAGCTTCATTTCAGCGAGGAGTTTTTGCCGTGTCCGAGGTACGCATCGCCGCTGAGCCCCGCACCGAGTTCGGTAAGGGCCCTGCACGGCGCACTCGCCGGTCCGGCAAGGTGCCAGCCGTTCTGTACGGGCACGGCACCGACCCGCGCCACATTTCGCTGCCGGGCCACGAGCTGATGCTCGCTCTGAAGTCCGCCAACGTGCTCCTGCGTGTGCAGGGGCTCGACGGCGGCGAGGAGCTGGCACTGCCGAAGGACGTCCAGCGCGACCCGCTCAGGGGCGTCCTGGAGCACGTCGACCTGCTCGTCGTGAAGAGCGGCGAGAAGGTCACCGTCGAGGTCCCGGTCCTGGTGACCGGCGACGTCGTGCCGGGCGGCATGCTCGACCAGCAGCTCGTCCAGGTCTCGCTCGAGGCCGAGGCCACCCACATCCCGCAGGCCGTCGAGATCGACGTCGAGGGCATGGCGATCGGCACCGCGGTCCACGCCAAGGACCTCCGGCTGCCGCCCGGCGCCTCTCTGGGCGCCGACGAGGAGGCGCTGGTGCTGCACGTCATCGCGGCGCCGACGGCCGAGGACCTGGAGGCCGAGATCGCCGGTGAGGGCGAGCCCGCCACCGAGGCCGAGGGCGAAGCGGAGGCCACCGCCGAGGCCGAAGCGGAGTAACGGCTCACGAGTGCGGCGAGCGCCCCTTCGGGGGCGCTTTTCGCGTTGGAGGGTGGTCAGAGAGATGGCCTCGGAAGATCCGTGGCTCGTGGTCGGCCTGGGCAATCCCGGGCCGGAGTACGCCGGCAACCGGCACAACGCGGGATTCATGGTCCTCGACGTCCTGGCCGGATGGGCGAGCGGCCGTTTCAAGGCGCACCGGGCACGGGCCGAGGTCGTGGAGGGGCGCCTGGCGGGTAGCCGGGTGGTGCTCGCGAAGCCGCGGTCGTACATGAACGAGTCCGGCGGCCCGGTGAAGGCCCTCTGCGACTTCTACAAGGTGCCGGTCGAGCGCGTCATCGTCGTCCACGACGAGCTGGACATCCCGTACGGCACGCTGCGGCTCAAGCGGGGCGGCGGCGACAACGGGCACAACGGGCTGCGTTCGATCAGTAAGGCCCTGGGCGGCCGCGAGTATCTCCGGGTACGGTTCGGCATCGGCCGGCCGCCGGGGCGGATGGACGCCGCCGCATTCGTGTTGCGCGACTTCTCCGGGACCGAGCGCAAGGAGCTGGACCTGAACGTGGGCCGCGCCGCCGACGCGGTCGAGGCGCTGCTCACCGAGGGCCTCGACCGGGCACAGAACACTTTTCACACCGAGCCGTGAGCCGCGGAAATCCCGGCAATCACCCGCGGCGGGCATCGCTGCCGGTCTATCGTGCCGGTGTCCGTGTCCGGCCAGGACTGCTCACGTAGCGTCGCCAGATGTGAGCGTAGTGTGGCCAATGGTGTTGATCGGCGCCGACGGGGATATCGATGACATGGCATCCCTTGGCGTCTATCGAACCATGTTCCCGATGCGTAGTACGGACACGTGGACCTGAGATGGCTATCGGGCGTCCTGCTTACAGAGGACCACAGAGACGTTCGGTAAGGGGTGAGATGGCGGCCGTGGACAAGGTGCGGCCGAAGGCTCGGGCCGTGGAGGGCAGTCGGGAGCAGGTCGCGGCCTGGACGTCCGACTACGCCCGGCAGGCCCTCTGCGCCGACTTCGCGGCCGCCCTGATCGCCGGGCTCTTCGCCTTCGGGATCCGTTTCCCGTCCGTCGGCAGCCCGTGGAACGCACCGTACATCGCGCTCAGCCTCGCCCTCCCCTTCCTGTGGATCGGGGTGCTCGGGCTGGCCCGGGCGTACGAGCAGCGGCTGTTCGGCGTGGGGCCGGAGGAGTTCCGCCGGATCCTGCAGGCCGGCTTCACACTGACCGCGACGGTGGCCATCCTCGCGTACGCGACGAAGATCGAGGTGGCCCGCGGGTACGTCATCGCGGCGCTGCCCCTGGCGACGACGTTCGGCCTGTACGGCCGCTACCAGCTGCGCAAGCGGCTGCACCGGGGCCGGAGCACCGGCCGGTACATGCGCCGGGTCGTCGCGGTCGGGCACCGGGCCGCCGTCGCCGACCTGATCCGGCAGCTGCGCCGTGAGCGCTACCACGGCATGGACATCGTGGCGGCCTGCCTGCCGCGGATGCTCGCCATCGGTGACGACGCGGTAGCCGAGGTCGAGGGCGTGCCGGTCGCCGGCGATTTCGCCGGGGTCGGCGGCGTCGTCGAGGCGACCCGGGCGTGCACCGTCGCCGTGCTGGCCTGTCCCGAGCTGGACGGCGTGGCGC
Source organism: Actinoallomurus sp. (assembly GCA_025964625.1). GTDB lineage: Bacteria > Actinomycetota > Actinomycetes > Streptosporangiales > Streptosporangiaceae > Actinoallomurus. The sequence goes on along the minus strand of JAOPYL010000313.1, from coordinate 41,533 downwards.
TGCGCCGGCTCGCCTGGCGGCTGGAGAAGGATGACGTCGACCTCGTCGTAGCGCCCGCGCTGATGGAGGTGGCCGGTCCCCGCACGTCGATACGTCCGGTCGCGGGCCTGCCGCTGCTGCACGTGGAGCACCCGGAGCTGTCCGGCGGCCGCCGGATCGTGAAGAGCGTCTTCGACCGCGCCGGCGCCGGCCTCGTACTGATCGTCCTCGCGCCCATGCTGGCGGCCATCGCGATCGCCGTCCGCGCCGGCAGCAACGGGCCCGCGCTGTTCCGCCAGGTCCGGGTGGGCCGCGACGGCCGCGAGTTCACCGTGCTGAAGTTCCGCACGATGGTGGCCGACGCGGAAGAGCGTAAGGCCGGCCTGACGCGGTACAACGACCACGACGGCGTCCTGTTCAAGATCCGGGACGATCCCCGGGTGACTCGCGCGGGCGCCTGGCTGCGCCGCTACTCCCTCGACGAGCTGCCCCAGCTCATCAACGTACTGCGGGGCGACATGTCGCTGGTCGGGCCGCGTCCTCCGCTGCCCGAAGAGGTCGTCCAGTACGGCGACGACGTGCGCCGCCGTCTCGTCGTGCGGCCGGGCATGACCGGCCTCTGGCAGGTGAGCGGCCGGGCGGATCTGTCCTGGGAGGAATCGGTCCGTCTCGATCTGCGTTATGTCGAGAACTGGTCCTTGACCCTCGACCTGCAGATCCTGTGGAAGACCTGGTCCGCGGTGGCCCGCGGCTCCGGGGCCTACTGACGTAGAGGAAGTACGTGACGCACGACGACCATGCCCTCGCCCGGGACCTGGCAGCCGAGGCGGGCGCCCTGCTGCTGCACCTCCGCTCCGACCGCGGTTTCACCGACACCAAGGCACTGCGCGACGCCGGCGACCAAGAGTCGCACCTCTACCTGATGGACGCGCTCGCGCGACAGCGGCCAGGCGACGCGGTGCTCAGCGAGGAGGGTAAGGACGATCTCTCCCGGCTCGCCGCCGAGCGCGTGTGGATCGTCGACCCACTCGACGGCACACGAGAGTACGCCGAGGAGGGACGCGGCGACTGGGCCGTGCACGTCGCCCTCTGGCACCGGGCCGAAGGCTCAGCGGGAGAGCTTCGGGCGGGTGCCGTCGCCCTGCCGGCCAAGGGCCGCACTCTCTCCACCGCCGAGCCTCCGCCGCTGCCACAACTCGATGCGGGGCACATCCGCGTCGCCGTGAGCCGCAGCCGCCCGCCGGAGTTCGCGCGGCGGCTCGCCGATCACCTCCATGCGGACGTCGAGCTGGTGCAGATCGGATCGGCCGGCGCCAAGGTCGCGGCGGTGCTGGTGGGCGACGTCGATGCCTATGTGCACGCGGGCGGCCAGCACGAATGGGACTCGGCCGCTCCGGTGGCGGTCGCGCACGCGGCGGGTGCCCATGCCTCCCGGATCGACGGGTCACCCCTGACCTACAACCAGGAGGACACCAACCTGCCCGATATTCTGGTCTGCCACCCGGAACTGGCGTCGTCGCTGCTCGCCGGCATCCGGGCCGTCCTGTAAGAGCCGACCCGGGAGCGTTTCCTTATGCAGCGCAGCACCGCTGACGCATGTGACTACCGTACGTCTCAGCTCGACGTGCTGGAAGCAGAGTCGATCCACATCATCCGGGAGGTGGCGGCAGAGTTCGAACGGCCGGTCCTGCTGTTCTCCGGCGGCAAGGACAGCATCGTGATGGTGCGTCTCGCGGAGAAGGCGTTCTGGCCGGGCCGGATCCCGTTTCCGGTCATGCACGTCGACACCGGGCACAACTTTCCCGAGGTCATCGAATACCGCGACCGCCGTGTCTCCGAGATCGGTGTCCGTCTCGTCGTCGCCTCGGTCCAGGAGTCCATCGACAAGGGCCGCGTCGTCGAGGAGACCGGACGGCGGGCCAGCCGGAACCGGCTGCAGACCACCACTCTGCTGGACGCGATCGAGGAGAACCGGTACGACGCGGCCTTCGGCGGCGCCCGCCGTGACGAGGAGAAGGCGCGCGCGAAGGAGCGGGTCTTCTCCTTCCGCGACGACTTCGGCCAGTGGGACCCGAAGAGTCAGCGGCCGGAGCTGTGGAGCCTCTACAACACCCGGATCCGCCAAGGGGAGCACATCCGCGTCTTCCCACTGTCCAACTGGACCGAGCTCGACATCTGGGACTACCTGAAGCGCGAGAAGCTGGAGATCCCCTCGATCTACTTCGCGCACAGCCGCACGGTGTTCGAGCGCGACGGGATGCTGCTCGCCGACAGCCCGTACTCCAACCGGGGTGAGGACGAGCCGGCTTTCGAGACCATGGTCCGCTACCGGACCGTCGGCGACATGAGCTGCACCGGCGCCGTCGAGTCGACCGCGGTGACCCTCGACGAGGTGATCGGCGAGATCGCGGCCACCCGCGTCACCGAGCGCGGCCAGACCCGCGCCGACGACCGGACCAGTGAGGCCGCGATGGAGGACCGCAAGCGGGAGGGCTACTTCTAGTGCGAACCCGACGCGGTGAGCGGCGTGGGCTGTCGGGGTGCCAAGCGCAGCCCACGAAGCGAGTAAGGAGCGGTGAGCGACCAGTGAGCATGGAGCGGCCCCGCGCGTCGCGCGGAGTGTCCCGCGCCGCGGAGCGGGCGAGGAGTGGTGAGGAAGTGATGGCATGGACATCCTGAGGCTCGCCACCGCGGGCTCGGTGGACGACGGCAAGTCGACGCTCATCGGGCGGTTGCTGTACGACTCCAAGTCGATCTTCGAAGACCAGATGGAGGCCGTCGAGCGCACCAGCCGGGATCGCGGTGAGGAGTACACCAACCTGGCTCTACTGACCGACGGCCTGCGCGCCGAGCGCGAGCAGGGCATCACGATCGACGTCGCGTATCGCTACTTCGCCACGCCAAAGCGCAAGTTCATCATCGCCGATACTCCGGGGCACATTCAGTACACCCGGAACATGGTGACCGGCGCGTCAACGGCCGACCTGGCGATCATCCTGATCGACGCGCGCAAGGGGCTGCTGGAACAGTCGCGGCGGCACGCGTTCCTGACCACGCTGCTGCGGGTGCCGCATCTCGTGCTCGCGGTCAACAAGATGGACCTCGTCGACTACGACCAGGGGGTTTTCGAGCGGATCAAGGAGGAGTTCACCGCGTTCGCCGCCAAGTTGTCCGTCGGCGACCTGACCTTCATCCCCGTGTCGGCGCTGCACGGCGACAACGTGGTCGACCGGTCGGCGAACATGCCCTGGTACGACGGGCCGTCTCTGCTGCACCACCTGGAGAACCTCCACATCGCCTCCGACCGCAACCTCATCGACGTGCGGTTCCCGGTGCAGTACGTCATCCGGCCCCACAAGTCGACCGACCCCGAACTGCACGACTACCGCGGCTACGCGGGCCAGGTCGCGGGCGGTGTGCTCAAGCCCCGTGACGAGGTCATGCACCTGCCGTCCGGGCTGACCACGCGGATCAAGCGGATCGACACCGCGGACGGCCCGGTCGACGAGGCGTACGCGCCGATGTCGGTGACGCTCCTGCTGGAGGACGACATCGACATCTCCCGGGGCGACATGATCTGCCGGCCGCACAACCGGCCGCAGGTGACCCAGGACATCGACGCGATGGTCTGCTGGATGTCCGACGAGCGGACACTCACTCCGCGCGGCAAACTGATCATCAAGCACACCACGCGGACCGCGCGGACGATGGTGAAGGACCTGCACTACCGGCTCGACGTCAACACGCTGCACCGCCACGAGGACGCCGACCGGCTGGAGCTCAACGAGATCGGCCGGGTCACGCTCCGGGTCACCCAGCCGCTGTTCGCCGACGACTACCGCCGGAACCGCTCCACGGGCGGGTTCATCCTCATCGACGAGGCCACGAACGCCACTGTGGGAGCAGGAATGATCATGGAGAGCCGCTGACGGCACGCGCGGACGGCCCCATCCGCGAGGGCTCCCGCGTACTGGTCACCGGCGGCGCCGGATTCATCGGCTCGCACTTCGTGCGGACGATGAACGCGGCCTGGCCCGGCGTCGCCGTGACCGTGCTCGACCGGCTCACCTATGCCGGCAACCGCGCCAATCTGGAAGGCGCGGACGCCGGGTTCGTGCACGGCGACATCTGCGACGCCGGCCTGCTGGCCCGCGTCGTGCCCGGCCACGACCTGGTGGTCCACTTCGCCGCGGAGTCGCACGTCGACGCCTCCATCGACTGCGCCGCCGAGTTCATCCGCACCAACGTGCTGGGCACCGAGATGCTGTTGCGCGCCTGCCTTGACGCACGGGTGCCCAAGGTCGTGCAGGTCTCCACCGATGAGGTCTACGGCAGTATCGAGACGGGCTCGTGGGCGGAGGACGCCCCGCTGTCGCCGAACTCCCCGTACGCGGCCTCGAAAGCGGGCGGCGACCTGATCGCTCTGGCGTACGCCCGCACGCACGGGCTGCCGGTCTGCATCACCCGCTGCGGCAACAACTACGGGCCGTACCAGTATCCCGAGAAGGTCATCCCGCGGTTCGTCACGAACCTGCTGACCGGCCGGCCGCTGCCGTTGTACGGCGACGGCGGTAACGTGCGCGACTGGATCCACGTCGACGACCACTGCCGGGGGATCCGGCTCGTGGCCGAACACGGCGAACCGGGCGAGGTCTACCACGTCGCGGGCACCGCCGAGCTGACGAACCGCGAGCTCACCGGGCAGCTGCTCAAGGCGCTGGGCGCCGACTGGTCCGCGGTGGAGTACGTCCCCGACCGCCCGGGGCATGACCGGCGCTACTCGCTCGCCGATGCCAAGCTGCGCGCCCTCGGCCACGCGCCGCGCATCGCGTTCGAGGACGGCTTGGCCGAGGTCATCGCCTGGTACACGGCTCACCCGGAATGGTGGAAGCCCCTCCTCGCCGAAGTGGCGTGACCAACGATCACAGCTGGTGATCCGGGGGGAATCCGCCGGTGGCGATCGGACCCCAGCGGTCGATGTGAATCCGGATCAACGACTTGTTCTGCCGGTGCATGGCCTGGCGGTATTCGTCCCAGTCGGGGTGCTCCCCGGCGATGCACCGGTAGTACTCGACGAAATCCTCCACGGCGTCAGGCATGTCGAGCACCTCGGCGTGCCCGTCGACCTGGACGTATGGGCCGTCCCAGTCGTCGGACAGCACACAGATCGACGCCCGGTCGTCGCGGCGGGCGTTCCGGGCCTTCGCACGCTCGGGGTAGGTCGAGACCAGGATCCGGCTCTCAGCGTCGACGCCGCACGCGACCGGTGAGAGCTGCGGCCGCCCGTCGGACCGGGTGGTGGCCAGCAGGCCGTGGTGGCGCGGGCGCAGAAAGTCGAGCAGTTCGAGCCGGTCGACCTGCTGAGCGGTCGCGATCCTCGGAGACATGAGCATCCTTTCCGGAATGCCGGCTCTGGCCGGGAGCCGGTTGATTTCGTGGGTGGGATCAGATCCTTCCACGGCCCGCTGGAGGCACCTGGGTCCGCCCCGGCGCTTACCGGCGCGGCCGCGATCGTGTGACGGGAGGTGGGCCCGGCCCGTCACTCGATCCCCGGTGCGCTGCCATCCGGTGTGGACGCGGCCCGCTTACGCCGCCACAGCACGCCGCTCACGGCCGCCAGCGCGGCGACCACGATGCCTCCGCCGACGCCGTAGAGCAGGCCGTTACCGCCGCCGGAGTCGTTCTTCCTGGCCGCGACCGGCGCGGAGTTCACCGTGCCGGGCCGCGCATCGGACGACGGCTGGGCCGGGGGAAGGTCGCCGCCCTTCCGCGCCCCGCCGCTCTTACGGCTGTGCCCGGGGTTCATCAGGTCGAGGAAGGTCAGCACCTGCGACTCGGGGGCGCCCGTCTTCGTGGCCCTCGCGACCAGCTTGTTCACCGCGGACATGGAGAGGCTGGTGGAGGCGGCACGCAGTGTGGTGCCGCTGAGTACCACGTATGTGGCGTCGCGGTTCGGCGACTGCAGCAGCTTGTGGAGCACCGGGCCGGCGGCGGTGCCGGCGGGGAGCACGACGACGCCCGCCCGACCGGCCTGCCGAAGAGCCGCTCGCAGCTTGTCGAGATCGCTGTCGGACCTGAGACAGGACGCGTTGGAGTCGACGTAGTAGCCGTCCTCGGTGACGGACTCCGCGACGAGATCCGGGTCGACGCTCACCGCCCGGGCGGGTATGGCGCGCCAGCCCGGCAGCAGGAGGAACACGGCTGCGAGTGCGGCGGACGACCAGGCACGGCGTACGCGCATTTCCATGGGAGGTCCGCTCCTTTTGAGTCTCATGACTGGTAGCGAGCTTAGCGATTACCGTGCGTACGGCTTCGGGGTATTGACAAAGCGGCCCATCATTCGGCCGGATATCGTGAGGTGTCCCGGGCCCTCAAGTAAACGATCTCGGAGATTGTTCCCAATGTCGGATAAAGTCAGGGAGATCCCCATCCGGGTGCTATTCGTCGGCGGGCTGGGGCGCAGCGGCTCGACCCTTCTGGAACGGCTCCTGTCCGAGTTGCCCGGAGTCTGTGGCATTGGAGAGGTCGTGCACCTATGGCAGCGCGGACTGGTCGACGACGAGCGCTGCGGCTGTGGCGCGGCATTCCGCCAATGCCCGTTCTGGCGGAATGTCGGCGAAGCCGCGTTCGGTGGCTGGGTGAACTTCGACGTCGAGGAATTCCGCGCCCTCAAGGAGTCGATCGACCGAACCCGCTTCGTTCCCGCACTCGCCAGGGCGACGGCCGCCGATGACACCCGGCGCCGCGTCAGCGCGTACGACGACGTGTACCGCCGCCTGTACGAGGCCGTGCGGAACGTCAGTGGGTGTGAGGTCCTCGTGGATTCGAGCAAGCACATTTCGCTGGCCTTCTGCCTGCGCTGGTCCGAGGCGATCGACCTGAGGGTGGTCCATGTCGTCCGTGACCCGCGCGCCGTCGCGTACTCCTGGTCCAAGACCGTTGTCCGCCCTGAGGCCGTGGCCGGATCGGCGGAGGGCACGCATATGGCGCGTTGGTCTCCGGGAAAGACGGCTCTGTACTGGAATGTGCAGAATCTGGGTTTCGGTCTGCTGGCTCGGCGGGGCGTCCCCACCATGCGCGTACGCTACGAGGACTTCATGCGATCTCCGGCCGCGACGCTCCGTGAGGTAGCGGCGTTCGCCGGCCTTGGCGAGACGGTGCCGCTGCCCCTTTCCGGGGAGTCGGCCGAGCTCGGTCCGAATCACCAGGTGGCCGGGAATCCGCTGAGATTCCGGACAGGCCGGATAGAACTACGCGTGGATGACGCATGGAAGTCGGAGCTGGGCGCCCTGCGGCGGTACTTGGTGGCGGGCATGACCCTGCCGCTGCTGGCGCGCTACGGCTACCTGCCCGCAGGCAGCTGAAACGTGTGTCCGCCGCCGGGGACGGTCACGCTCGGCGGCCGAGGAGGTCGTCGACAAGGCTCCCGAAGCGCGCGATGGACTCGGCGACATCGCCGCCGCCGACCTCGACCGCGAAGTCGCCGGGAGAGCGGAGCGCGTGGTTCAGCAGCCCGGGAAAGGCGTCTTCGTCGGCCGCCGTGCTGATCAGCCCCTTGGCCGCCATCCGGGCGCAGAAGCGCTGCTGGTGGTCGTCGACGTGCTCCCCCAGGTCCGGCGAGCGGGGCACCACGATGGGGCGGCGGCCGTGGCGGCGGCTCTCGGTGATGGTGGCCGGGCCGCCGTGGCACACCACCACGGCCGCCTCCTCGAGCAGCCCGGTGAGCGCACCATGTGAGAGGTACGCGACGCCCTCGGCCCGGAGCGGCGGGGCCGAGGTGCCGTACTGCACGACGCACTGGACTCCGTCCGGAAGCCATGCGTCGACCCACCCGATGAGCCGGTCGAACGGATGGTGGTCCGTGCCGACGGACACGAAGACCAGCGCACTCACAGCAGGCTCCCGATGACCTGCGCGCGCGGGTAGAAGCGCGTCTGCTCCTCCCACTGGACGCAGAACAGGTCGGTGATGGGCCGGCAGAGCCGGCCGGTGAGCGTCGGCGAGTCCAGCCGGTCGTACACCTCGATGTAGACGGTCGGCACCCGCATCGCCTTCGCCACGAGAAAGAACGGGAAGGCGACCGCGGCACCGGTGGAGATGACGATGTCGGGACGGCCGCTGCGCATGACGCGCACCGCCAGCAGAAGATTGCGCAGCAGGTTTCGGACATTCCGTGTTGTCGGGTGGTGCGCCCACACGGCCCGCTCGCCGTCGAGCTGCGAACGCGCGTCCTCGGTGCCGAAGGTGACCCACGTGCGGCCGCGCTCCCGCCACCAGGGCTCGAGTGCCAGCAGCTGAGCGAGGTGGCCTCCACTGGAGGCAACAAGGAGCGCGTGTTCCCGATCTAAACGCATGGCGATGAATCTAAGCGGAAAGCCAAGACCGGACTATCAATTTGCGAATGGAGGCTAGTGTCGTGACAAGCGCATGACCTTGGGAATGGTGCAATTCGAGGGAGATCGGGCATGGCGGCTGATCAGGATGCACAGGACAAATTGACTGGGGTGGCGCGCCGCCATCTCAAATTCGTCTGTTCATTGGCCGCCTTCGCGACAGCGGCCGGGGTCGCGGGTGGCCTGCTGTCGCCGGCCGACGCCAAGGCGACCGCAACCGTGCTCATCAGCCCTCTCGACGGCAATCCCTATTCGCCGAACGGCCGGGGTGACGATCTGACGAACCTTCAGTCGGAGGCGCAGTTGGTCACCGCGGACGCGGTCCAGCAGGTGGTGCGGCAGAAGCTGCGCGGCGCCGACCGGTCGAAGGTCTCGGTGACCGTGCCGCCGAACACGCAGGTTCTCCTGATCTCCTACACGGGCCCCAGCGCCACCGCCGCGCGCGATGGCGCGCAGGCCTTCGCCGCCGGCTACCTCGACTACCGCAAGCAACAGGCGCAGGGTGTACTCGACGAACGGGCCCGTAAGCTGCGCGATCAGGAGAAGCAGGTCCAGCAGCAGCTGACGGTGACCACCAAGAGGCTGGCCACCGCACCGGCGGAGCAGAAGAGCTTCCTCCGCCAGCGGATCACCGCCTACAACAATCAACTCGGCGTGATCGACGAGCAGAACAACGACATCTCCTCCACGCCGGTCAACGCGGGTTCGGTCATCACCCCGGCCCAGCCGCCCACCGGTTCGATCACCGGGCGGATCGCGATGTTCGGTGGGGCAGGGCTCGCGGTCGGCCTTTTTGCCGGAGTGCTCCTCGCGCTGTCCCTCGAGCGCTCCGACCGCCGGTTGCGGGACGTCCGCGCGGTCCAGCGTCTTGGCGTGCCGGTGCTCAGCACCGTCTCGTCCGCTGGCGGCCTGGTGCTGGTGACCGCGCCGAAGAGCGGGTCGGGTGAGGCATACCGCCGCCTCCGTGCCGCGGTCGTGGCCTCCGTGCGGGAACGGCCGGTGACGCTGCTGGTGACGAGTGCGACTCCCGCGGCCTCCGCCACGCTGACCAGCTCGAACCTGGCGGTCGCGCTCGCCCATGCCGGCTCCGCGACGATCATGGTGGACGCCGGCTTGTCCGAGACGAGCCCGTCGGCCTTGTTCGGGCTGGGCCAGTCGGCGGGCCTGTCGGATGTGCTCATGCGCGGCACCGACCCGGCACAGTTACTGGTGAACGCCGACTCCCAGCTGCGGCTCCTGCCGCGCGGATCCGGCGCGGGCGCCGCCGCGGAGCGGTTCAGCGGACCCCGCATGCGGGAGACCGTGCGACTCCTCCGTGACAAGGCCGAATATGTCCTCATCAACGCCCCGAGCGTGCATGACGCCAACGCGCAGGCGCTCTGCACGCTCGCGGACGCGGTGGTGCTGGTCGTCACGCTCGGCCAGACCACCCGCCAGGACATCGACCAGGCCTGCGCCGAGGCGGAGCGCGCGGGTGCCATCGTCATCGGCACGGTGGTGGAGGACACCAGGGGCTGCCGGGCCGCCTCCAAGGACCGCTCCCCGCGGTCCGCGCAGAGCCGCGAGCCGGACCACAGCACGCGCGCGGCCACGCGGCAGCCCGCGAAGAACACCAGCTTGACCGCGACGTCGCCCGACTGGTCGCGGTGCTCCGGTGACGATGACTCACAGCAGGCCGCCGACGGCGAGTCCGATTCGACACAGACCACCGTGCACAAGGCGATCGAAGCATGAGCGCCGAGCCTCATCTGGCCCGTCTCGCGCGGGGCGGCGCGCTCAATCTGGTCGGCGCCGCATCTGCCGGAATCATGGGGCTCGCGCTCGTTTTCGCGGTCGCGCACGGCTACGCGCAGCACGTCGCGGGCGCGTTCTTCGCGGCCACGTCACTCTTCGTCATCCTGAACGCCGTCTCGGGGCTGGGGAGCGATGCGGGGCTGCTGCGCTGGCTGCCCCGGCATCTCGCGTTCGGCGACCACGCCGCGGCACGCCGCACGGTGCCGATCGCCCTCGTCGCGGTCGTCGCCGTCGCCTGTCTGGCGGCGCTCGTGCTCGGGTTCACCGCGCCGTGGTTGTCCGCCCGGATCGGCGACCCGCAGGTCACGCCGATGCTACGGGTGCTCGCGGTGTTCCTGCCGATCGCCGCCACACACGATGCCATCCTCGCGGCGACCCGCGGGCACGCCACCATGCGGCCCACTGTGGTGATCGAGAAGGTCTTCCGCCAGACGGCACAGGTCGCCGGCGTGCTGATCGCCTCACAGCTCACCGACGGTCCGGTCGCGCTGGCCCTCGCCTGGGCGCTCCCGTACCCGGCCGGGCTGGTCGTGGCCATCGCCTGGTACCGCCGCATCGTGGGCCGCCTGGATCATCGGGGTGCGGCCCCGACCAGGGCGCTCGCCGGTGAGTTCTGGCGTTACACGGCCCCGCGCGCGATCGCGCAGGTCTGCCAGAGCGTCCTGCAGCGCGCCGACATCGTGCTGATCGCCGCGCTCGCCTCTCCGCGCGAGGCCGCGATCTACACCGCGGCCACCCGTTTCATGGTGATCGGCCAGCTCGGCACGCAGGCCGTGCAGCAGGCGATGCAGCCCGCGGTCAGCCGACTGCTCGCTCTCGAGGACCGCGAGGGGACGGCGAGGATCTTCGCCGGCTGCACGACCTGGACGGTCACGCTCACCTGGCCGGTCCATCTGGCGGTGGCGGTGGCGGCGCCCATCTACCTGTCCGCGTTCGGTCCCGGCTACACCGGCGCGGGCGAGTACGCCACGGTGATCCTCGCCATGGCCATGCTGCTGGCCACCGGGTCCGGTCCCGTGGACGTCATGTTGCTGATGGCCGGCCGAAGTGCGCTGAGCCTCGCGAACAACGCCGCCGCGCTCACGGTGGATCTGGCGCTCAACGTAGCGCTCATCCCGCGGCTGGGGCTCACCGGCGCGGCGACAGCGTGGGCCGCCGCGCTCGTCGTCGGCAACGTCCTACCGCTCGTGCAGGTCCGCAGACTGCTCGGCATGAGCCCCGCGGGCCTCGGTCTGGGGCTGGCCGCCACATCCACTGTCGCGTGCTTCGGCGTGCTTCCGCTCATCGCCGGATTGAGTATGGGCACCATGGCAACCCTCGCCGGAGTCGCCGTCGGCGCGCTCGCCTACGCCGGACTGCTGTGGGCCGGGCGCACCCGGCTTGCCCTGACCGCGTTCGCGGCCCTCTTGCCGGGGCGGCGGAGCGTGGCCCCGAACCAAGGAGTGGTCCATGGTCTGTGACCTTCGATGCCGACGGCCCACTCGCGCACCAGCGTGACGGCCGTTTTCCGATCCGCCTGTCTGGTGGTGCTGCTCCTGGGTGTGACGATCGGCACGAAGGCCCCCGCGCCAGCAGGTGATCACGGTCGTGTCATCCTCGGGACAGTCGCGCAGACCCGCGAGGAGAGCCAGGAACGCGAGCGGGAGACGGGTCATCACCTCACCGGAGTCCGCGTCTTCCGGCGTTGGGACCAGCCGCTCATCGACGCCGACCAGCGCTGGGCACAGAAGACCGGCCATACCGTGTTCCTGTCCGTCAAGTCGCGGCGCGCGGACGGGTCGGCGGTCGGCTGGCGGGACCTGGCGAACGCGCCTGCCGGCAGCCGTCTCGCCCAGGACATGGTGCGCCAGGCCGCTGAGATAAAGCGGTTCGGCTCGCTGGTCTACATCGCCTTCAACCATGAGCCGGACGCCCGTGCCTCCCGGTCGCTCGGAGGGCCGGCGGACTTCGTCGCGGCGTGGCGGCGCCTCGTGAGCACCTATCGCGCCGCGGGGGTGACGAATGCCCGCTACGTCTGGACGATGACCGACTGGGCGTTCGGCCGGGGCGCGTACGCGTACTATCCCGGCGACGCGTACGTCGACGACATCGCCGCGGACGTCTACAACTGGTACACCTGCCGCGGTCGGGCCGGTACCTGGAAGTCCCTGGCGGAACTGATCGAGCCTCAACGGCGATTCGGGCTGAGACATCCCCAGGAGGGGCTGATGCTGCTCGAATGGGGATCGGTGGAGGATCCCGCGCGACCGGGCCGCAAGGCACAGTGGATTACCGATGCGACCCGGCTGTTCGCCGGCACGGCTTACCGGCAGTACAGGGCCATTCTGCATTGGGACGATCGGCATACCGGGCTCATGGCCGGGACGTCCTGTGACTTCGACTATCGGACGTCGCCCAGCGCCCTCGCGGCGTGGCGGGCGATGGCCGCGTCCCCGGTCTTCGCCACCGCCCCGTCCTGCTCCGGCGACCGTTGCGCCGCAGGCCGTAGCCGCATCGTGTCCGCCCAGGTCGGCGGGGGCGCCGCCGCCCTGGGCATCGCCGGACTCATCGCCTTCGAGTACCGTCGGCGCCGCACGCCCAAGCCTGGTGGCTAGATGCCACGGCCGGTGGCGTGGGCGAGGCGGAGTACGCGGTCGGCGGTCAGCAGGCGCAGCGTGACGAGCAGGGCGACGTAGGCACGCCGTTCTCGCCAGGACAGGCGGAGCGCGCGGAACGCCCATGCACGGGCCTCGGGGTGTTCACCGAGGGCGGCGTGGGCGAAGGCGATCTGCCCCTGCACACGGGCCATGCCGCGTGGGTCGTCCGCGAACCCCGGGTGCTTGCGCAGCAGGTACTGCAGGGCGTCGCTGATCGTGCGCCACTTGCGGTCGAAATGGGAGGTCCGGCCCCACAGCACCGTCACGAGAGGTTCGGGCACGACCGCGATCGGTCCGGCCGCCGCGGCGCGCAGGATCCAGTCGTAGTCCTCGCCGTAACTTCCCGGGATCTCCTCGTCGACCAGGCCGATCGCCTGGAAGAAGGCCTCACGGCGTACGACCACCGTGGAAGGATGCGCCTCCATCACCCGTCGGCGCAGCAGTTCGGCGTGCGTCACGTCCTCCGGACGCGGCACCCGGGTGATCGTCTTATCGCCGTAGTTGACGTGGATGCCGGACACCACCACGTCCGAACCGGTCTCCTGCAGCCACCCGACCTGACGGCGCAGCTTTTCGGGCAGCCATTCGTCGTCGTCGTCGCAGAAGGCCAGGAGTTCGCCCGAGGATGCCGCCGCTCCCGCGTTGCGGGCGCCGGCCAGACCGGGTGTCCGGTCGTTGGCCACGACGGCGACCATACGGCGCGGGGTCGTACGGTCCAGGGCGACGTCGGGCTCGGCCTGGTCGAATACGACGACGCACTCGATCGGCCCTGGGTATTCCTGCCCGAGGACGGCCTCGATCGCCTTGGCGAGCAGCCGCGGACGGTCGCGAGTGGCGATGATCACGGAGACGGACGGGGATCGCATGGGGTCATGACCCTTTCTTCGCAAGGGTGATCACGATTCCGCGCGGCGCAGCGCCGGCCTTCTCCAGGTGTGCGATGGCGGCGGTGAGCGGCCGGTCGGTGACCCGCTTCAGCGCGACCGTCACCACCGTCAGGTCGGCGATGGCGGCCAGGGTCACCGCCTCGGCGGTGGCCAGGGCGGGGCCGGAGATCACGACCACGCCCGAGTCGCGGTGGGCGCGTTCGACCGCGTCGGCCAGGCCGCGGTCGCCATCGTCCGCCGCCAGGGCCTCAACCAGGAACGCTCCCAGATCGGGATCGCGGGCATCGCGCTCGCCCGGGTAGGCAGGCACCGGACCAGCGCCGACGCGCAGCAGGGTGGTGGGTGCGCCACCGTGCGCGAACGCGGCTGCCACGCTGACCGCGACCGGGTCCGCGGTCGCACCGGGCATCCCCGTGACCAGCACCGTCCGTGCGTTCTCCGCGAAGGCCAGGTTGCGCAGCCGCCGTCCGGCATTGGCGAGGTCGTCCCGGCCGACCTCGGTCAGGATCGGCACCGCGATCCGTCGCCGTATGTCCCGCCTGTATCGGAGTCGACGGGGGCGCCGGTCGCGGACCAGGCCTACCAACAGCCCGCCGAGCAGCCCGAGGCCCATCCCGGACGTCCGGTTCACCGCGGATCCCGGGTCGTCCGGATGGCTGGGCCGGTCGGGGGCGCGCACCACCTGGGCGAACTGGTCGGCGAAGGCCAGTTGCCGGCGCGCGTCGAATATCTGCCTCAGGACGGCCTGGGGGCGGGTGCGCGCGGTGACGCGGGCGACGGCGGCGGGGTCGGGTGGCAGCGCCTTCAGCTCGGCGTCCAGGATGACGAGGCGGCGGTTGATCGCCTGGCGGTTGCGGACCTGGTACTGCCCGATGAGACGGGCGCGCAGTTCGATGTAGGCCCTGGCGATCACGCGGGCGCCCGCGCGCGCGCTGCCCGGCCGCTGCGCCCGGACGCCGATGATGAGGATGCGGGAGTTGGGCGGCGCGGTGATGCTGACGCGGTCGGGGAGCCGGTCGGCGGGAACGTTGAAGCCGGGGACCTTCTTCAGCTGCGAGAGCACGGCGCCGGAGCTGACCAGCTGAGCCTCCGTGTCCACCGTGTTCAGCACCGGCCTCTGATCGACCTGCGCGAACGGTCCCTCCGAGATCGGCGGCAGGCCGGCTTCGAGCGCGACCGGCGGCGCGACCACCGTCACCCTCGAGGTGTACATGTGCTGCACCGTCGCGGACCGCATGGCTCCGAGCGCACCGCCGGCCGCGATGCCGAGGAGCAGGACCGGCCACTGGCGCCTGACGAACCGGGTGTAGCGGTCGAGCGGCGCCGCGTCCGGATCGCCCGGCCGACGCGGGCGGCCCGATGCGGGGGGCGGCGGGTCGCGCACCACGGTCAGCGGCGCCATGGCGGAGCCTCGCCCAGCAGGGCGGCGAGCCGCTCGTCGTACGGCTCGAAGTGTTCGGTCAGGCGCGTCCGCAGGGCCACGGGCAGCGGCGGGCTCGGGCGGGCGTTGTGCCGTTCGAACGCGGCGGGCCGCCAGCGGGGCAGGCCCAGGAAGCCGGTGATCGCGTCATAGTGCGGCTCGGGTTCGGCGAAGAAGGCCTCCGCGAACGTCACGTGTACGCGATCGCGGCCGAAGAGCCCGAACAGGACCTCCAGCTGCTCGGAGTAGTGGCCCCGGTCGAGGTAGGAGTGGTGCCGGTGGCTGTCACTCAGGTAGCCGGCGTCGGCGGTGATCCGGCCGGTCTCGCCATCGAGGCGCTGGGGCTCGAGTGCCAGCGCCCGCTCGAACGACGTCTCGGTCTCGAAGCCGCGGGCCAGCTCGTGCTTGTACGCGGAGAAGGCGCGCTCCACCGGGTCGCGCAGCAGGACGAGCAGCTTCACGCCGGGCAGGTCACGGACGATGCGCTCGGGGGCCAGCGGATGGTGCATGTAGTAGCCGGCCGACTCGAAGGCCAGCCGGGATCCCCGGCGCAGCGGGAAGTGCCCGCGGTACCAGGCCGGCCCGCGCGCGTAGTTCACGTCGAAGTAGTGCACGCCCTTGTGAAGATTGGGCTGGGCGGTGCCCGGGTGCGCGGCGAGCGCGCGGAACAGCGACGTCGTGCCGCCCCGCTGCGTGCCGACCATCAAGAAGTCCGGCAGCATCCGCACACCGGAGGTGATCCGCCCCGCGGTGCGGCTGACACCCCGGCCGCCCTCCTTGACCCATTGAGGGGCGTCGCGTCGCGAGATCAAGCCGTCCTCCCGGCGTTGGCGTACAGCAGTTCGAGCAGGCTCTCCGCCTGCGGCCGCAGCGGCTCGCCCAGAGCGCCCTGCGCGGCGGTGAGATAACGACGGCTCATCTCCAGCAGATAGAGCTCGACCGTCATCGCGGCGGTCCGGCCGGACGGACCGGCGGGGGTGACGAGCGCGGCGTCCGGCCAGGTGCCGTAGCCGCCACCGGCCTGTAGCCGGTAGTGCAGCAGATCCAGGCCGGCGGGAACATCCGGGTCGAACCGCTCCCAATCCCAGAGCTGGACGCGGCCACCGTGCCAGGCCATGTTCCATGGGGTCCAGTCGCCGTGCCAGGCGCCGAACTCCAGTTCGTCCGCGCCGTACGCCACGCCGATGCGTTCGACGGCGTCGGTGAGCCGCTTCCGCTGCTCGGGATCGTCGAGCGGAACGTCCTGAAAGCGGGCCCAGAACGCGCTCGCCCCGAGCGGACCGCGGCGCGTGTCGCCGGTCAGCTCCCGCATCGCCGCCACCGGCGCGGTGCGCCGGGGACGGAACGACAGCGCGCCGGTCCGCAGGGGCGACAGGACCAGCAGGCTGAGACCGCGCCAGTCACCGTGATGGAGGATCTCGGGAACGCGTAGTGCGCGGAGGGATCGCCGGGCGAGGTGCCCGAGGGCCGCCGCCTCGCCCTCGATCAGGTCGCGGGCCATCGCCGTGTCGCCGACCTTCACGAACGCCACGGGCTCGCCTCGCGGCGTGAGCGCGTGCAGGATCGGCTTCCGGTTGGCCCGCGCCGGGCCGAGGCTGACGCTGACCACGACCGGTCTTCCCAGCAGCTCGGTGAGGCGGTCTTCGATCGACTCGCCGTCGCCGTCGCCGCTGGCGTGGAGTCGGTCGCGCAGCGCCCGGTCGGCGAGCCCGGCACGTACCGCCGTCGCCGCCACCACCCGGGTCGCACGCTGCCGCGTGCCCAGGTCGTGGCTGTAGCGGCGCAGCGCGGCCGCCGCTGCGGCGGGCAGTCCGGCGGGCAGGAGCAGCCGTGGCCGGTCGGCGCTGGGCAGGAAGGCGAACTCGCGTACCGCTCGCGGGTCGCGGCCGGGACCGACCTCCGCGTCGGGCCACAGCCCGGCCACCGCCTCCACCCACGCCTTCACGCGAGGGCCTCGCGCCGGGCACGCCACATCAGCGCAACCGCGATCATCACCGTGTACAGCGGGACCTCCACCAGGTCGTAGACGAAGAGGAACAGTCCGAACGCCAGCAGGACACAGCACCCGGCCACGGCATAGGCGGAGCGCTCACGCCGGTGAGAGACGAACCGTACGGCGAAGAACGCGGCGAAGGCGACGGTGCCGACCAGGCCGTTCGCGAAGAGCAGCAGCCAGAGGTGGCCCTGGGTGCCGAGCGGGGGCGCGCCGCAGGCCTTGCAGCCGGGCCGGTCACCGCCCGCGAGCGAGGTCAGGTTGCCCTGCACCTTGCGCGTCGTCCCGAAGCCGACGATCGGTGAGCCGGTCAGCGCGCTGCGCGTGGTCTCCTCGGCGAGCAGGGTGCGCCGGTTGTTGCTGTGGGGACGCTCCAGGCGCGCCTGGATCATGCCGGGCAGGGGCGAGACCATGAAAACGAGAGCGCCCACAGCGATGCCGCTGATCGTCAGGCGCAGCGCCCGCGCGCCGCCCTCTGCGACGGCCTTGAGACCGGCGAAGCAACCTGTCACGCCGAGTGCGATCCACAGTCCCCGGTCGAGGGAGTAGACGACCGGCCAGAGGGAGGCGAGCAGGATCAGGATGCCGAGGATCCGCCGCCTGCGGTCGACGCGCACCAGCCAGGTGATGGCGAAGAAGGGCAGGAAGAACGCGTAGGCGGCGCCCCACGTGTTGGCGTAGGCGAAAGGCGCCATCGGACGCGACTGCTCGTACCCGAGGATCGTCGCGATCTCGGCCGTCTTGGGATGGATGGCATCGAGCAGGAAGGGGTTGTGCGTGCGCAGCAGCATCTCCAGCGGGGAGGTCGGCTGCAGGTGCGGGACGAACGTGCCGAGCAGGCCACCCGCAGTGGTGACGACGAACATGTAGCCGAGCAGCCGTCCGACGCGGTCCGCCGGCAGTTCCTCGTCACTGAGGTTGGCGATGTAGAGCAGGACGACGGTCGCGGCGATGTACCAGGCGAGGCGCCAGCCGTACGGGAGCAGGCGGCCGAGGCTGCCGCCGGGCACCGCACCGGGTGCGTTCGCCACCAGCACGCCCGCCCCGAGCGATACCCAGACGAGGAACAGCAGCCACGCGCCGAAGCCGCGCGGAGCGAGCAACCGGGACCGGTGTCTGTACAGGTAGACGGCCATCGGCACGGTCATGACGAGGAAGATCAGCAAGCCCAGGCCGAGCAGCCACCAGACGGGGAAGCCGAGGAAGATCGCGCTGAGCGGCCAGCCTGGCCGCGGCCGCCATGCCGCCGGCCGCGGCCGCCATGCCGCCGGCCGTGCCGCCACCCGTGCCGGGACGACTCTTGTAGTGCCCACCCTCGACGCCCTGCCTTATGTCCGCCTGCAGAATTCAGAGGGTACTTCCGTCGGGGCGTACTCGGCGTCTTATGTTGAATTCTGGTCGTCGGCTGAGTGGCAGCGAACTATAACCACCACTGCCGATTTCAGGAATGGAACACGTTTCCTGGGCATTTGGCATTGAAAGGTGACCGCATTATGCGGATGTTGCCGATTTGCCCCAGCCACCACCACCACCGGCGGCGTCGTTCTCTTCAAGCGGAAAATGCTACGAAAGCGGGAACATTCCGAGCTTGGCATGGTATTCGTGGCCGAGCTCGTCGGTGTCGCTGCCGACCAGCAGGCCGGTCGGGGTGGCGACCAGGGTCTCGACGCCGTGCCCGCGGGTGCGGGTCGGGTTCCATGACAGGGCCTTGCCGCCGACCGGGTTCAGCGCCGCGATGCCGGGCCGTGAGACGGCGCCGGGGCCGGGACTGTCACTCCCGTACGGGTTGTCCTGCCAGCGCTGGTGACCGCCGACGTAGACGGCCGCGCCGGTGACCGACACGGCCAGGAGGGTGTCGCCGCCGGTCCAGTTGACCCAGGTCGGGTTCTGGCCGGTGCCGGTCCTGTTCGTCTCCCAGCGTGCCGCGGAGTCGCACAGCTGGGTGTTCCCGAACGGGCCGCCGGTGGTGACGACCACGAAGTAGGACCCGTCGGGGGCGAAGTCGATGCCGCGCATGTAGGTGTCGAAGGCGTCTCGGTTGCACGGTGTGGCGTACCGCTCGGTGGCCCAGGTGGTGAGCCTGGCCGGCTTCGACGCGGTGTCGATCATCGCGATCTGGTAGCGGCGCTGACCGGCGACCTTGGTGAACGTGCCGTCGATGACCAGTCGCGAGTCGGCCGGGTCGACCGCCATCTTGAAGACCTTGAGCGCGCCCTGCCGCGGGTCGGTGACCGAGAGGTCCAGACCCGAGTCGGCGGCGCCCGTGGTGGCGTCCACCCGGGCGAGCGGAGAGTGTGCCTTACCGGCGATCGTGGTGAACTCACCGCCGATGTAGACGCGGCTGCCGCGCCGGATCATCGCGAAGACCGGCCCGTGGCCGATGCGCGCGTCAAAGGCCTTCACGGCAGTGCCGTCGGCGACGCTCAGCCGTGTCAGCGAGCCGAGCGTGGCCCCGTTGGTCTGGGTGAACGAGCCGCCGGCGTACACGCTGCTCGCGTCGCCCGGCTGCAGGGCGTACACCGTGCCGTCGACCTTGGGGACGAACTTGGTGTCGATCTTCCCGGTGCCGAGGTCGAAGGAGAAGATGTTGTGGCGGGAGATCGTCGGCTTGTTGGCGCCCGCCTCCTTGACCTGGTCGAAATTTCCGGCGACGACAACCTTTTTGCCGACGACGGCGATCGCGCGCACCGTGCCGTCAAGGACGTGCGGGGTCCAGTCGACCGGGTTTTCAGAAACAATTGCGTTCTGCTGGATGTCGGCGTCGGCCGCGGGTATGGTGGCCCCCCCGGCGACGGCGGCCGCAGCGGCTGCCGCGACACTGAGCACGCGTCGGCGCATAACTTTGCTCCCATTTCTTACCCCGTGAACCGAGCTTGTCCATCACCCGCCTGAGGCGACGACATGGATCGAGAACGCATCGTTGCACTCCGCGCGTGATGTCGTCTCAAATACGGGAAATCGATTGGGTCAATTCGCTGCCCGCTTCGGATCGCATGGCGGTATGTGGGTTCCGGTCCGTCAGAGCACGGCCGGCGAACACGGCCACCGCGAGCAGCGCCCCGCCGTAGAACCAGCCGCCGAGCACGTCGGTGAGCCAGTGCTTGTTGAGGTACCACCGGCTGTAGCCCTCGGCGAAGGCCGCGGCCCACAGAAGCGTCCACGCCACGGCACGGGTACGGCGGCCGGCGCGCGTGAGCTCCAGGGCCAGGAAGAGGATGATGCCGTAGATGCTGATCAGGCGGGCGCAACCCCCCGACGGGTAGGTGCCCAGTGTCGTCGGCGGGTGCCCGCGGCCGACGATGGTGGCGAGCAGCGACTGCTGGTATTTCTCCACGACGATGACGCCGAGGATGAGGGCGGCAGGTGACCACCGGCGCGGCCGGGCCGCGAAGGCCAGCAGCACGGCGAAGAGCACGCCGATGGTGCGCGTCTCAGGAAGGTCGCCCATCCGCGTGACGATGTCCATGAGCTGTGCCCAGCCGCGGCCGCGCAGCCGGTCGGCGAGGTGGAACGCCCACCAGTCCACCGGGTGCTCCAGCGTCGCGACGCCGAACCCGAAGACGACGCCGACAGCCGTTACCACCAGCACGCCGCCGCCGAGCAGCATGACGAACGCGCCGAGCGATCCGAGTGACTCGGCGAGCTGGGTACGGGCGAGCCGAAGCCGGTCCAGGCCGAGCCACCGCCGCGAACTCACCCAGGCCGCCGGGTCGGGCAGTAGTCCCGGACGGGCGACGGCCACGCCGCCGATGGCCAGAATCACGGCGACGCAGAGCACTCCGATGAGGACCCCTACGATCACGACGTCAGCTTGGCACGATGCCGGTCTCGTAGTCGGCTGATCGCCTCGAGTGGGTCACGACTCGACCGGGCGCACGCCCGGGATGACTACGCGGCCGGGGGACGGCGGCGGGCCCTGCCGGCGTTCGAGAGCTCCGTGTCGATGTCAGCGGGCGCGGGGGAGCCGCGGTCCTGCGGGCCGGAGACGCCGGAGGGCGCGTCATGGTGGAGGAAGGCGAGGGGGTGCAGGCCGTGCCGCCTGCGGAGGAGCATCCACACCGCCGTGGCGGCGACCGCCACGGCGAGCAGGGTCCACACCATCGCGGTGGTGCCGACGCCGAACATCTTCAGAGCGGAGGCCAGCAGAACGAACGCCAGCGCCCGCCGGACCAGCCCGCCCGGTGCGCGTGAGGAGATGAGGGAGCCGAGGTAGACGCCAGGGATGGAGCCGACCAGCAGTGCGGCGGTGACCTCGAGCTTGAAGTCCCCGAACAGGATGTGGCCGAACGCCGCCGACCAGACCAGCGGCACCGCCTGCAACAGGTCCGTGCCGACGAGCTGGTTGGCCTTCAGCGAGGGGTACAGTGCGAGCAGCGCGACGATGATCAGGGAGCCGGAGCCGACCGAGGTCATCCCGACGAGCAGACCCCCCACCATGCCGACCAGGAGTGTCGGGATGGGGCGAACGGAAACGGCTGCCGGCTTCTCCGCGGCGGGTGCGCCAGGGGCGGCGGTGCGCCGCTCCCCGCGTTGCGATGCCCGGTCGACCATCGCCAGATAGCCGCGCACGGCGAGGCCGGCCGCCGCGATGAGCAGGGCCACTCCCATGGCCTTGCCGATGACGTCCTGGACCCGCTCGCCGTGGCCCAGTGCCCGGGCGGCCAGGACCCCGCAGAAGGCGGCGGGCACCGAGCCCGCGCACAGCCAGCCGACGAGCCGCAGATTGACCGTGCCACGCCGGAGGTGCACGAAGCTGCCCACCGGCTTCATCACGGCAGCGGCGACCAGGTCGCTCGAGACGGCCGTGAGCGGGGGGACCCCGAAGAAGACGGTGAGCATCGGGGTCATCAGGGCGCCGCCGCCCATGCCGGTCAGGCCGACGACGACCGCGACCAGGAACGCCCCCACTGACATCACGTAATCAAAGTGCATGCGTATGTCCTACCGAAGAAATAGGCTAAGTAGGACACTCAGGGTATGCGCCACCGCGAAGAGCGCAAGAGCAGGGCCTATTCGGTGCGCACCCAGCCGCCGGCGACCAGCAGTCCGAATACCCGCGCGACCGCCTCGTCGGGGCTCAGCTCGGAGGTGTCCAGGACCAGCTCCGCGTCCTCGGGCACCTCGTACGGATCGGAGATGCCGGTGAACTCGGGGATGAGGCCGGCGCGTGCCTTCGCGTACAGCCCCTTGCGGTCCCGGCGCTCGCACTCCTCCAGGGGCGTGGCCACGTGGACGAGCACGAAGTCGCCGGCGGCGTCCACCATGCGGCGGACCTCCGCGCGGGTCCGCGCGTAGGGGGCGATGGGCGCGCAGATCGCCACGCCGCCGTGCCGGGTGATCTCGGCGGCGACGTATCCGATCCGGCGGATGTTGAGATCGCGGTCGTCACGGGAGAACGTCAGGCCGGCCGACAGCAGCCGCCGTACGACGTCGCCGTCGAGGAGCGTGACCTTCCGGCCGCCGCGCTCGACGAGGAGGTCCGCCAGCCCGCGCGCGATGGTCGACTTGCCCGAGCCGGACAGCCCGGTGAAGAAGACCGTGATGCCGCGTTCGTGCCGCGGCGGGTTGGCCCGGCGCAGCTCCTCCGCCACCGCGCGCGGTGTGAACCACTGGGGGATCTCCTCGCCGTGGGCCAGCAGCCGGGCCAGCTCGGCCTCGGTGGGCTCCGGGCGCACATGCTCGGGGTCGATCTTCGCGGTGGGCCGCCAGACCTCGACGCTCTCGTCGTACGCCCACGGCTCCGGCGCGACGAGTCGCAGGGGCGCGATTTCGGCGTCGGCCTCGG
This sequence comes from Actinoallomurus sp., assembly GCA_025964625.1. Lineage (GTDB taxonomy): Bacteria > Actinomycetota > Actinomycetes > Streptosporangiales > Streptosporangiaceae > Actinoallomurus. Next base: position 18,646 of record JAOPYL010000313.1, on the reverse strand, counting down.
TGAACTCCGCCGCGAACAGGTGAGTGGCGCCGTACGCCGCGGCGACGTGCGCGCTGAGCAGCAGGTCGCGGCCCGGCCGCTCGGCCAGCGGGACCGGCACGATGAGGGTGTCCGGCGGAAGCTCCCGGCGTACGGTCAGCAGCGCGCGTACCAGCGCGTCGGCGTCGGCGTCGCCGTCGCCCAGTAGCGGCAGGACCAGGACCCGTGCGGCGAGCTTCTCGGAGAGCTGGCGAAGCTGCCCGAGGTGCCGCCGGTGCAGCGGCGTGCGGGTGGCGATCGCGAGCGTCGTCACGCCCGCGAGCTCGGCGCCTACGTCCTGCGGGTGCCGGCGGAGCCCGCGGAACGGGCCGTGCTCGGGCGTCCGCAGCGCCGTGACCGTGCCGGCCATCCGCCACCCGGGCGCCGACGAGGGGCGCAGCGGGTCGGTGTCGCCGAAGCCGTCGGGGGGCGCTGGATCCTTCCAGGTCTCGGTGACCTGAAGGACGGCCAGCGGCACACCCTCCGGATCGACCAGGACGAGCCGCTCCTCCTTGACGAGGTCGTCCGGCACGGTGAGTGTCACCTGCGCGGGCCAGGGCGTGCCGTCCACCAGCCGCCCGGCCGCCGCCACGGTCGCGGAGTCGACCGCGCCGAGGAAGCCGGTGAGTGGATGGAAGGCGCCGTTCAGCAGGAGCTCGAGATCGGCCAGCTCCGCCGGGCCCGGCGTGAGGGTGGGCAGGTCACGCAACTCGCCGGCTTCGGTGGTCAACACGGACTCCGATCGTGGTTTCGACCGTTTGCTCTTGCACTGTACGCGCTGCGCCGGACACCTCAGAGGATGCGGGCGAAGCGGTTCTCCGGTTTGCGGATCACCATGGTGACCTCGCTGTACGCCGAAGGCAGCCGGTTGTGGGAAAGGGCGGACACCGCGCGGAACAGCACGCTCATGAGAGCGCCGAAGCCGGTCATCGTGTCCCGTGAGGTGTACTCCTCCGAGATGACCAGGCCGCGCATCATGGAGTACCAGCGCATGCCCTCCGCGGAGGCGACCCGCTCGTACACCGCCGGCGGCGGCTGCTCCGCATGCCAGAGCAGGCGCCGCAGCCACTGCGGCAGCCGGCGGTCGAGGTAGCCGAACGCGGTGTGGCGGTCGCGGAACCGCATCAGCATCAGCCCACCGGGCTTCAGCGCGGCGACGAACCGGTCGAGCACCAGCTCCGCGTGCGGGATCCGCTCGATCAGGTGCGACGCGTGCACCACGTCGTACACGCGCGGCGGCATCGGGACCGTGCGCAGGTCGCCGAGATGCCATGCGTCCAGGTCACGGCGGGTGCGCGTGCGCGCGCGCAGCTCCGGGAGGTCGTCGTCGACCCCGATGACGCTGCACTCGACGGAACCGAGGTCGAGCTCCTCGTTCCACCCGCAGCCGGCCTCCAGGACGCAGAGCCGCTGCAAGGGCCTTTCATGGGCGTACTCGCGAACGCGCGCCCGTAAAAGGTCACCGTCATGAATCGGTGGCGTTCGCAGGTCGGTCACAACCTCGGAGCGTAGTCGCCTGGTTGTGGATCGTGCTCACATTCGGCTTTGTCCGTGTGGTGCGTTTCGTCTTACCCGTTCGGCTGGGGCGATGGCGGCCTGTGGTATCGCAGGGCGCGTAGGGTGGTAACCCCGGGGTGAGATCACTCCCGGGTCTTCGTGCTGCCTGACCCTTTATGAGCTGATGACCCTTTCTGGACTGCTCGACGTCGCTTCCGCCGATCCCGCGCTCGCCCGCGCCCTGAAAAGCGCGGACGGCCGGCTCGACCTGGTCGCACCCCCCGCGCTGCGGCCGCTCCTGGGCGCCGCGCTCGCCCGCGACCGAGGACACACCGTCCTGATGGTCACCGCGACCGAGCGGGAGGCCGAGGACCTCACCGCGGCCCTGACGAGCCTGCTCGACCCGGCCGGTGTCGCGGGCTTCCCGGCCTGGGAGACCCTGCCCCACGAGCGGCTGTCGCCGCGCTCCGACACCGTCGGCCAGCGCCTCGCGGTGCTGCGCCGGCTGGCGCACGGGGATCCGGACGACCCGGCGGCCGGACCGCTCCAGGTCGTGGTCGCGCCGATCCGCGCGGTGCTGCAGCCGATCGTGTCCGGCCTGGGCGACCTGGACCCGGTGCGCCTGCGGGCCCAGGACGAGGTGGACCTCGACGAGGTCGTGCGGCACCTCGTCGACGCCGGGTACCACCGCGTGGACCTGGTGGAGAAGCGTGGCGAGATCGCGGTGCGCGGCGGCATCCTCGACGTCTTCCCGCCCACCGAGGAGCATCCGCTGCGGGTGGAGTTCTGGGGCGACCAGGTGGAGGAGGTCCGCTACTTCAAGGCGGCCGACCAGCGCTCCCTGGAGGTCGCCCAGGACGGGTTGTGGGCGCCCCCGTGCCGCGAGCTGCCGCTGACGGACTCCGTACGCGAGCGCGCCAAGGATCTGGCCCGGGAGCACCCGGCGCTCGCCGAGGTCCTCGACCAGATCGCCGACGGCGCGGCGGTCGAGGGCATGGAGGCGTTCGCGCCGGTGCTCGCCGACCGGATGGAGCTGCTGCTCGACGTGCTGCCCGCCTCCGCCTCCGTCGTCGTCTGCGATCCGGAGCGCATCCGCACCCGTGCCGCCGAGCTGGTCCGCACCGGTCAGGAGTTCCTCGAGGCGTCCTGGGTGAGCGCCGCGGCGGGCGGCGAGGCGCCGATCGACCTCGGCGAGGCCGCCTACAGGAGCCTCGCGGAGGTCCGCGACCACGCGGCCGCCTCGAACCTGCCCTGGTGGACCATCACCCCGTTCGCGAGCGCGGAGCCCTCGACCCGCCGGGAGTACTCCGCGGCCACCGGCGAGCTGACGGAGGTCACCGAGGCCGCCGCCGACCTGGACGCGGACGCCCTGCGGATCGGGGCGCGGGCGGCGCAGTCGTACCGCGGGGACACCCAGCGGGTGATGGCGGACGTCAAGGGCTGGATCCACGACGGGTGGCGCGTCGTGCTCGTCACCGAGGGCCACGGACCGGCCGAGCGGCTCGCCGAGGTCGTACGCGAGGAGGGCCTGGGGGCGAAGGTCACCGGCCTGCCCGGGCCGCCCGAGCCGTCCGTCGTGCATGTCGCGTGCGGCCGGCTCGACCACGGTTTCGTGTGGGACGCGGTCAAGCTGGCGGTGCTCACCGAGACCGACCTGTCCGGGCAGAAGTCATCCACCAAGGACATGCGGCGGATGCCGTCACGCCGGCGTGGTGGCATCGACCCCCTGCAGCTCACGGTCGGCGACTACATCGTGCACGAGCAGCACGGCGTCGGCCGCTACGTCGAGATGGCGAGCCGCACCGTGCAGGGTGCCACCCGCGAGTACCTCATCATCGAGTACGCCAAGGGCGACCGGCTGTTCGTGCCCACCGACCAGCTCGAGGAGGTCACGCGTTACGTCGGCGGCGAGGCGCCCAGCCTGCACCGGCTCGGCGGCGCCGACTGGCAGAAGCAGAAGGGCCGGGCGCGCAAGGCGGTACGCCAGATCGCCGGTGAGCTGATCCGGCTCTATTCGGCGCGTCAGGCGTCTCCGGGGCACGCGTTCGCCGCGGACACGCCCTGGCAGCGCGAGCTGGAGGACGCCTTCCCGTATGTCGAGACGCCGGACCAGCTCGGCGCCATCGACGAGGTGAAGGCCGACATGGAAAAGCCCGTCCCGATGGACCGGCTGATCTGCGGTGACGTCGGCTACGGCAAGACCGAGATCGCGGTGCGCGCGGCTTTCAAGGCGGTTCAGGACGGCAAGCAGGTCGGCGTGCTGGTCCCCACGACGCTGCTCGTGCAGCAGCACCTGTCCACGTTCACCGAGCGGTTCGCGTCCTTCCCGGTGGTCATCAAGCCGATCAGCCGGTTCCAGACCGACAAGGAGGTCGCCGAGACGCTGCGCGGCCTGGCCGACGGCTCCGTCGACCTCGTCATCGGCACGCACCGCCTGCTGTCCCCGGAGACGCGGTTCAAGAACGTCGGCCTGGTCATCATCGACGAGGAGCAGCGGTTCGGCGTCGAGCACAAGGAGCGTCTCAAGGCGATGCGTACCCAGGTCGACGTGCTCGCCATGTCGGCCACGCCGATCCCGCGCAGCCTGGAGATGGGGCTCACCGGCATCAGGGAGATGTCCACGATCCTCACCCCGCCGGAGGAGCGGCATCCGGTGCTCACATTCGTCGGGCCCTACGACGACAAGCAGATCGCCGCGGCCATCCGCCGGGAGATGCTCCGCGAAGGCCAGGTCTTCTTCGTGCACAACCGCGTGCGCTCGATCGACAAGGTCGCCAAGCATCTTTCCGAGCTCGTGCCGGAGGCGCGGGTCGGGGTCGCGCACGGCCAGATGAACGAGCACCAGCTCGAGAAGATCATGGTCGACTTCTGGGAGAACGAGTACGACGTCCTGGTCGCCACCACGATCGTGGAGAGCGGCCTGGACATCCCGAACGCCAACACGCTGATCGTGGACCGGGCCGACATGTACGGCCTGTCGCAGCTCCACCAGCTTCGCGGCCGGGTCGGGCGAGGCCGGGAGCGGGCCTACTCCTACTTCCTGTACCCGCCGGAGGCGCCGCTGACCGAGACGGCGCACGAGCGGCTGGCGACGATCGCCCAGCACACCGAGATGGGCGCCGGCATGTTCGTGGCCATGAAGGACCTGGAGATCCGCGGCGCCGGCAACGTCCTCGGCGCGGAGCAGTCCGGTCATATCGCCGGGGTGGGCTTCGACCTCTACGTCCGCATGGTCGGCGAGGCCGTGCGCGAACTGCGGGACGAAGGCCCCGCCGAGACGCCCGAGGTCAAGGTGGAGTTGCCGGTCGACGCGCATATCCCGCACGAGTACGTCCCGGGGGAACGCCTCCGGCTGGACGCGTACCGGCGTATCGCGGGCATCGAGGACCACGACGAGATCGCGGCCGTCCGGGAGGAACTGGCGGACCGCTTCGGGCCGCTGCCGGTGCCGGTGCTGAACCTGCTGGAGGTGGCGCGGTTCCGTGCCGTCGCGCGCCGGGCGGGGCTCACGGACGTTACCCTGCAGGGCAGTCACATCCGTTTCTCCCCGGTCCACCTCCCCGACTCGCGCAAGGTCCGGCTGCAGCGGCTGTACCCCAAGAGCATCATCAAGGCCGCGACCAATACGCTGCTGGTGCCGATGCCGAAGACGGCTCCGCTGGGTGGCCGCCCGCTGCGCGACCAGGAGCTGCTGAAATGGTCTACCGATCTCGTCGAGGCGCTGTTCCTCGCCGACCCTGTGGCCACCAACGAGAAGGACGCTCGTGTTCCGTAAGTCTCTGAAGGTCGCCGTCGCCGTGCTGGCCGCCGGTACCGCGCTGACCGCCTGTGGCCCTGTCAAGACCGGCGCCGCGGCCATCATCGACCACGACCGCATCACCGTCGTGAAGCTCGACACCGCCGTCACTCAGTGGGCCAAGGAGCTCCCGGAGTACCCCGCGGCGCAGCAGATCGTCCAGCAGTCCCAGTCTCAGAGCCAGGGCCAGGGCCAGCAGATCCCCTTCGACCCCTCATCGCCGCAGCGCAGCGCCCTCTACCAGCTCATCGAGATACGGGCGTGGGACGAGGTGGCCCGTGAGCACGGCATCAGCATCGCCCCGGGCCAGGTGGACTCCCTCGTCGCCGCGAACGGCGGGCGGCAGGTCCTCGACGCCAACGTGCTGGCCGAGGGCCTGCCAACGAGTTACGGCGAGGACTACGCCAGGCGCCTGCTGGTGCAGCAGGCGATGCTGCAGCGCTATGGAGTCCAGGCGGGCGGGCCCGCCGACCAGGTGAAGCAGCAGCAGGCCGTCCAGCAGCTCTACGGCGACTACGTGCTCGCCAAGCGCAAGCTCGGTATCACCGTGAATCCCCGCTACGGATCGTTCGACGACCGGACCATGGCTTTCGGGCCGGTCTGCCCGCACCTGTCGATTCCGGACTCCGGCACACCCGGCGGTTCGGCCAGTGAGGTCAAGTGCCAGGTCTGATCTTCCTCGCGTCCTCGCCGCGCGTCGCGCCGGGCCAGCTCACCTGGCGTGCGTGGGACACGACGCGTTCGGCCGGCCGTGTCCTTACCGGCTCCGCCGATCACCCGCAGCTGCCGTACCTCCGCGAGGCGGGGATCCATGTCGAGGTCGCCGAGCCGGATGCCGCCGCGCTCGTACGTGAGACGTCGTCCGGCACGGTCGTCTGGCTGGCCGGCGCCGACGGTGACGAGGCCCTGATGCGAGAGGTCGGCGCGGTCCTGATCGGAATGGAGGACCCGCCGGAGGTCGAGGTCGTCCACGGGGCGTACGACCTGCCGGGCGCCCGCATGCTCGACCTCGTCGCGGTGATGGAGACGCTCCGCCGGGAGTGCCCCTGGGACCGCGAGCAGACGCACGCGTCGCTCGCCCCGTACCTCCTCGAGGAGGCGTACGAGGTCATCGACACGATCGACAGCGGAGACCTGGAGGCGCTGCGCGAGGAGCTCGGCGACGTGCTCATGCAGGTCGCGTTCCACGCCGAGGTGGCCGACGACTTCACGGTCGACGACGTGGCCGCCGGCATCGTGGACAAGCTCGTACGCCGGCACCCGCACGTGTTCGGCGACGTCACCGTGGCCGACGCCGACGAGGTCAACGCCAACTGGGACAAGATCAAGTCCGTGGAGCGCGGCGACGACGCGTCGATCTTCCACGGCGTGCCGATGGGCCAGCCCGCGCTGTCGCTCGCCGCCCAGTTGCAGCGGCGCGCCGCCAAGGCCGATGCGCCGGACGAGCTGTTCACCGATGAGGACACCGGTGCGGAGCTGTTCGCGCTGGTCCGCAGGCTGCGGGCCGAAGGGCGCGACCCGGAGGCCGAGCTGCGTGCCGCCTCCCGCCGCTTCCACGGCCGGGTGCGGCGCTGGGAAGACTCGGGAAGCGCATAGAGCCACCCGGGTCGCCAACACGCCGCTCCAGGTTTCCGGTTACCACCCGTGTGGGGATGACCGCGAATTGTGGGGGCGAAATCGGAACATAGGCTCGCCAGGGTCCGAGACCTGGCGATCACCGCGTTCGTCGCAGGCGTGCTGTCGGCGGGCGTCGCGCTTCCGTACGCCGTGAGCGCCGGGCTGGGCGTCCGGGCCGCCAACCACAGCTTCCAGGCGTTGCCCGCCGAGCTGGTGACGCCGGCGCTGCCGCAGAGGTCGATCATCCTCGCCGCCAACGGTTCCAAGCTCGCCACGTTCTATTACGAGAACCGCGTCGAGGTGCCGCTCGCGGACGTCGCACCGATCATGCGCCGCGCGATCGTGGCGATCGAGGACAGCCGCTTCTACGAGCACGGCGCGCTCGACGTCAAGGGCACGGTGCGCGCGGTGATCGCCAACACGAGAGCCGGCATGGTCATCCAGGGTGGATCCACGCTCAGCCAGCAGTACGTCAAGAACGCCCTGGCCGAGATGGCCGGCAACGCCGCGGCGCGCCGCAGCGCGCTGGAGCCGACCGCGGGCCGCAAGCTGCGGGAGCTCCGCTACGCCATCGGCCTGGAGAAGCGGTTCACCAAGGACCAGATTCTGGAGCGCTACCTCAACATCGCCTATTTCGGTGACGGTGCGTACGGCGTCGAGGCGGCGGCCCGGCACTACTTCGGCGTGCACGCCGCGAAGCTCACCCTCGAGGAGGCCGCGATGCTGGCCGGCATCGTGCGCTCCCCGCAGACGTACAACCCGCATCTGCACCCCGTCCACGCCCGGGAGCGCCGGGACCACGTGCTGAACCGGATGGCCCAGCTCAAGGTGATCACGCCCGCGCAGGCCGCGGCGGCCAGGGCCCTGCCACTCCGCCTCCGGATCACCCGCACGCCGAACGGCTGCGTGGGCAGTTCCGCGCCGTTCTTCTGTGACTACGTGCAGCGCGAGATCCTTGGCAACCCGGTGTTCGGGCGCACGCTGCAGCAGCGCAAGGCGCTGCTGCAGCGTGGCGGCCTGGAGATCCGGACCACGCTCGAACCGACGATGCAAAAGGCCGCGCAGCAGGCGGTGGACCATCACGTGCCGCCGAAGAACGCCTCGGGGAAGGCCGCGGCCGAAGTCCTCGTCCGGCCCGGGACGGGTGAGATCACCGCGATGGCGATCGACCGCAAGCTGGGCGACAGCAGCGAACCCGGCAAGATGTGGGTGAACCTCGCCGCCGACTCCGACCACGGCTCCAGCCTCGGCATGCAGGCGGGCTCGACGTTCAAGGTGTTCACTCTCGCCGAGGCGCTGAACAGGGGCATGGCGTTCGGCCACAAGCTGTTCGCGCCGAAAGCGTTCATTCCCACCGGCTTCAGGGACTGCGGTGGCAAGCGGGTCGGCGACACGACGGCGCTCGGCAACGCCGGCGACGGCGAGGGAGGCCGCGACTTCACCCTGGTAACGGGTACCTGGCATTCGGTGAACACCTTCTTCCTCGCCCTGGAACGCAAGGTCGGTCTCTGCGAGACCTACAAGACGGCCACGCGGCTCGGCATGCGGCGGGCCACCGGAGGGAAGCTGGAGCAGTACCCGTCGTTCACCCTCGGCTTCAACACGGTGTCCCCGGTGCGCCTCGCGGCGGCGTACGCGGCGTTCGCGGCGCGTGGGCAGTACTGCTCGCCGATCTCGATCACGAGTATCAGGACCCCGCACGGCCCGCTCCAGGTGCCGAGCGCCGGCTGCCACCGCGCCATCGAGCCCGAGGTCGCCGACGCGGTGAACCACATCCTCGGCGGGGTGCTGACCAAGGGCACCGCCAAGGGGAATGAGATCGGGCGGCCGGCGGCGGGCAAGACGGGCACGGTCGACAACTTCTCCTCGGCGTGGTTCGCCGGGTACACCCCGGACATGGCGAGCGCGGTCTGGATCGGTGACCCGCGCGGCGGATACCAGCATCCGCTGCGGGACGTGTGCCTCGGCGACGGGTGCTACAGCCAGGTGTACGGCGCGGACGTGCCGGCTCCGATCTGGCGCGAGACCATGACGGAGGCGCTGAAGGACGTCCCGGAGCACCAATTCCACGCGCCCGACCGGAGCTTTTACCGGCAGGGCAGTGGCGAGGAAGAGGACAAGAAGAACGACAAGGACAAGGACAAGGACAAGAAGAAAGCCGAGGGGCTGGACTCGCCGGATTCGGAGCCGACGTACCCGCCGTAGCGAGCGTGGGCATGGGGGCGGGCACGGGTGCGCGCCTTTGACGCCCGCAAGAGTTGGTATTACGTCTATTAAGCGCCATTTCGTCCGGTATTGGCCAATTTGCTGGCTATTTTGTTAGGCCAGTGAGATCCATGGCGGGCCGCTTCGACGTACGCTGAGCCCGTGTCATCTGGGGTGGCCCCGCGACGTGGCGTCCTGCGCATCATCTGGCGCCTCGCGGGCACGGGGGCGGTCGCCGGGGTGCTGGCGGCTCTTATCGGGTTTTCCACGCTCGGGATGCTCGGCGTGAGCGCACGCGACGGGGCCGACTGGTTCGAGGCGATCCCCGGAAATCTGCGAACCCCGCCGGTGCCGCAACGATCGCTGATCCTCGCCGCGGACGGTTCGAAGCTGGCGACCTTCTACTACGAGAACCGCGTGGACGTGCCCCTGAGCAAGGTGGCTCCGGTCATGCGCAAGGCGATCCTCGCCATCGAGGACAACCGGTTCTACCAACACGGCAGCCTCGACTTCAAGGCCACGGTCCGCGCCCTGGCCAGCAACATCGTCGCCGGACAGGTGACTCAAGGCGGTTCGGGCATCACCCAGCAGTACGTCAAGAACCTCCTCGTGGAGACCGCGAGCACCGCCGAGGAGCGGACCTCCGCCCGGGCGACCACGCCGGCGCGCAAGCTACGGGAGCTGCGCTACGCCGTCGCGATGGAAAAGCAGTTCACCAAGGACCAGATCCTCGAGCGTTATCTCAACATCGCCTATTTCGGCGACGGCGCGTACGGCATCGAGGCGGCGGCCCGCCACTACTTCGGCAAGCCCGCCTCGGATCTCACTCTGCCGGACGCGGCGCTCCTCGCCGGCATCGTGCGCTATCCGTTCGCGTACGACCCGGCCGTGAATCCGGCGCTGGCCACGCAGCGCCGCAACACCGTGCTGTTCCGCATGGCACAGCTCGGCTGGGCCGGCAAGGCGGAGACGTCCGCCGCCGAGCGGGCGCCGCTGGACCTGAACGTCACGTCGACGCCGAACGGGTGCGTCGAGAGCTCGGCGCCGTTCTTCTGCGACTACGTGCAGCGCGAGATCCTCATCAACCCGATCTTCGGGGCCACCGCGGACGCGCGGAAACTGCTCCTGCAGCGCGGCGGCCTGACCATCCACACCACTGTGGAACCCCGGATGCAGCGGGCCGCGCAGCGCGCGGTCGACCACTACGTGCCGCCGAAGAACTCCGGGCACAAGGCGGCCGCCGAGGCGCTCGTCGAGCCGGGCACCGGAGCCGTCAAGGCCATGGCCGTCGACCGTGACCTCGGGCCCTCCGAGAAGCAGGGCAAGACCTGGGTCAACTTCGCCGCGGACTCCGACCACGGCACCAGCATCGGCATGCAGGCGGGCTCGACCTTCAAGGTCTTCACACTGGCCGCCGCCCTGGAGCAGGGCATGGCGTTCGGCCACCGGCTGATGGCCCCCGACCGCTTCACGCCCACCGGCTTCCGTGACTGCCAGGGCAAGACGGTGAACTCCACGGAGTCGCTCCACAACGCGGCCGACGGCGAGGGCGGCCGTACGTTCAGCCTGGTCACCGGCACCTGGCATTCGGTCAACACGTTCTTCCTGCACCTCGAGCAGCAGGTCGGCCTCTGCGACACGGTCAAGATGGCCGAGAAGCTGGGCATGCGGCGTGCCGACGGCTCGCCGCTGCAGCAGTACGCCTCGTTCACCCTCGGCTTCAACACGGTGTCCCCGGTACGCCTGGCGGCGGCGTACGCGGCCTTCGGCGCGCGCGGCAGGTACTGCGAACCGGTCGTCCTGACGAAGATCACCGACGCGACCGGCCATGACCTGAAGGTGCCGCAGGCGAACTGCCACCAGGCCATCGCCAAGGGTGTCGCCGACGGTGTCAACCATGTGCTGCGCGGCGTGCTGACCCAGGGCACCGCGGCGGGAATGGGCATCGGCCGGCCCGCGGCGGGCAAGACCGGCACCGTGGACGGCTTCTCCTCGGCCTGGTTCGCCGGATACACGCCGGACCTGGCGAGCGCGGTCTGGGTCGGCGACCCGCGCGGCGGGTACGCCCATCCCCTGCGCAACGTCTGCCTCGGCGGACGCTGCTTCGGCGACGTGTTCGGCGCCGACATCCCGGCACCGATCTGGCGGGAGACCATGCTCGGTGCGCTGGACGGCGTGCCCGCGCACGACTTCCACAGCCCGCCGAGCGACTACTTCAGCGAGGGCTCCGGCGAGGACCGGGTCCAGGTCCCGGACGTGCTCGGCCTCAGCCCCTCGGCCGCCGCCACGACGCTGTCCGCGGCCGGCTTCAGCATGAGCTTCGGCTCGAGCGTCACCTCGGACACCTACCCCAAGGGCACGGTCGCCCGGACCAGCCCAGCAGCCGGCGCCGCCGTCGCGCCCGGCGCCACGGTCACCATCTACGTCAGCAAGGGCAAGGCCAGAGCCCCCAAGCCGCCCGGTGGCCCGCCCGGCCACGGACCGCCACCGACCTTCCCGCCGCCGAGCTTCCCGCCGCCGGCCTTCCCGCCACGCCCGCAAGGCGCGCCCAGCATGGCGGTCTTCGCGGCCAGAGACCAGCCGTGATGACCGGGTCCCGCTAGATCTGCCCTCCCGGGCCCGAGCCGTGGCCCGGGCATGGTGGACCGGCGTCACGCGGATGGACGGTGCTTCAGCGGGGAGGCCGGCCGCCGCGGACGGTCGTCAGCTCGGCTCCAGGCCGCGCCGGGCACGCAGGGTGCGATCGGCGGCGGAGAAGAGCCGGTCGATCACGATGCCGATCACCAGGATCACGATCATCGTCGCGATCATGTCGGGGGCGTCGATGTTCTCCCGGGCATACTCCAGCCGGACGCCGAGCGACGTGTGGTGTCCGATGATCACCAGCAGTTCGCCGGCCATCAGGCTGCGCCAGGCGAACGCCCAGCCCTGCTTGAGCCCGGTCACGAAGGCCGGAAGCGACGCGGGCAGGATCAGGTGCCGGTACAGGGCGATGCCGCGCAATCCAAGGATCTTCCCGGCGCGCAGCAGGATCGGTGGCGTGTAGTCGACGCCCGCGATGAGGCCATTGGCGATCGACGGCGCCGCACCGAGCACGATGACGAACAGGATCGCGCTCTCGCTGATCTGGAACAGCAGGATGGCGAGCGGAAACCACGCGATCGACGGCATGGTCTGCAGGCCGGTGATCAGCGAGCCGAACGCCACTCGCAGGAACCGGACACGTGAGACGACGGCGCCGATGGCCGCCCCCACGATGATCGCCAGAGCGAAACCGATCATCGCCCGGCGCATGGTCAAGCCCAGTCCGGACCAGAACGCGGACTCCCGCACGTCCTTCCAGAGCTGCGGGAAGACGTCGGCCGGCCCGGGCAGCACGTAGGTGGGCTTCCAGCCGCTGAGCACGACCACCTCCCACACGCCCACCGCGATGGCGACCGCGGCCAGTACCGGCCAGAGCGACGCCCACACGCGGCGCAGCGGGCCGGGGCGCGACCGCGCCACCATCTCCAGCGCGTCGAGCCCGGCGATCTGACGGCTGATGGCGCTGTCCGCCATCGGCGATCCGGCGGCGGGGCCGGAGCCCGAGCCCATGCTGGTGCGAATGTCAGGATCCATGGCGTCCGACCTCCTCGCGGAGCCGGTCAGTGATGCTCGCGGCGAGCCGGGAGACCTCGGCGGAGTCGATGCGCCGGGGCCGGTCCAGCGGCACCGCGAACTCCTCGACCACCTTGCCGGGACGGCTCGACAGCAGCACGACCCGGTTGCCGAGGCGTACGGCCTCGCGCACGTTGTGGGTCACGAACATGACCGTCAGTGAGCGCTCGGACCAGATCCGTTCGAGCTCGTCGTGGAGCAGGTCGCGGGTCATCGCGTCCAGCGCCCCGAACGGCTCGTCCATCAGCAGTACGTCGCTGTCCTGAGCGAGCGCCCGTGCGATGGCGACCCGCTGGCGCATGCCGCCGGACAGTTCGTGCGGCCGTTTCACGCCGAAGCCGCCCAGATGCACCGACTCCAGCAGCTCGGCGGTGCGCGCCCTGCGCTCGGCCTTCGCGACCCCGCGGGTGCGCAGGGCCAGCTCGACGTTGCCGCTGACGGTCAGCCACGGGAACAGCGCGGGCTCCTGGAACATCAGACCGACCCGCGCGCCGCCCACGTCGACCGAGCCGAGCGTCGGCCTGTCCAGCCCGGCGACCAGCGACAGGAGCGTGCTCTTGCCGCAGCCGGAGGCGCCCAGGATGCAGACGAACTCCCCGCCGGGGACGTCCAGGGAGACGTGGTCGAGTGCGAGGAGCGCGTTTCCGCCGGCGCCGTACGCCTTCGAGACCTCGGTGAGCCTTACCTCGGGCGCGGTCGTGCTCACCGGCGTCCGCATCGTGATGCTCACGACTCACTCACCGCCGGCTTGCCGTCGGCCTTGAGCACCTCGTTCAGGGGTCCCAGGTCATAGATGCCGTTCAGGTCGACGTGGTCGAGCAGGCCGACCTCCTCGGCGTGCTGGGCGCTGGCCTTCAGCGACGAGGCGATCGGGTCGTTGGTGAAGGTCACGTTCTTGAACGTGCCGTCCAGGACGGCCTGAGCGAGAGGCTTGCCGGTCAGCGACCTCAGTTCGTCGTCGGCGGCCTTCTCGGCCTCGGCCTTGTGGGTGTTGATGTAGTCATTCGCCTCCACCTGGCCCTGGAGGAGCTTCTTCACGAGGGTGGGGTGTTCTTTCAGGAACTCGGTCCGCACGATCAGGTTGGTGATCACGAACTTGCCGCCCGGCCATAGCGAGGCCTCGTCGACGAGCTTCTTGCCCTTGTCCTCCAGGACGAGCCGGGAGGCGTACGGTTCCGGCACCCACGCGCCGTCGATCTGCCCCTGCTGGAAGGCCTGCAGGGTCTGGGAGTTGTCCTGCGGGACGACGTGCACGTCGCCGCCGCCGCTCTTGTCCGTCTTGTAGCCCTGCTGCTTGAGCCAGTACCGCAGTGCGACGTCCTGGGTGTTGCCGAGCTGCGGCGTGGCGATCTTCTTGCCCCTGAGATCGGCGGCCGTCCTGATGGACGGCTTGACGATGAGGGCCGCGCCGCCACTGGCCGCACCGGAGATGATCTTGATGGCCTGCCCGTGCGACTTCGCGAACGCGTTGATCGCCGGATTCGGTCCGACGTACGTGGCGTCCACGGCGCCGGAGAAGACGGCCTCGGTGGCCGCCGGGCCGGCGTTGAAGGTCAGCGTCGTGGGCGCCTTGCCGAGGTACTTGGCGAAGATGCCCTTCCGCACGCCGACGAGCGCCGTGGCGTGGGTGATGTTGGGGAAGAAGCCGAGCCTGACGGTTGTGCCCGCGTCCGAGGACGAGGACGAGGATGAGCCGCCACAGGCAGCGAGCAGCCCGGTCCCGGCGAGGAGGGAGAGGCCGAGGGCAGCGAGCCGCGTTTTCATCGCAACTCCCTATTGTCGATCAAACATGTCTGATTGGTCGCCTAAGTAGACAATGCAGGCGAAGTGAACGTCAAGTCCACGCAAGCGTGGTGTAACCGGACGACCACAGAAGGAAAGTGCCGCCGAGGCGCCGCTCCCCGCAACTCGCTCACCGGCGAATCGGAAACGCGGGTGGCGTTGCACGGCGGGCATGTCCGGGACGGCTAGGCTCGGAGGGAAAAACGTCCCGGTAGTGATTGCAAGGAGTTCAAGTGTCGTCGATCGACGCCGTACACGCTCGGGAGATCCTCGACTCCCGTGGTAATCCCACCGTCGAGGTCGAGGTGCTGCTCGACGACGGCAGCGAGGCCCGTGCGGCGGTGCCGAGCGGTGCTTCGACGGGCCGGTTCGAGGCCGTGGAGCTGCGCGACGGTGGTGACCGCTACAACGGCAAGGGCGTCGAGAAAGCCGTCCTCGGCGTCCTCGACGAGATCGCCCCCGAGATCCTCGGGTACGACGCCGACGACCAGCGCCTCATCGACCAGGCGCTCATCGACCTCGACGGCACTCCGGACAAGTCGCGCCTGGGGGCCAACGCGATCCTCGGCGTGAGCCTCGCGGTGGCCAAGGCGGCGGCCAAGGCCGCGAACCTGCCGCTGTTCCGCTACGTCGGCGGCCCCAATGCGCACCTGCTGCCGGTGCCCATGATGAACATCCTGAACGGCGGCGCGCACGCCGACACGAACGTGGACATCCAGGAGTTCATGATCGCGCCGATCGGCGCGCCGACCTTCGGTGAGGCGGTCCGCTGGGGCGCGGAGACGTACCACGCGCTGAAGTCGGTGCTCAAGGGCCGCGGGCTGGCGACCGGGCTCGGAGACGAGGGCGGCTTCGCCCCGGAGCTGCCGAGTAACCGCGACGCGCTCGATCTGATCATGGAGGCGATCAAGAGCGCCGGCTTCCGGCCCGGCGCCGACATCGCCCTCGCCCTCGACGTGGCCGCGACCGAGTTCTCCTCCGACGGTATGTACGACTTCGAGGGCGCCAAGCGATCCGCCGAGGACATGGCCTCCTACTACGAGGGGCTGCTCGACGCGTATCCGCTGGTCTCCATCGAGGACCCGCTCGCCGAAGAGGACTGGGCGGGCTGGAAGGCCCTCACCGACGCGGTGGGCGGCAGGGTGCAGATCGTCGGCGACGACCTGTTCGTCACCAACCCGGAGCGCCTCCAGCGTGGCGTCGACGACGGCTCGGCCAATGCTCTGCTGGTCAAGGTCAACCAGATCGGCACGCTCTCCGAGACGCTCGACGCGGTGACCCTCGCGCAGACCAACGGCTTCAAGTGCATGATGAGCCACCGCTCCGGCGAGACCGAGGACACGACGATCGCGGACCTGGCGGTGGCCACCAGCTGCGGTCAGATCAAGACCGGCGCCCCGGCGCGGAGCGACCGCGTGGCCAAGTACAACCAGTTGCTCCGCATCGAGGAGATCCTCGACGACGCCGCCCGTTACGCGGGCGCGGCGGCGTTCCCGCGATTCCGCTGGGAGTAGAGCCCGCCTGATGGCCGAGGAGAAGCGGCGACCGCCCGAGGTGGACGCGAAGGAGCTGCGGCGGGCTCAGCTGACGAGCCGCGCCGCGATCCTGGCGGTCGTCGCGTGCGCCATCGCGCTGAGCCTCGCGTACCCGGTCCGGGAGTACATCGCGCAGCGTCGTGAGATCGCCCAGCTCGGGGTCCAGCAGCGGCAGGAACAGCAGCAGGTCGAACAGCTCGCCGCGCAGAAGCAGCGGCTGGGCGACGAGTCCTACGTCAGGCGTGAGGCCCGGCGGCGCCTGCACATGTGCGACCCGGGTGCGAAGTGCTACGTGGTGCTCGGCGGCAGCCAGGACGACGGTCTGGAAACCGGCCGGAAGAGCGCGCCGGCCACGCCGCCCTGGTATGTCACCCTCTGGCGGTCGGTGGACGCGGCGAACCGCCGCCGCTGAGCACATAACCTTGCAGCTGATGCTCGGCTCGTTCGGCACGAAGATCTGACCGCAGGATCCGGAGGGCGCACCGGTGATCGACGAACGCGATGTGGCGGTGGTGGCCGCCCAGCTCGGCCGCGAGCCGCGCGGGCTGCGGGCGGTCGCCCACCGCTGCCCCTGCGGGCTGCCCGACGTGGTCGAGACCGCGCCGCGGCTGCCGGACGGCACTCCGTTCCCGACCTTGTTCTACCTGACCTGCCCCAAGGCGGCGTCTGCCATCGGCACGCTGGAGGCCGGCGGGCTGATGCGCGAGATGACCGGGCGGCTGGCCGCCGACTCGGAGCTGGCGGAGGCGTACGAGGCCGCCCATCGCGACTATCTCGACCGCCGGGACACTGCCGCGCGGGCGGCGGGCGTCGAGCCGTTGCCTGAAGGCATGCAGAGCTCGGGCGGCATGCCGGCCCGGGTGAAGTGCCTGCACGCGCTGGTCGCCCACGAACTGGTCGTGCCGGGGGTCAATCCCTTCGGCCGGGAGGCCCTCGACGAATTGCCGGACTGGTGGCAAGCCGGGCGATGCGTCGAAGCCGAGCAAACTTCACTCGCCATCTGTCATTCTTGTCAAGAAGCTGTAATGATCGGTGTTACGGCCGAGGTCCCGGGAGGCACCATGAGTGATCCGGAGGCACGCGACGTGGTCCGTACACCGAGGTCACGGCCCGACCGCGCCGGCGAGGCACGCCGGGAGGCGACCGAATCGTGAGCACACCGACGCGCGTCGCCGCGATCGACTGCGGGACCAACTCGGTCCGCCTGCTGATCGCCGACATCGACGGCGGGGAGCTGACCGAGCTCGAACGCCGGATGGAGATCGTCCGGCTCGGTCAGGGCGTGGACGAGACCGGGCGGCTCGCCCCCGAGGCTCTCGACCGCACGTTCACGGCCATGCGGGGCTACGCGAAGCTCGTCGCGGGCCACGGGGCCGACAAGATCCGTGTCGTGGCCACCAGCGCGACCCGTGATGCCGCCAACCGTGATGACTTCGTCCGCGGTGTCGTCGAGATCTTCGGCGTCGAGCCGGAGGTGGTCTCCGGCGAGGAGGAGGCCCACCTCTCCTTCGTCGGCGCCACCAAGGACCTCGCCGCTCTCCGGCCCATGCGGCCCTACCTCGTCGTCGACATCGGCGGCGGGTCGACCGAGTTCGTCCTCGGCACCTCCGACGTCGAGGCCGCCCGGTCGGTCGACATCGGCTGCGTGCGGATGACCGAACGGCATCTGCGCTCCGATCCGCCCTCGCCGGAGCAGGTCGCGGCGGCCGTGGCCGACATCGACGCGGCCCTGGCCGCCGTGCGCGGCGGGCCGGCGGGGCGTGGCCCCGGTGAGGCCGGCGTGCCGGTCGACCGGGCACGCACCCTCGTGGGGCTGGCCGGCTCGGTGACGACCGTGGCCGGCATCGCCCTCGGCCTTCCCGACTACGACTCCGAGCGCATCCACCTCTCCCGTATCAAGGTGCGGCAGGTGCACGACGTGACGCGGATGCTGCTGCACTCGACGCATGACGAACGCAGCGCGATCGGCGTCATGCATCCCGGCAGGGTCGACGTGATCGGCGCCGGCGCGCTCATCCTCGACCGCATCATGCGTGAGTACGGCTTCGCCGACGTCGTCGTGAGCGAGCACGACATCCTGGACGGCATCGCCTGGTCGCTGGTGTGACCCGTTGACGTCCTCCCCCGCCTGAAGGCGGGGGATTCCAACCCCTCCCTACGCGGAGGAGGGAACGAGTTGGGGTTCGCGGTTCACAGGCCCGCCCATCGGCCGGCCTCCCCGCGCGGTCACCGTCCGCCCGACGGCGATGTTCTTGGCCGCGTTCACATCCGCATGATCTACATGCCCGCAGACGCGACAACAAAAAACCGCTTGGCTCTGACGGTTTCTCGCATCGCGATACCCGCAGGGGTTGCAGGTCTGGGACGTGTACGCGGGATCGACCCTTTCCACCCGCCCAGCAGCCTTGTCCTCCAGGCGGGTCACGAGCCGGCCCCACCCGGCCGCGTGGATGGACCGGTTCAACCCGGCCTTGGCCCGCACGTTCTTCCCCGGCACCTGGATGGTGCCGCGCGCCGAACCGACCATGTTCTTGATCTT
>JAOPYL010000285.1 GCA_025964625.1 Actinoallomurus sp. | reverse complement strand
CCGGTGACGTGGCGCGCGAGGCTTGTGGCGACGCTGCTCGGGGTGCCCTCGCGCCCGCGCGGCCGGTCGTGGTTCCGCCTTCCGGTCCGCCGGGTCTACCAGCGGTTCCTCTCGCCGGCCTCGGCCTCCTACAGCCCGCCGTTGTTCAAGAGCTTCCTGCGGCTGGACGTCACGCCGGAGAGCCTGCGGATCCGCTGTTTCGCCGCCAGCGGCTGCAAGGAACATGAGCTAGCCCCGCCGCTCGAGGACGAAATAACAATTCACCTGAGCTGATCAGGAAACAGCCGAACCCGGGCACGCGCGCCCGCGTCCATAGAGGATGACACGCACCTCGGCCGCAGCCCGGTCGTACATCGGATCCAGGAGACTTCAATGGGGCAGCCTTATCAGCAGCAGAACCAGGGTGCGGCGCCGCAGCCGTACCAAGGCCAGGTCGCGCACGGCGGAGTGCCGCAGCCCGCCCTGGCAGGCATCCAGATGAAGCGGCGCAACCCGTTCGGCGCCTGGCTGGGCCTGCCGATCATCACCCTCGGCGTCTACGGCATCGTCTGGTACTACCTCGTCCACAGCGAGCTGGCGAACTTCGACCGCCGCCGCCCCGTCAGCGCCGGCATGGCGCTGTGCTCCATGCTGTTCGGCTGGATCACGCTCGGCATCTGGCCACTCGTCACCTGGATCAAGCTCGGCGGGCACATCCGCAACGCCCAGCAGGCCGCCGGTCTGCGGCCCTCCTGCAGCGGTGGCCTCGGCTTCCTGCTGGCGATCTTCGGCTTCGGCGTCCTGTACTACCAGATCGAGCTGAACAAGGTGGCCGACCGCTACGGCGACGCCCCGGCCGGCTCCCAGGTCCCGCTCGCGGCCTGATCCCGGGGCACGGGCCCGGCCTCGGCCGGGCCCGTGCGGGCGGTTCAGTTCGGCGCGATGCGGACGTCCACCACCGCGGACCGCCCCGCCTCCAGCGCCTTCAGCGCCCGCCGCAAAGCCGGGACGAGCTCCGCGCGGTCGTCCACGGTCTCGCCGTGGGCGTGGCAGGCCCTGGCCACCGCGGCGAGGTCCGGCGGCCGTCGGAACCGCGTTCCGATGGCGTCACCCCGCGACGCCGAGATGCCGTCGGGGAACAGTTCGAAGACGGGAAGCCTGCTGGCCCGGTAGCCGTCGTTGTTCAGCACGACCGCCAGGATCGGCGCGTCCGCCTCGGCGGCCAGGCAGAGCGCCGCCGTGGGTACCGCGAACATGAAGCTGCCGTCGCCGACCACGGCCACCACGCGCCGGTCGGGCGAGGCCAGCTTGATGCCCACGGCCCCGCCCAGGCCCCATCCCAGGCCGGGACTGCCCGTTCCGCACACGGTGCCCGGCAGACTGCGTTCCAGAGTCTCGTGCAGGACCCCCGCGTTCGTGACCGCCTCTTCCACGACGATGTCGTCGTCGCGCAGGACCGCGTTCAGGGCCTCCACCACCTCACGGGCCGCGATGGCTCCCTCCGGTGCCTCGGCCCGGACGCTTCGCTCATCGGCGAGACCGGCCCATTTCCGCGCGGGGTGCACGTCCGGGAGGCACCCGGCCACCTGGTCGAGCACGGTGGCGCCGTCGGCGGCGACGGCCAGGTCCGCCGGGAAGGTCCGCAGCGGCATGTCCGCCCGCAGGGGGTCGGCGTCGATGTGGACGATCGTGGCGTCCTCGCGCGGCCGTACGAACTTCGGGATCCACGGCACGTCGCAGTCGGCGACCAGGATGAGGTCCGCCTCGGCGACGAGGCGCCGGGCGGTCGCCGGCGAGCGCACGCTCATTGGATGGGAGGTGTCGATGTTGACGCATCCGCTCTCGGGCGTGTCGATGACGCGGACTCCGGCGAGGTCGGCCAGCCGGGTCACGGCGGCGAACCCGCCGTCGCGCCGTCCGGTCTTGGAGGTGATGAGCAGCGGCCGCTCGGCCGTCGCCACCAGCCCGGCGATCTCGCGGACCGTCTCCGGGTCGGCCGCTGGTGGGCGTGGCACCGCGTACCCGGCCGTACGGCCGACCCGGTCGGCCGGCGGGTCCATCAGGACGTCGCGCGAGACCATCAGGTACGCGGGCCCGGGGCGGCCGCCCCGGGCCACCTGCACGGCCCGTCCGACGGCGCGCGAAAGGATGTCGGACCGGGTGACCTCGAGCGTCCACTTCGCGTAGCCGCGGACCACGCCGGCCTGGTCGGGCACGTCCTGCTGCCAGTGGATGACGTGCGAGCGCCCTCCCGGGGAGTCCGACTCCTCGCCGTAGGGGGTCTTCCCGGCGATGACGACGACACCGGCCCGGTCGCGCAGCGCGTTGTGCATCATGGCGCCGAGGTTCTGCGTGCCGACGTCCACGTGGACGAAGACGCACTGCGGGCGGCCGGTCGCCTGCCAGTACCCGTGGGCCGCCGCGAGCGCCACGGACTCGAAGGTGCAGGGGATGACGCGCGGGAAGCTCACCTGGGCGGCGGTCAGTGTGGCCGCCGCCTCCTGCAGCGGAGCCGAGTCGGTGCCCGGGTTGAGGAAAAGATGCTCTACGCCGTGCTCATGGAGCAGCCACAACAGGTGCTCGGCCGTCGTCTTCGGCCGGAAGTCGTCGTCCATGGAGTCTCTCTCGCTGAGTGTGCGATGGCCGGCGGCGCCGGCGAGGTGGTCCGGATGCCGTCTTTCTCCTCAGCGGCGAGACCCCCTCGCGTGTGTGCGACGGCCGCCGTTGCGGCCTTTGTAGCGGTCCAAGGCGAACATACCTTTGCCGCTTCGCGAGCTCCAGGATGTGCTCTACCCGGTCCGTCCGCCAGTGTCGGAGGCGAAGGGCAGAATCGGGGTATGCGGATCGCGGTGGGCGGGTCGCCGGGTGAGGGCGGTGTGCTCCAGCCCGTCGCCGAGGACGGCACTCCGGTTGGGCCGGCCGAGCCGGTCGCCGACCTCGCCGGAGCCATCGCCGCACGTGAGGCCGCCGCGTGGGACGGCCGGGCGGACGCCGGCCC
>JAOPYL010000250.1 GCA_025964625.1 Actinoallomurus sp. | reverse complement strand
CGCACCCAGCATCAACGCCACCCGCCCCGCCCTGCCCACAGACGAGCCCGGACGAGGAACCACCGGATCGGACACCGGCCCAGAATCGGTCATAAACGCATACCTACCGGACCCACCCCACCACTACCTCGGCGGGGTGCCTTGATCGGCAGCTCAGAACCTTGATGCCCCCGATCGCGGCGCCAACGATCAGCGAACCTCGCCACGCCCACGTCACGACGGCCATGACGATCACCGCGGTGGGGCAGGCGACCGTCGGGCTGCGGCGTCCAGTCACCCGGTCTATGGAGCCAGGCACTCAGACTCGCACCTCCCGGGTTTGTCGTGAGATTGACGACTTCTGTTGCTGTCCATGGTAGTGATGCGGTAATAACGTCCGGCTGGATCACCGGAAGCGCGATCAACGCGCGGACGCCGGGTAAGCCGACACTTCATGGAATCCGGATCAACGGACTGCACGCCTGAAGTCGCCCGACGAGCAGGGGGGCACAAAGAATGATTTACCAACATATAGGCAGAACAGTTACGAGCAGGATCCTTACCGCGCACATTCTTGCGGGCGCTTCCGCTTCAACTACATTCAGCTGGGGAATTGTCTTTCTTTCGCCAAGCGCAGACGCGGCGCCTGTCCTGACGGAACTCACGGCGAAGACCCTTCCCGCTGATGATAACAACGACGGAAACGGAACGCGTAACCGTAACATAGTGTCCGTGAGGAGCCCTAGCAGTAACCACGGCTACCAACACACGTCGAACAGCAACGCAGGCGGAATGGCCAGCATCCATAGCGCCCTGTGCAAGCATGTGTCGGTCTGCTACATATCCCAGAGGATCACCATGGTCACCCCCGCGAAGGTCAAAGGTGCCACCCTCAGAAAGGCTGGCACCTTCATCCCGCAAAAGGTCGACACGCCTGCTGGTGGAAGACGTCGAATGAAGACAAGGATGCCTAGTCCTGGATGATCTTGCAGTAATGCTTTTTCTTGCAGATGGCGTTGCGAGTGCTGGTCCTGCCCCCGGCGTTCGCATTGGAAACCGCCTGTGGTCCCTTGTTGGTGGTAGGGCTGTGGATAGAGACCGCGTTACGGTTGTTAGTGCCGTTTCCGATGTGGTTTTTGTCGCCGACGAGAGTGGTCATCGAGGACCTCTGCGGGATCTGCGCCGCTTCCGCGTCGGCATGCAATGGCGCAGCGAAGGTCAAGGAGATGCCAAGGCTGAGAAGAGTAACGCGACGACCCCTTGCCATTGTACTCATGAGCGCTTCCTTTCACTGAAGGCAATTCTTTAGCGCCTCTGCGAATCCAGTCGCTCAGCGGCATGACGTTCCGTCCGCCTGGACATCGAGTGCATTCGCTTACATACCCGGTAACCGGCCGTTAATCGCCCTCCCTGTACTCTCGGTACAGATGATTACTCCCTCTTTGCAAGTGATCGCGACGCCGGTACGAACGGCACTACGACCACCGTTGCCCTCATCGGGCGCGCGACCGGCGACCACCACGACCGCCGGCCTCACCGGTAGCTCCGGCCGATCTCGACAGGGTCCGGTACAGGTGCGAGGAGGTCCTCGACGGCCCGACCAACGAGTACGGACCGGTAGCGTAGATGGAGGAAGAAACGCAGGTCGGCAACCGAAACCGAGTTTCCACACCCACACGGTCGAGAGCTACCTCGACAGCGGCTGCTCCTCCGCCGAAGTCGCACAGCGGCTCGGAACGCACCGCGACACCGTCACCCGCCGCATCCGCGGAGCCGAAGATCTGCCCGGCGTTCCGCTGACCGATCCGGACCACCGGCCGGCCGTTCAGCCGGCCTGCCGAATGTGGCGCATCACCCGTGATGCTTCCCAGACTGATCCATCGGTCCCGGAAGCCTGCCGCGTGCCGACGCGTTGTACTCACCGTCCCCATCCGCGTAACCCATATCATTTTGGTACTAATTCCCGTCCCGAGTGAGGAGTGACACGATGACGTCCGGGTGGACAGGCTGGGCCCGTCAGCGAGCCCGCACCACCGTCGACAGGGCGGTGGCCGCCGACCCCGGACTGTCACGATGGCACCTCGCCTGGCGCGCCACGCTCGCGGTGGCGTTCGTGGCCTTCGTCGAGCACTGGGTCGGGCCCGCCTTCGGGCTGCCGGCGCTGGCCGCCATGCTGCTCGGTGGCATGACGGCCCTGAACGGCTCGTTCCTGCTGGCGGGCAGGACCCGTCGCGATACGGTGCTCACGGCCGCCGGGATGCCGCTCGTCGCGTTCGCCGGAGTGCTCCTGGCCGTCGCGGTCGCCGGCCACCCCCTCGCGTCCCGGCTGGGGTTCGTCGTGCTGACGGTGCTCGCGGTCTACGTTCGCCGCTTCAGCGTCCGTGGTCTGAACTACGGGCTGCTCGGCTGGTTCTCCTACATGTTCGGCACGTTCGCGCACGTCAACAAGGATCAGCTCCTGCCCTTCACCGTGGTGTTCCTATCCGCGGTGGCGGTCCTCGTCCTCCTGATGGCCGTGGTGGCGTACCAGCGTCCCCAGGCCACCCTCGGCGCGGCGCTGCGCGGGTTCGACCTGCGGGTCGCGGCGGTGGCCGGAGCCTGCGCCGACGTACTCGCCGACCCGGGCCTCAAGACCGAGCGCGACCTGCACGCCCGCAGGTTCCACGTCCTCGAGGCCGCCCTCATCGCCGAAGGGCATCTGGCCTCGCCGGCGGCGGCCGAGCACGACCGCGCCTACCGGCTGCGCACGCGGTTGCTGGCCGCGGAGCTCGCCGTCGAGGAGCTCGCGACGGCGACTGTCGCACTCGCCGGCTCCGGCCTGCTGCCGCACCCGGTGCTCTCGGCCTCGACCGCCACGCTCCGGGCACTGGCGGCCCTCGACCTGGACCGGGCTCGCCAACACGCGCGCGAGCTCGACGGACGGAATCTCGGGCAGACGGAAAGTCTCCCCCTGGCCAGCCTGGCGGACGCGGTCGGCCGGCTCTGCGACGCCCTGGAACCGCGCACGGGTCCCAAGCACTCCGCGGATGACGACCCGCTGACGGCGGACTTCGAGCCGGGCGTCCACCTGGTCGCCGGGCATCTGCCGGGTTCGGCCGCCTCCGCCGCCGGCGCACTGGAAGCGGACACCGAGAAGAGCCCGCGGTGGCTGCGCCTGTCCCTGAACAGCCGCCAGTGCGTACAGGCGGGGCTGGCCTCCCTGCTTACCCTGCTGTGCGCGCTTCCGGTCTCGTCCCAGCGCTTCTACTGGGCGATGCTCGCCTGCCTGATCGTGCTGACCGGCACGGCCACCTCCAGCGAGACGCTGGTCAAGGGCACCCACCGCGTGCTGGGAACGGCGTTGGGAGCCGTGGTGGCCATCGCGGCCGTCCACCTAACCCGAGGCCACGACACACTCGTGGTCGTGGTGATGTCGGTGTGCGTCTTCCTCTCCGTGTACTTCTTCCGCGTCGCCTACGGCGTCCTCGCCTTCGGCATCACCACTCTGATGGGGCTCCTGTACAACGCTCTCGGCGAGTTCAGCGACGCACTGCTCCTCACACGGCTCGAGGAGACCGCCATCGGCGCCGGAATCGCCGCTCTCATCGCGGTGCTCGTACTCCCGGTGCGCAACCGCAAGGCCACCGCCGCCGCGCGCGACGCCTTCATCCGCGACCTCGTGAGCCTCGTCGAGACGGTGCGCGACAAGTCGGCCGGCCGAGCCAGCGCGGCGGATCTGCTGATGTCCGCTCGCCGTCTCGACGCACGGATGCACCAGCTGGCGCTCGCGACCCACCCGTGGGGCGGCGCCACGCTCGCCGGGCTCGACAGCGCGCCCGTCGCCCGCAGACTCGCCGCCTACAGCGCGATCACCGTACGCGCCAAGGCCCTGGCCACGGCGACGGCGATCGAGACCTCGTGCCCGGACATCGACCTGACCACCCGGCTGACGATGCCACTTCGCCGGCTGACCGGCGACTACACGCTCAGGATCGACGCGCCGTACTCATCCGGACGGGTGAGGACGCCTCCGGGGCCGGTCCCGGAAGGCCGGCGGGCGCAGACCCTCCGCATCCTGGCCGACGATCTCGCCGGAGCGCTCGACGGCCTGCGCGCCGGTGGCGACATGACCGCCTGGGTTCCCTCCAGCCAGACCGCCGGCACGAGCTCCCGCCGGCCATAGTCTCCGGCGGCGCGAGCCGGAACGGGAATCCAACACGTGCACAGCTGATCAAGCTTGCATGTGTTGGCGGCGGGTCGTACGTTTGGGCGGCCGTGGTGCTCGGGAAGCCGGTGAAGAACCGGCGCGGCCCTCGCCACTGTGATCGGGAAGCACTGCCCGGATAGCCACTGGACCTCGCGGTCTGGGAAGGCGGGCAGGCGCGGCGACCCGTCAGCCAGGAGACCGGCCACGGCACCCACACGGTCGTCCACGAGGTGCTGGAAGGCGATTCACATGAGCCCCCGTCTGTCCACCGTCCTGTCCGCGCTGGAACGGCGGGACTGGACCCGTCTGGCCATTCTTCTCGGCTTCATCGCGGCACTGCACGTCGCGGCATGGGGCGTCCTCATCGTGCTGGTGGAACCACGGCACTACACGATCGGCACCAAGGTCTTCGGCGTCGGGCTCGGCGTCACCGCGTACACCCTCGGCATGCGGCACGCGTTCGATGCGGACCACATCGCCGCCATCGACAACACCACCCGCAAGCTGATGTCCGACGGCAAACGCCCCGTCTCGGTCGGCTTCTGGTTCGCGCTCGGCCACTCCAGCATGGTCATCGCGATGGCCGCGCTCATCGCGC
Source organism: Actinoallomurus sp. (assembly GCA_025964625.1). Taxonomy (GTDB): domain Bacteria; phylum Actinomycetota; class Actinomycetes; order Streptosporangiales; family Streptosporangiaceae; genus Actinoallomurus. The sequence continues at coordinate 3,406 of JAOPYL010000250.1, read as the reverse complement.
TCGGCACCCACGCCGCCGGCACCCTGATGAACCAGGACTCCGGGACGCACCGGACGCTCGGCCTGATCGGCACCAGCGTCTCCGGGGGCTTCCTCTACCTGATCGCGTTCCTCAACCTGCTCGCCCTGTTCGCGATCGTCGGCGTGTGGCGTGCGATGCGCCGCGGGGAGTTCGACGAGAAGACGCTGGAGGCCACGCTCGACCAGCGCGGGCTGTTCAACCGGTTCCTCGGCCGGTTGCTGCGCTCCATCACCCACCCCTGGCAGATGTACCCGATCGGCCTGCTCTTCGGCATCGGCTTCGATACCGCCACCGAGATCGCGGTGCTGGTGCTGGCCGGCAGCGGAGCCGCCGGCGGGCTGCCGTGGTACGCGATCCTGATCCTGCCCGTCCTGTTCGCGGCCGGTATGACCCTGTTCGACACCCTCGACGGCACCTTCATGAACTTCGCCTACCACTGGGCCTTCGCCAGCCCGGTGCGCAAGGTCTACTACAACGTCACCATCACCGGCCTGTCTGTCGCCGTCGCCTTCGTCATCGGCACCATCGAGATCATCGGTCTGCTGCACGACGACGCCGGCCTGAAGAACCCGGTGACCGACTGGATCGCCGGGCTCAACCTGGACAACGTCGGCTTCATCATCGTCGGCCTGTTCGTGCTCGTCTGGGCCGCCGCCATCGGCTACTGGCGGCTCGGCAAGGTCGAACAGCGCTGGACGCCCGAGACCGACGAGACCTGACCGACCTCACCGCCTGAGCACGACGAGTCTCTCGGTGATCTTGCAGTGGCGCGGCCCCTTCTTACAGAAAGCGTTCTGGTTGATGGCGTCCCCGCCGACGGCGGCGTTGTTGGTGTGTTGAATGCCGTGGTTGAAGACGGGGCTGTGGATGGTGAACGAGTTGAAGTTCTGCTTGCCATTACCGTTGTTGTCGTGAGCGGGCACACCGTTCATACGGTCGAAGGACATGGTCCTGATCGCTGAACCCTGTCGCCCTGTCATCGTCTCCGCACTCGCCTGCGCCGACGCGCCGACTACCGCGACGAAGACGGCAAGTGAGGTCACGGCAAGGCGGCGTGAAGTCATGACCGTGCGAACGAACGAATTTTCTGTGCGCTGATGGACCATTTCCTTGCGCTCCTGCCCCTCAGTCGACTCAACGGCGGCCAGTCATCGGTCCAGGCTCAGTGATATCCGCTTGTATGCCCCGACGACCGGACGTCCATCGCACTCCGGGTAATCCGGGCACTGATGATTACCTTCTCTTTGCCGCTGCGGCCGGATTGAGCACGTCGAGCGGCGCGGTCTTGCCCGCGCCGGGTGGCCCGGGTCCGATCTGGGGGCATTGGAACGAGCCTGACGAAAGTTCAGGGGGGCCAGTGACGCGATCCCGGCTTCCGCCCGAGAGTCTGGCATCGACACCGACGGCGTCGGTCCGGACTTAGACTGGGGACGTTGCAAACTGAAGTGCGCATACTCCCCAGCCGTCGCCCAGGGGCACGTCTGTGGCCACCGGCGTCCGGGTTTCCAGGTCTTCCCGGCCCCGACGCTGTTCGGGTCGTCGCATCGCTGTAGAAGCCGAACCACCGGACGATCGCGCGCTCCATGCTGAGGGTCGAGCTTTCGTACATCCGCCGGGTCACGAGGGTGACCGGGGCAGGGGAGATGTGGCGGTCACGGGCGATCGGCACGGCTCAACGGGGGCAGCACTGATGATCGGGGGTCAACATGACCGAATGGGCAGCCCAGCAGATACCGGCGGGGTCCGCGCCGGGAACGGTGATCCTGTTCGAGGGGATGGCCTTCTGTGTCTGCGCCGAGTCGGGGGACATGGTGCGCGGTGGGACCGACGGCATCTTCTTCCGCGACACCCGCCTGGTATCGCGGTGGGAACTGAAGGTCGACGACGCGCCGCTGGAGCCGTTGGCCCTGATCCCGGCCGAGCCGTTCTCGGCGACCTTCCTGGGCAGGAGCCAGCCGCGGCCGGGCAAGGCCGAGAGCAGCCTGTTGGTGACGCGCACCCGGTATGTGGGGGACGGCATGCGCGAGGACATCACGGTGCACAACCTGTCGGGGGAGGCGGCGGGCCTGGTCCTGACGCTCCGCGTGGATGCCGACCTCGCCGACCTGTTCGACGTCAAGGCCGGCCTGATCCGGGTGCGCGGCGAGCGCGCGGTCCAGATCAGCGACGGCAGTGTCACCATCTCAACGCGCTCACCCGATCGGCAGCGCGGGGTACGGGTCAGCGCCTCGGGCGCCTCGGCCACCCAGGGCAGCCTGAACTTCTCCGTGGTGGTGCCGGCGCGCGGTACCTGGGACACCACTGTGCTGGTCCAGCCGGTCTTCGGCGGTGAGGAGCCGCCGGCGCGTTCTTCCACGCACCGTCCGGTCGAACGCGCTGACCCGGCGCGGCGCCTGCAGGCCTGGCAGCAGGACAACCCGGTGGAGCTGACGCAGCACCCGGGCCTGGCCAAGGCGCTGGGCCGCAGCCACGCCGACCTCGGTTCGCTGCGGATCTTCGACGAGGTTCATCCCGATCGGCCGCCGTCGGTGGCCGCGGGCGCACCTTGGTTCATGACGGTCTTCGGGCGTGACTCGCTCCTCACCGCCTACATGGCGCTGCCACTGGACCGTTCGCTGGCAGTGGGCACCCTGTGGACTTTGGCGGATCTTCAGGGTGAGCAGGTGAATCCGCTGACCGAGGAGGAGCCGGGAAAGATCATGCATGAGCTCCGGGAGGGCGTCGGCGTCGGCACCATGCACGGCTGCCCGCGAGGGGGCGCCTACTACGGGTCGGTGGACGCCACCCCGCTCTTTGTCTTCCTGCTCAGCGAGTTGCGCCGCTGGGGGCTGCACTGTGAGGACGTCAAGAGGCTGTTGCCCCACGCCGACCGCGCGATGCAGTGGATCGAGAACTACGGCGACTTCGACGGAGACGGCTTCGTGGAGTACCAGCGCAAGACCGATCGCGGCCTGATCAACCAGGGGTGGAAGGACTCCTTCGATGGGGTCAACTTCGCCGACGGCACGCTCGCCGATTCCCCGATCGCGCTCACCGAGGTCCAGGGGTACATCTACATGGCGTATCAGGCCAGGGCCCTCCTCGCCCGGGAGGCTGGTGACGCGGCCACCGAGCAGGAATGCACGGACCGCGCCATCAAGCTCAGGGAGGCGTTCAACGAGAGGTTCTGGTTGCCTGAGCATGGCTGGTACGCGGTCGGATTGGACCGGCACAAGAGGCCCATCGACGCTCTCGCCTCGAACATGGGTCACTGCCTGCTGGCCGGCATCATCGATCCGGACAAGGCTGAAGCCGTGGCCGAACGGCTGATGAGCGCGGAGATGTTCAGCGGCTGGGGCATCCGCACGCTGGCCACCTCGATGGGGGCCTACAACCCGATGAGCTA
>JAOPYL010000219.1 GCA_025964625.1 Actinoallomurus sp. | reverse complement strand
TTCGCCGACCTGATGGGCGGCCCGTACACCGTCACGGCCTCCGGCTACCCGCCGGTGGCCAGCGCGGTCACCATCAACGGCCAGGACGAGGACGCACACAACCTATGGCTCGGCCACCCCACGCAATGACGCACAACCCACCGGACCGCGACCGGCCATGAAGACCAAGGCGGTGATACGCCCGCGCGAGCCCCGGGTCCGAGCGCGCGAACGCCGCTGATCGCCTTCTGTCCGGTGGCGACCCGGCGCCGGTGGTGCGGCGCCGGCAGGGGATGATGGATCGGTGCCGGACGAGGTCGAGGTCGCCGCGACGCAGCGTGTGCGTAACCCTTGGGGGCAGGGTGAGCGGCTGCGTACCGAGATCCTGGACGCGGCCGGACGGTTGTTCTCCGAGCTGGGCGGCGAGGAGGCGCTGACGATCCGCGGCGTCGCGCGGGCGGTGGGCATCGCGCCGGCGAGCATTTACCAGCACTTCGCGGACAAGGCCGCACTCGTACGCGGCGTCATCGAACACGACTACGAGCGGCTGTCCGCCGTCATGCGGGAGGCGGACGAGAGCGTCGCCGACGACGATGTGGTGGGCCGGGTCCGGGCGCAGATGCACGCGTACTGCCGGTTCGCGGTAGAGAACCCCGGGCACTACCGGTTGATGCTGGGCAACCGCCGCCCGGCCGGGCAGGGGGAGGCCGGGCAGCGTCCTCAGGGCCCGCTGGTCCCCATCCTCGGCGCCGTCGTCGCCGCCTTCGAGCGCTGTGAGCAGGCCGGAAAGCGGCTGCGCATGCCCAGCGAGCGGGCCGCCGTCATGGTCTTCGTCGGCACGCACGGCCGGGTCGCTCTGTACCACTCCAACCCGGAGGACGGCGGAGCCGACCGCATCCTGCCGTTCGTGGACGAGCTGATCTCGCTGGTCTTCGACTAGCCGAAAAAGTGATCTGCGCCGCACCGGCGGGCCTCTGCGGGGAAAGCTACCTAACATGTGATTAGTGAGTTGCTGAACAATCGTTCGGCAACTGTTCGTGGTAGGAGGCTCTGATGACGGACACCATCTCCGACGTACCTGCCTTCCCAATGAAGCGCGACTGCCCGTTCGATCCACCGCCCGAGCTGAGCCGGCTGCGGGCCGACTCACCGGTCTCCAGAGTGCGGCTCTGGGACGGCAGCACGGCCTGGCTGATCGCTCGCTACGACGACCAGCGCGCCCTGCTGTCGGATCCCAGGGTCAGTGCCGACGTGACCAGGCCCGGGTACCCGCACGTCACCGCCGCCAGCGCGGCGCGGCGTAAACACTCCCGGTCATTCATCTCGATGGACAATCCCGAGCACGACGTGTACCGCAGGATGCTCACCGGGAACTTCATGGTCAAGAGGGTTGAGGCGCTCCGGCCGAAGGTGCAGCAGATCGTCGACGGCCTGATCGACGACATGCTCGGCGGCACGCCGCCGATCGATCTGGTCACGGCGTTCGCGCTGCCGGTTCCCTCGCTGGTGATCTGCCGGTTGCTCGGAGTTCCGTACGCCGATCACGCTTTCTTCCAGCGGTGCAGCCGCGCGCTCATCTCCACCCGGTCGACGCCGGAGCAGGCGGTCGCGGCCGCCGACGAGCTCAAGGACTACCTCGCCCGGCTGGCCGACGTGAAGAACGGAGAGCCGGCGGACGATCTGCTCAGCCGGCTGGTCGTCGAGCAGTTGCGGACCGGCCGGATGACCCGCTCCCAGATCGCGGACATGACCATGCTCCTGCTCGTCGCCGGGCACGAGACGACCGCGAACATGATCGGGCTCGGCACCCTGACACTGCTCCAGCACCCGGACCAGCTCGCGGAACTGCGCGGATCCGAGGACCCGAAGCTGGTCGCGGGCGCGGTCGAGGAGCTGCTGCGCTACCTCAACATCACGCACAGCGGCCGGCGCCGGGTCGCCATCGAGGACATCGAGGTCGGTGGCCAGCTGATCAAGGCCGGCGAGGGCATCATCGCGGCGAACGACTCCGGCAATCGCGACGAGAACGCCTTCCCCGACCCGGACATGCTCGACATTCACCGTCAGGCACGCCACCACGTCGCCTTCGGTTATGGCATCCACCAGTGTCTGGGCCAGCCGCTGGCAAGGGTCGAGCTGCAGGTGGTCTACGGCACCCTCTATCGGCGCATCCCGACCCTGCGGCTGGCCGTCCCGCTCGAGGAGGTCAATTTCAAGCACGACATGCTCGTCTACGGCGTGCATGAACTGCCGGTTTCCTGGTGACTCAAGGAGGGATCGCCATGAAGGTCATCATCGATCAGGACAAGTGCGTCGGTTCCGGACAGTGCGTGCTGCTGGCTCCCGACGTGTTCGACCAGCGCGACGAGGACGGCATCGTCGTGCTCCTGCAGGAGGATCCGCCTGCCGAACTGCATGAGGACGTGCGTCAGGCGGCCAGGGTCTGTCCGAGCCTGGCCATCTGGCTGGAAGAGCCGTGACGCTGGAGCACGTCCTGAAAGGCGCGCCCAGAAATGCGATCACCGTGGGGGATCCGAACATTGGTCCCCCACGGTGATCGTCAGTGTGGTCGGCGTCAGCCGGTCACCGGCAGGTCGCCGGTCACCGGGGTGGGCTTGGGAGCCTCACCAGGCGGGGTGCTGGACGTCGGGGAGGTGCTGGGCGAGGTGCTCGGGCCGCCGGGTGCGCCCGGGCCGCCCGC
>JAOPYL010000216.1 GCA_025964625.1 Actinoallomurus sp. | reverse complement strand
CCGGAAGTGGTAGTACAGCGCGGCCTTGGTGACGTCGAGTCGCTCGGCGATCTCGCGCAGCGAGGTCTTGTCGTATCCATGCTCGGCGAACAGCTCGAGCGCGACCGCCTGGATCTTCTCGCGCGTGTCGCTCCGTCGTTCGCCCATCGCCTTTCACTCCTGATGAAACTTACTTGCCGACCGGCTAGTTAATAGCGTAACGTCTACACGTAAAGTTGCTAGCCGCTCGGCAAGTAAGCGTACTGACCCTCAGTGAGCTGACCCTCAGTGAGAGGTTACCCATGGCGGGGACGAACGCAGTGGGATCCGCGCCCTCGGCGGCGCACGGCGCACCTTCGTGGATCAGGCCGGACCGTGTCACGAACGGGCCCGGCTTTCCGTCGTGAGGGCATGACAGAGATTCTGGTGACCGGCGGAACCGGTGTTCTCGGCCGTCAGGTCGTACGACGTCTGAGCGGCAGGGCCGGCGTGCGGGTGCTCAGCCGGCGGGGGACTCCCGTCGAGGACGCGGAGGTCGTCCGCGGCGACCTGGAGACCGGTGAGGGACTCGCCGCCGCCCTGGACGGCGTCGACGTGATCGTGCACGCGGCCAGCAGCGGCACCGACCTCCGGAGGCCGGACCGCGACGTCGGGGCGGCACGGCGGCTGCTGGACGCCGTCGGGGGAGAGCCGCACCTGGTCTACATCTCGATCGTCGGCGTCGACACGATCTCGTACGGCTACTACCGGGCCAAGCTCACCGTCGAGCGGATGGTCGAGGACTCCGGGCTGCCGTGGACGACGCTGCGCACCACGCAGTTCCACGATCTCGTGATCATGCTGCTGTCCGTACTCTCCAAGGGCCCGGTCGCGATCGTGCCGCGGGGCTTCGAGCTGCAGCCCGTCGACACGGGCGAGGTCGCCGGCCGCCTCGTGGAACTCGCCCTGGGGGAACCCGCCGGCCGGGTGCCGGACATGGGCGGCCCGCGCGTCGAGCGCGTCGAGGACCTGATGCGCGCCTACCTGACGGCGGTACGCCGCCGGCGGCCGCTGGTACGGCTGCCGATCCCCGGCAAGGTGGCCGCAGACTTCCGCTCGGGCCTTCATCTGGCGCGCGGCAACGCGCTGGGCACCCGTACCTTCACCGACGACCTGCTGGATCGGGCCGGGCCCGGCGGCACCATCACACCCCCGTACGACCTCAGGCGCCGCTGAGCGCTACGGGAGCGCCGTGCCGAACCGCCCGCCGGTGCCACACCGACGGGCGGATTTTCACGAACGCGTCTCCTGTCGGTCGTTTCTTGACCAAGGAGACCCGCGCCCGTTCACCGTGGTTCGCAAAATGGACAAGTGATCCGGTCGCGGTCACTTTGGGCGGCTGTCCCGCACCGTTACCTTTTGTTCGTGAGTGAACGCCGAAAGAACAGCCTTACCGGCCGACTGGCCAGACTCGGCATCACCGACGCCGCCGGGGCCGAACGCCGCCTCGAGGGACACGATCTGGACGACGGGCTGCTCGACGCCCTGGGTATCGCCGCCGACCCCGACCTGGCGCTCACCGGTCTGCTCCGGCTGCTCGAGCGGACCGACGTCAGGGCGGAGCTGAGCGCCGACACGGACGCGCGGGACCGGCTGATCGCCGTGCTCGGGGTGAGTGCCGCGCTCGGCGATCATCTGGTCCGGCACCCCGACCACTGGAGGGTCCTCGCCGGTCCCGGCGCCGTACGCCGTCCCCGCGCCGAGGAGCTGCGCGCCGCGCTGCTTCGTGCGGTGGGCGCCGATCCGGCCGACGCCTCGCCCCGCGCGGACCACCCGGACGCGCCGGTCGAGCTGCGCGTGGCCTACCGGAAGGCTCTGCTGCACCTCGCGGGCCGCGACCTCACCCACGTGAGCACCGTCGAGGAGGTCGCCGCCGAGCTGGCGGACCTGGCCTCGGCCGCGCTGGAGGCCGGGCTGGCGATCGCCCGGGCCGAGCTGGGCGAGCAGGCCGGCCTGTGTCGCGTGGCCGTGATCGGCATGGGCAAGTGCGGCGGTCGTGAGCTGAACTACGTCAGCGACGTCGACGTCGTCTTCGTCGCCGAACCCGTGCCCGGCCAGGACGAGGAGGCCGCGCTACGGGCCGCGACGAAGCTCGCCTCCGGCATGATGCGGGCGTGTTCGGCGAGCACCGCCGAGGGCGCGCTGTGGGAGGTCGACGCCGCGCTGCGGCCCGAGGGCCGGTCGGGCCCGCTCGTGCGGACGCTCGCCAGCCACCACGCCTACTACGAGCGCTGGGCGAAGACCTGGGAGTTCCAGGCCCTGCTGAAGGCCCGGCCGGTCGCCGGGGACCGCAAGCTCGGCGAGGAGTACGTCCAGACGCTGGCGCCTCTTGTGTGGAGTGCCGCCGAACGGGACAATTTCGTCGAGGACGTCCAGGCCATGCGCCGCCGGGTGGAGCAGCACATCGCCCCCGAACAGGTCGGCCGGCAGCTCAAGCTCGGTCCCGGCGGGCTGCGCGACGTGGAGTTCGCGGTCCAGTTGCTGCAGCTCGTGCACGGCCGCGCCGATGAGGACCTGCGCGGCCCGGGAACGCTGATCGCGCTGAAGAAGCTGTCCTGGGGCGGGTACGTCGGCCGCGCCGACGCCGCCGCGCTCGGCAACGCGTACCGGTTCCTGCGCCGCGTCGAGCACCTCATCCAGCTGCACCGCCTCCGGCGCACCCATCTCGTGCCCGAGGATGGGGAGGACCTGCGGCGGCTGGGACGGGCCCTCGGATTCCGCGCCGACCCGGTGGGAGAGTTCACCGCCGAGTGGCGGCGGCACGCCCGTGAGGTACGCCGGCTGCACGAGAAGCTCTTCTACCGGCCGCTGCTGCAGGCCGTGGCCCGGCTCCCCGGCGACGAGGTCCGGCTCACGAGGGACGCCGCCCGTATCCGCCTGGAGGCGCTCGGCTTCACCGACCCGGCCGGCGCGCTCCGCCATCTGGAGGCCCTGACGTCCGGCGTGTCGCGCCGCGCGGCCATTCAGCGCACGCTGCTGCCGGTGATGCTCGACTGGTTCGCCGACGGCCCCGACCCCGACGCCGGGCTGCTCGGATTCCGTCAGGTCAGCGACGCGCTCGGCACCACGCCCTGGTACCTCCGTCTGCTCCGCGACGACGTGACGGTGGCCGAGCGGATGGCTCGGCTGCTGGCCTCCAGCCGGTACGCCACCGACCTGCTGCTGCGCGCGCCGGAGGCCGTGGGCATGCTCGGCGGCGGCACCGGGCTCGCACCGCGGCCGCACGACGCGCTGCGCACCGAGGCCCAGGCGGCGGTGCGCCGGTACATGAACTCCGTTCCCACCCGCCTCCACTACGACCTGTCGGCCGAGGCGGTCGGCGCCGTCCGGGGCCTTCGCCGCCGGGAGCTGTTCCGTACCGCCGTCGCCGATCTGCTCGGCCTCCTCGACGAGCGCGCCACCGCCGAGGCCCTCACCTCCATCGCCACGGTCACGATCGACGCCGCGCTGCGGGCCGCCATCGACAAGATCGAGATGGAGCGGCGGGAGCCGCTGCCGACGCGGTTCGCGATCGTGGCCATGGGCCGGTTCGGAGGGTACGAGCTCGGCTACGGCAGCGACGCGGACGTCATGTTCGTGCACGACCCGTTGCCGGACGCCGTCGAGAGCGAGGCGTCCGCGGCCGCGCACGCGGTCGCCGAGGAGCTGCGGAGACTGCTCGCGCTGCCCGCCCCCGATCCGCCGCTGGTGATCGATCCGGGGCTGCGGCCGGAGGGGCGGCAGGGCCCGCTGGTGCGCACTCTCGACTCGTACGCCTCGTACTACCGCCGCTGGTCCTCGCCGTGGGAGAGCCAGGCACTGCTGCGCGCCGCCCCGATCATCGGCGACGAGGGACTCCGCGAGCGCTTCCAGGCCCTGATCGACCCGGTCCGATGGCCCGAGGGCGGCATCGACGACGTCGCGCTTCGCGAGATCCGCCGGCTGAAGGCCCGCATGGAGGCCGAGCGACTGCCCCGCGGCGTGGACCGGCGGCTGCACACCAAGCTGGGGCCCGGCGGGCTCTCCGACGTGGAGTGGGTGGCGCAGCTCCTGCAGCTCCGGCACGCGCACGAGGTGCCCGGACTGCGGACCACCCGCACGCTCGCCGCCCTCGACGCCGCCGTCGAGGCGGACCTGCTGGACTCCGGCGACGCCACTGCGCTCGCGGACGCCTGGCGGATGGCCACCCGCATCCGCAACGCGATCATGCTGGTGCGCGGGCGCGCCTCCGACCTTCTGCCGACCGAGCACCACCGGGAACGTTCCGCCGTGACCCGCGTGCTGGGCTACCCGGCGTCCGGTGATCTCCTGGAGGACTACCGCCGCCACGCCCGCCACGCCCGTCACGTCGTAGAACGCATCTTCTACGGCGACAACGGAAATGGCTGAGGCCCCCATCGGGCGGCGAAGCACGGCGCCGTCACGCGTGACGACCGCGAGGGGGCCGGCGAGCCCGGCCTGGTCGCGCCGTTGCCGAGATCGGCGGACGTCTTCTGTCGGTATCGTGGCCGGACGATGACTCTTACAGTGGGCCCGACCATGGTGCTGGGCGATCGCTATCGGTTGATCGAGCGCATCGCCGCCGGCGGCCAGGGCGAGGTCTGGCGCGCGGAGGACACCGCGCTCGGCCGACCGGTGGCGGTGAAGGTGCTGCGGGGGGAGTACGCCGACAGCGCGGAGTTCCGTGACCGGTTCCGCCGCGAGGCCCGGCACGCCGCGGGGCTGTCCCACCCCGGGGTGGCCCAGGTCTTCGACTATGACGAGGGTCAGGGCGGCGCGCCGCCCTACCTCGTCATGGAGTACATCGACGGCGAATCCCTGTCGGCGACGATCGCCCGGCAGGGTCCGGTCGGCGCGGATCGCGCGCTGGAGGTCATCGTCGCAGTGGCGTCGGCACTGGCCGTGGCGCATGCCGCCGGGGTCGTGCACCGCGACGTCAAGCCGGGCAACCTGTTGATCGGCCAGGATGGCTCGATCAAGATCACGGACTTCGGCATCGCCCGGGCAGTGGACGCCATCCCGCTGACCCGGACCGGGATGCTGCTGGGCACTCCGCTGTACCTGGCGCCGGAGCAGGCCTCAGGCCTGCCGGCGACGGCCGCCAGTGATCTCTACGCTCTGGGCGTCATCGCATTCGAGTTGCTCACCGGCCGGCCTCCCTACGAAGGGCCCGCGGCCGCCGTGCTGCTCGCGCATCGCGACTCACCTTTTCCGGAGTTGCCCCCCTCCGTGCCGTCCGGGCTCCGTGACCTCGTGCTGGCCTTGACCGCCAAGGATCCGGCGATGCGACCGGCCGATGCGGCAGCCGTCGTCGACCGGGCCACCCGGTTGCGGACGGATCCCACGATGACGATCCCGAGCGGGGCGGGGCTGGACGGCGCACCGCATCCCTTCGCGGCCACCCTGTCGCTCCCGGACGCGGCGCGGTCGCTCCCGGACGCGGGGCCGGCGGGGCACGCCGCGGGGAGCGTCACCCAGGTGATGGCCCAGCACCTCGCCGAGGACCCGCCGAGGCGCCACCGGGTGTTTCCGCTTCTGATCGGCGGACTCGCGATCGCCCTGGTGGCGGGATTCGTGGGCTGGCTGGCCCGTCCGTCGGCCCCTCACCCGCCGGTGGTCGTCCAGCAACGCGGGGGGAGCCCGGTGGTGTCCCACTCGCCGCGGAGAGTCGTCGACCGGCCGCCCGTCACGTACCGGCCGCCCGTCGCCCACCGGGCGCCGGTCCGGCATCCGAAGGCCCACCACGGCAAGCCTCCCAAGCACAAGCACCACCACTGAACCGTCCCGCACACCGCGCCGCGGCTCCACGGCCTTTACCGTGGCTTGCTCGCGGCGAATGTCCCGCTGTGATCAGGATCTCGACAGAAGCGCTGGTTAACAGCCGGTTACGGATCTTGTGTCCGGCATGATCAGGTTAGGTCGATCCGGGCGCCACTCACCTGCACAAACGTTGGGAGAGGCCCGGGGTGGTCGGCGGGAGTTTGGAGACATTGGCTCCCGAAAATGGCTCCCCTGGCCCCTCCCAAGCAGGAGGAGGGGTAACCCATGACCATCAAGATCAACGAAGACTCCATGTCCGCCTCGGTCGCCGGCGCCGTGATCGCTACCGCGACCCGCGCCCGGGACCGCTGGACCGTCAGCATCTGGCCCAACACCCTCACGTACAACCAGGCCATCACCGCTCTAACGCTCGCCGAGCGCCTCGCCACCGGCCACGGTGACGATGACCCGTTCGTGGTCGCGTGGCGGGAGGAGTTGGCCGGTGATTGATCGCGTAATCCGAGCAACCACGGCTCTCGCAGTGATCGGCGTTGCCGGTGTAGCTGCGATCATTTCGTACCGGCACGCGTACGAGCTGGTGCGCTCACACGGGGAATCCGGCGCCACCGCTCGACTTGTACCACTCACCGTGGACGGACTCATCTGGGCGGCGTCGATGGTGATCCTGGACGCTAACCGGCGCACCAGGCGTGTGCCACGTCTGGCCGGCTGGAGCCTCGGTGTCGGCATCATGGCCACGGTCGGCGCCAACCTGGCGCACGGGCTGGGGCACGGACCGCTAGGTGCCCTGGTCAGCGCCTGGCCGGCCTTGGCTTTGGTCGGCTCCTATGAGCTGCTCATGACGCTCATCAAAGCGGAGGACGGCTCTGCCGAGGAACCGACTCCCGAGATAACCGAGAGCCCCGCTTCGCCAGTCACCGAGCA
>JAOPYL010000208.1 GCA_025964625.1 Actinoallomurus sp. | reverse complement strand
ACCCAGCGGCGAAGCGCCGCGGCCGCGGTAAGCGGTCCGGCCGTTCGCATGTCCGCGGTCCAGAGAAGGTCACGATCGGCGACCTGCAGGCGGTGCTGCTCGCCGAGCGGGCCGCGATCCTCACCGGCCGCGACGACGAGTTCGTGGCCTGCGTGCTGAAGTACTACACCGGGATGCGCTGGGGCGAGATCGTCGGCCTGGAGACCGAGTACGCCCGGCTCGGCTCGATCCGTATCGAGTGGCAGCTGTACGAGCTCGACACGGGCGAGCTGCTGCGCTGCCCGCCAAAGGACGACTCCTATCGCGACGTCGACTTGCCGACGTGGCTGTCCGCGCTCGTCTCCGCCCACATCGCCCGTACGGCACCGCAGCCATGCCACTGCCACGACCGCACGTACGTCTTCCGCGGTAAGGGCGGAGGCGCCACGCACCGGCCGGCGACTGTGAGCCTCGCCGACGTCGCTCGCCGCGCGGGCGTCTCCGCCGGCACCGTGTCCAACGTGCTGAACCGGCCTGAGCGGGTCGCCTCGTCGACGCGCGAGCGGGTCGAGGCCGCCATCAACCGTCTCGGCTACACCCGCGCCATCTCCGCGCCGGCGACGGCGGCCGGCGCGGCGCACTGGCGACGGAGCGGCTTCGCGACCTGGGTGTTCCAGCCGGCCGCGACGGGCTGGTACCCGCCGAAGAGCCCACAGCCGGCCCGGCCGGTGCCGCTGCTCGCCGAGCCGTGGCCCGGTGTGCCCGTACGGGGCCGCAACTCCCAGGGCCGTGCCGAGGCCAACTGGACGCCGATCGCGCACGACCTCACCCCGCACGGCCTCCGGCACAGCCACAAGACCGTCATGGCCGAGCTGCACACGCACGAGGTCTTCAGCCATGAGCGCATCGGCCACCAGATGGATGGCATCGGCGCCCGCTACACCCATGTCACCGCGGCGATGCGGAAGGAGTTGTGCGACCAGCTCACCGAGCGGTGGCACGCCTCACTCGACGCCCGGGCCGCGCTGAACCCGCGCTCGCCGGTCGCTGCGCTGGACGCGATCCTGCAAAGCCATCTGAAAAGGAAGAAGGGAGACGACCCGAAGATCGTCTCCCAATTTTCTCCCAGAGAGGGGATTTCTCCCCTCTCCGCTCACCCCCGAAAGGGGGCCTGACCTGTGTCGGGGTGGCGGGATTCGAACCCACGACCTCTTCGTCCCGAACGAAGCGCGCTACCAAGCTGCGCTACACCCCGGTGGCGGACAGGTCGTCTTACAACGCCTGCGCCGGGACTACTCTAGCGGACGTTCGACCCTGCCTGCGCCTGAGTATCCGCCTGAGATCCGTTCGTCCTGGCACGGCGGCCCAACGACGTGAGCCGCGCAGACGAGGGGTAGTACCGCCTTCGTCCAGGAGGAGCTGCCGCCCCGGCGAGGTTCGCGCCTAGGTGGCCGGGACCAGGGTGAGCAGCGACGCCTCCGGCGGGCAGCAGAAGCGCACCGGGGCGTACGGGGACGTGCCGAGGCCCGCCGAGACGTGCAGCCAGGCCGGGCCGTGCCGGTGCAGGCCCTTGACCCGGGGCTTGTCGATGCCGCAGTTGGTGACCAGCGCGCCGTAGAACGGCACGCAGAGCTGGCCGCCGTGGGTGTGCCCGGCGAACAGCAGCTGGTAGTTGTCCGCGGCGAAGCGGTCGAGGTTGCGGGGCTCGGGCGAGTGCATGACGCCGATGCTCAGCGCGCCTTCGGCGGGGCCGGCGATCTCGTCGTACCGGTCCTTGCCGATGTGGGAGTCGTTGATGCCGCCGAACTCGATCTCGAGGTCGCCGACCTTCAGGCTGCCGGTGCGGTTGTTGAGGTCGAGCCAGCCGCCGGCCGTCATGGCGGCGCTGAGATCCTGGTACGGCAGGTCGGGCACGGTCCGCCGGTTGTAGTCGGTGCGGCTGGTACGCCACAGGTAGCGGGCGGGGTTCTTCGGCACCGGGGAGTACATGTCGTTGGAGCCGTACACGAACACGCCGGGCCGGTCCAGCAGTGGCCCGAGGAGCTCCAGGAACGGTCCCACGGCGTCGCGGTGGGAGATCGAGTCACCCGTGTTGACGACCAGGTCGGGTTCGAGCGCGTCGAGCGCGCTGACCCATTTGATCAGCCGGTGGCGGCCTGGCGTCAGGTGAGTGTCGGAGATATGCAGGATCTTGATCGGCCGCTGGCCGGGAGCGAGCACCGGCACGTCGTAACGGCGGAGCCGGAACCAGTTGCGCTCGATCAGGGACGCGTAACCGACTCCGGCGACGCCGGTGCCGAGCACTCCGAGGGGGATCGCGTATCTCTTTCGCACGTTCCCATCGTGCCAGAACGCGGCGGGGATTATTGGAAGGCGTCACACCTCGGGCACAGGGCAAGATTGTCACCATGTTGAAGGAAAAGCTGCGGGCCGATCTGTCGGCCGCGATGAAGGCGCGTGACGAGGTACGCACTCGTACGCTCCGTATGACGTTGACGGCCCTGACCAATGAGGAGGTCGCGGGCAAGCAGGCGCGCGAGCTCTCCGACGATGACATCGTCAAGGTGCTGCAGCGGGAGGCGAAGAAGCGCCGTGAGGCGGCCGAGGCGTTCGCCGGCGCGGGGCGTACGGAGCAGGCCGATGCCGAGCGGGCCGAAGGCGTGATCCTGGACGAATACCTCCCGACCCAGCTGTCCGACGACGAGCTCGCCGCGCTCGTCGCGGGTGCGATCGCCGAGACGGGTGCCGAAGGGCCCCGGGCGATGGGTCAGGTCATGAAGGCCGTGACGCCGCAGGTGGCCGGAAGGGCGGACGGCAAGCGCGTGTCCGGCGAGGTCAAGCGGCAGCTCGCCGGCTGACGCGCACCCGGAAGCTCATGCGGTCGAGCGGCGACGCGCTCACCGGGCGACACACGAGAATGCCCCGTACGCGGCAGGCCGCGGCCGGGGCATTCTCATGTCGACCGTCAGTTGAACGGCCAGGGGAACCCACTGCCGGACTTGCGGTTCTGACCCCCGCTCCCGCTTCCGTTGCTGACAAAGATCATCACTGAGGTGGACTGGTCGGCCTGGACGCCGCCGCTGGGCGAGGTGTAGGCGACCGTTCCCTTCTGCTGGGTGGAGTCGATCGCGCGCGGCGACACCTGGACGGTGAACCCGGCGGCCTGGAGCCGCTGCGTGGCCTGCGCCACGGACATCCCCGTGACGCGGGGCACCGTGGCCTGGCTGCCGAAGTTGTTCAACGGCGTCTGGAAGGACGACGCCTTCGTACCTGACAGCGCGCCCTCCATCGAGGCCTGCCAGATGGGGCCGACGTTCGCACCGTAGACGCCCGGACTCGCGTCGCCGAAGGGCGCCGCCGGGTCGCCGTACCAGACGACAGCGGCGAGGTCCGGCGTGTAACCCGCGAACACCGCGCACGAGAACGATTCACAGGTGCCGGTCTTGCCGGCGGCGGGCCGGCCGATGCCCAGGCCGCGGCCGGTGCCCTTGGTGAGCACGCCCTGCAGGATGTTGGTGACCTCGTCGGCCACGCTCGAGTCGACGCCCCTGGAGCACTTGGACCCGGGCACCTTGATCTTGTTGCCTTTGGCGTCGGTCACGTCGGTGATGGCGACCGGCGTGCAGTACTGCCCGCGCGCGGCGAACCCCGCGTACGCCGCGGCGAGATGGGTGACGTCGATCTCGTTGGTGCCCAGCACCTGTGAGGGGATCAGCTTGAGTGGCTGGCCGTTGGCCTTTTTCATGCCGAAGTTCTCGGCCATCTTGATCGCGTCGCACACGCCCACCTTCTGCTCCAGGGCGGCGTAGAACGTGTTGATCGAGTCCCAGGTGCCGGTGTCCAGGTTGGCCGACGTGTTCTTGGACTGCTCGGCGTTGCCGACCGTCCAGGAGCCCAGGTTGTTGCCGTTGCAGTCGGTGTAGCCGGACACCGTCGTGCTGTTGGGTGCGGGGAGCGTCGTGCCGACGCTGATGCCCTGATTGAGGGCGGCGGCCAGTGTGAAGATCTTGAACGTCGACCCGGCGGAGTAGCCGCTGTTGTAGCCGTGTGCGTAGTCCGCGGCGAGATTCAGGGTCGTCTGGCCCTTCTTCAGGCTGTCGCCGTAGTCCTTACTGACCACCATGGCCTTGATCTCACCGGTGCCGGGCTTGACCATCGCCTCGGTGGCGGTCTTGCTGTTGCTCGGCCGCAGGTCGAGGGCGTTCTGCGCGGCCTTCTGCGCCTTCATGTCGAGGGTCGTGCGGATCGTGAGACCGCCGCGGTAGAGCAGCTGCTCCCGCTCCGTCGACGTCTTGCCGAACGCCGAGTTTCCGAGGATCTCGTTCTTGATGTACTCGCAGAAGAACGGCGCCTTGCTGTCGACGCAGTCGGCCTTCGGCTTCTTGACGTGCAGCTTGATCGGTTGGGCCATGGTCGCGTCGGCCTGCTGCTTGCTGATCATCTTCAGGCCGGCCATGCGCTTCAGCACGGTGTTGCGCCGGTCCGTGGCGCCCTTGGGATTGATCTCGGGGTCGTAGAAGTAGGGGCTGTTGGTCACGCCCGCCAGCAGCGACGCCTCCGCCAGCGTGAGCTGCGAGGCGTCCTTGCTGAAGTAGTACTGCGAGGCCGCCTCGACGCCGTAGGCGCCGGAGCCGAAGTAGGCGATGTTGAGGTAGCCCTCGAGGATCTGGTTCTTGGTGAGCCGCTTCTCGACGTTGACGGCGTAACGCAGCTCGCGCAGCTTCCGGCCGAAGTTGGGTGCCTTCGCCGCCTGGGCTTCCTTGTCGGACTTGGCGTTCTCGACGAGGAGGTTCTTGACGTACTGCTGGGTGAGGGTCGAGCCGCCCTGTTTGATACCGCCGTCCTGGGCGTTCGTGACGAGTGCGCGGACCGAGCCCTTGAAGTCGACCGGCCCGTGCTGGAAGAACCGGGAGTCCTCGATGGCGACGATCGCCTTCTGCATGGTGGGGGCGACCTGGTCGAGGCGCACCGACTCGCGGTTGTGGTAGTAGAACTGCGCGATGACCTGGCCGTCCGAGGAGTACACCGTGGTGCGTTCGGGGGGTGGCTGCAGGTTGAAGCCGTCCGGCAGGTTCTGGAAGCCGTTCGAGGCGTCCCGGGCCGCCATGCCCGCGCTGCCGATGCCCGGCAGGGCGATGAGACCTACCAGGAGTCCGGCCACGACCGCCGCTCCCAGCAGCCGCATCAATTTGACGATGGCCTGTTCCCGATCTTCCTTCACACCCGTCACCCGACTAGGTTACGCGGGACGAGACGCACATACGGCGCACCTCACCGCAGACGGATGACTAGTTCCTTGCCGTCAGATGGCCCGGAGGGGCTATTTCGAGAATGGGCCTATCAGGGGCTGTTGAATCGCCGCGCTCTTCCGTAAGTTCTTCCCCACGGCTTTCGTATGGTGGCCTGACGTCCGCGCCCGTCCGGCCGGGGCTCGCAAACGACAACCGACCAAGGGGAGTGGGGCCAGGATGTGGATCACTGATTGGACCGCCCGCGCCGCCTGCCGTAACGCGGATCCCGACGCGTTGTTCGTGCAGGGAGCGGCGCAGAACCGGGCAAAGCTGATCTGCCGTGGTTGCCCTGTGCGCACCGAGTGTCTCGCCGACGCTCTCGACAACCGGATCGAGTTCGGTGTCTGGGGTGGGATGACCGAGCGTGAGCGCCGCGCGCTGCTGCGCCGGCGTCCGGACGTCACATCGTGGCGCGAGCTGCTCGAGACCGCCAAGGAGCAGTACGAGCAGTCCCAGGACCCAGAGGAAGAGCTCGTCGCCAGCTGACGTGTGATCGGTGGCCTGGCCGCCCGTGTGCGGCCGGGCCACGACGTCATGCTGCGGGCTCTGTGGGCTCGCCGGCGAGATCGCCGGCGACCCTCCGGAGGCCTTCCAGGTCGTGTACGTCTTCGGCCATCGCGCCGACCGTCGCCACGCGCACGGTCGGGTGCGATGAGGTGAAGCTCTCCTGCAGGCGCGTCTCGCGCGCGGTGATCTGCATCCGCTCCGCGTGCAGCCGTAGCAGCGCGGCGGTCAGCGCGTGGGTGCCGCGCGCCTCCAGTGTCTCCGCGGCGGCCTGGCTGCGGACGCCCGACAGTCTTGAGGCGTCCGATCGGTGCACGCGGTTGACGACGAGGCCGGCCAGCGGCATCCGCTCCTCGGCGAGCCGCTCCACGAAGTACGACGCCTCGCGCAGTGCGTCCCGCTCCGGCGTGGCCACCACGAGGAACGCGGTGCCGGGCGCCTGCAGCAGTTTGTACGTCTGGTCGGCCCGCTCCCGGAAGCCGCCGAACATCGTGTCCAAGGCCAGCACGAACGTCTGCATGTCCTTGAGCAGCTGACCGCCGAGCACCTTGGTGATGGCGTTCGTGAACATGCTGAAACCGGCGGTCACCATCTTCATCCCGAAGCGGCCGCCGGCCTTGGCGGGGGCCATCAGGATTTTGATGAGCCGGCCGTCGAGGAACCGGCCCATTCGCTCCGGCGCGTCGAGGAAGTCCAGGGCGGAGCGGGACGGCGGCGTGTCGACGACGATCAGGTCCCAGGCGCCGGAGCGGTGGAGCTGGCCGAGCTTCTCCATGGCCATGTACTCCTGCGTGCCGGACAGGCTCGAGGACAGCGACTGGTAGAAGGGATTGGCCAGGATCTGCCGGGCCCGCTCGGGGTCGGAGTGCGCCTCGACGATCTCGTCGAAGGTGCGCTTCATGTCGAGCATCATCGCGTGCAGTTCGCCCTCGGCCCCCTGGACGGGCCGCGGGGTGTTGTCCAGCTCGCTCAGTCCGAGCGCCTGGGCCAGCCGGCGGGCCGGGTCGACCGTCAGCACCACGACGTCACGGCCGCGCTCGGCGGCGCGTACGCCCACGGCGGCGGCGGTCGTGGTCTTTCCCACGCCACCAGAGCCACAGCACACGATGATCTTCGTGTTGGGGTCGTCGATCAGCGTGTCGATGTCGAAGGACGGAGGTATCTTCACGCCGCACCTTGCTTCCTGAGCTCCTCGGCGAACTCATAGAGCCCGGCCAGGTCCACGCCGTCGTTCAGCAGCGGCAGCTCGTACTGCGGGACGTGCGTGTCGGCGAGCCGGACCTTCTCCCGCTCCTGCAGCGCGGTGCGGCGGGCGTGGTCGGCCGCCTCCCCGGCGAGGGCCTGGGCGATTCCCGCGGCGTCGTCCTCGATGCCGGCCGCCTTGACCCCCATCCGGATGGCGTCGACATCCAGCTCATCCTGCACGGCCGAGCCCAGATCCGCCTCGGGCAGGATCGGCGGCCGGACCATGTTGATCATGAGGCCGCCGACGGGAAGGCCGATCTCCTTCAGGTCCGCGACACCGTCGATCGTCTCCTGAACCGGCATCTCCTCGAGGAGGGTGACGAAGTGGACCGCCGTCTCCGGGCTGCGGATCACCTTCATCACGGTGTCCGCGTGGTGGTGGACCGGGCCCATCTTGGCGAGCCCGGCCACCTCGGCGTTCACGTTGAGGAATCGGCTGATGCGGCCGGTCGGCGGGGCGTCCATCACCACGGCGTCGTAGACGAGGTGGCCGTTCTTGTCCTTGCGGCGCACGGCTTCGCTGGCCTTTCCGGTGAGCAGCACGTCGCGCAGGCCCGGCGCGATGGTGGTGGCGAAGTCGACGAGGCCGAGCTTGGTGAGCGCCTTGCCGGCCCGGCGCAGGTTGTAGAACATCTCGAGGTACTCGAGCATCGCCTCTTCGGGATCCACCGCCAGGGCGTACACATCTCCGCCGTCGGGCGCGATCGCGACCTTGCGCTCCTCGTACGGCAGGGGCGGGCAGTCGAAGAGCTGGGCGATGCCCTGCCGGCCCTCGACCTCGATGAGCAGGATTTTACGGCCGCCCGCGGCCAGCGCCAGTGCGAGCGAGGCGGCCACCGTCGTCTTCCCGGTGCCGCCCTTGCCCGTGACGACGTGCAGGCGCACGCCGTCCCAATCCGTGTCTCTCGCCCTCACACTTGCGAGGCTATCGTCCGCCCGCGAGCCGGCTCTCGGCGGCTGCGAGTGACGTCTGACACCCCCTGCCCTCCAAGGACTAGTGTCGGACATGGAGGGAATCGACCGTCAGAAAGGTGATCCCCGTGGCTGAAGTGGCACTTGTGCTCCTGGGTCTTTTCGCATTGGTGATCTTTTTGGTCATCGTCGCATCGGTCAAGGTCGTGCAGCAGATCGAACGGGGCGTCGTGTTCCGGCTCGGCAAGGTGCAGCCGCACTTCCGGCCGCCGGGTCTGACGTTGATCTTTCCGATGATGGACCGGATGACGAAGGTCAACATGCAGACGGTCGCCATGGGGGTGCCCGCGCAGGACGGCATCACGCAGGACAACGTCAGCGTGCGGGTCGACGCGGTCGTGTACTTCCGGGTGATCGACCCGGTGAAGGCCATCGTGAACGTCCAGAACTACAACTGGGCGATCTCGCAGGTGGCCCAGACCTCGCTGCGGTCCGTCATCGGCAAGGCGGACATGCAGCAGCTGCTGTCGGACCGCGAGTCGATCAATGTCGAGCTGCGGCAGATCATGGACCAGATGACCGAGGCGCCCTGGGGCATCCAGGTCCAGCGGGTCGAGATCAAGGACGTGTCGCTCCCGGAGGGCATGAAGCGGTCGATGGCCCGCCAGGCGGAGGCCGAGCGTGAGCGCCGGGCGCGGATCATCACCGCCGACGGTGAGTTCCAGGCGTCCAAGCGGCTGGCCGCCGCGGCCGAGGTCATGGCTCAGGATCCCGCCTCCCTTCAGCTGCGCCTGCTGCAGACCGTGGTGGAGGTCGCGGCGGAGAAGAACAGCACCCTGGTCATGCCCTTCCCGGTGGAGATGCTGCGCTTCTTCGACCGGGCCGCGGGCGGCGACCAGACCCCGCGGGAGGGAACCGCGAGGACGGGCCTCGCCGAGCGGCTCGCCAAGGCGGAGGAGGAGCTGGCCAAGGCGAACGAGCCGTCGTCCATCGCCTCCGCGGAGGAGGTACCGCCGGTTCCCGGGCTGACGCCGGAGAAGGACCAGCCGGGTATCGCGTCGCCCGCGCAGGACGAGACTCCCGCGGGGTGACGTGCGGGGTCCTTCCCAGCGCCTGACCTGATCGCGGCTTCGGCAGACGCGGAGTGGCGTGCGTGGCCGTTCGGGCGACGGCTGTCGCTAGGGTTCCTCGTATGAAGAAGTGGGAGTACGCCACCGTTCCGCTACTGGTGCACGCGACAAAGCAGATCCTCGACAACTGGGGTGAAGACGGGTGGGAGCTCGTCGCCGTCATCCCGGGCCCGAACCCGGAGAACCTCGTCGCCTATCTCAAGCGGGAGAAGGCATGACGCCGGAGGACCGCATCCAGGCCCTCGGCCTGAAGGTGCCCGAGGTCGTGGCGCCGGTGGCGGCCTACGTTCCGGCCGCACGGTCCGGTGCGTTGGTCTATACGTCCGGGCAAGTGCCCATCGTCGACGGGGAACTGGTCGCGACCGGCAAGGTGGGCGCCGAGGTCGACCCGGAGCGGGCCGCCCAGCTGGCGCGCACGTGTGCGCTGAACGCGATCGCCGCGCTCAGGGCCGAGGTCGGTGAGCTGTCGCGGGTGCGGCGCATCGTCAAGGTCGTCGGATTCGTGGCCAGCGCACCGGACTTCTATGGACAGCCGCAGGTGATCAATGGTGCGAGCGAGCTGCTCGGCGAGATCTTCGGCGACGCCGGCAAGCATGCCCGCAGCGCCGTCGGGGTCGCGGTGCTGCCGCTCGACGCGCCCGTAGAGGTAGAGCTGATCGCCGAAGTCGAATAGCGTTCGGCCAAGAAGCTCGTGAACGAGGAGGCCTCTTTGGCGGACGTCCCCGGCCTTCGGCTGCCGGACCGGCTGGCCGAACGCGCACGGCAGATTCAGGAGGGGCGGGCGGAGGCGGCCATGCCGCGCGACGCCTCCACCGTGATCCTCCTCCGCGACGCGCCGGCCGGAGACGGCCTCCTCGTCTACCTGCTTCACCGCGTGTCGTCGATGAAGTTCGCGCCGGGCGCGCACGTCTTCCCCGGAGGGTCGGTCGACCCGCGCGACGCCGACCTCTCGGTGGCCTGGTCCGGACCGTCGCCGGCCGAGTGGGGCACGGCCTTCGGCGCCGGTGAGGCGCTCGCCCGCGCGCTGGTGTGCGCCGCCGTGCGCGAGACGTTCGAGGAGTCCGGGGTGCTGCTCGCCGGGCCGTCCGACCATGTGATCGTCCCGGACACCACCGGCGACGAATGGGAGACGGACCGGCAGGCGCTCCTGGACCGGTCGCTGTCCCTGGCAGAGTTGCTCGGCCGGCGCGGACTGGTGCTCCGCGGCGACCTGCTCCGCCCCTGGGCGCACTGGATCACCCCGGTGATCGAGAAACGGCGGTACGACACCAGGTTCTTCGTCGCGGCGCTCCCCGCCGGGCAGCGCACCCGTGACGTCAGCAGTGAGGCCGACGGGGTGGCGTGGGTGCGGCCGGGCGACGCCGTGGCCGCCGCCCGGCGCGGGGAGATGGCCCTGCTGCCGCCCACGTTCATGACGCTGGCCGAGCTGGCGCCGTACGACTCGGTGGAGGCGGTCCTGGCCGCGCGGCCCGACGTGCGGCCGCGGCTCCCCGAGACCCGGGTCACCGACCACGGTGTCTTCCTCATCCTTCCCGACGGGTTCGGAGGATCACCGCTCGGAGACCACGCGTGAGCATCGACGGGATGGGGACCGAGCGGGCGCGCTGCGTGCTGGCGCCGAATCCCTCGCCGATGACGCTGGACGGCACCAACACCTGGGTGCTGCGCGAGCCCGGCTCGGAGCGGTCGGTCGTCATCGACCCCGGGCCCGAACACGAGGAGCACCTGAACCGGGTCGCCGCCGAGGCCGGGCGAGTAGCGCTCGTGCTGCTCACCCACGGCCATCCCGACCACGCCGAGGGCGCACGGCGTTTCGCCGAGCTGGCCGCCCGCGGCCCGCGCCCGGTGCCGGTGCGCGCCCTCGATCCCGCGCACCGGCTCGGCGAGGAGGGACTCGGAGAGGGCGACGTGGTCGAGCTCGACGGCCTGGAGCTGCGGGTGATGGAGACGCCCGGGCACAGCCCCGACTCGCTGAGCTTCTGGCTGCCCGCCGATCAGGCCGTGCTCACCGGCGACACGGTCCTCGGCTACGGCACGACCGTCGTGCACCGGCTCGGCGACTACCTGAACTCCCTCGACCGGCTCCGGGCGATGGCCGAGGGAGCCCGGGTGATCCTGCCGGGGCACGGGCCGAAGCTCGACGATCCGGTGGCCGCGCTCGACCACTACATCGGCCACCGGCGCGAGCGCCTCCAGCAGGTCGAGGACGCGGTCGCCGCCGGAGACCGCACGGCCGCGCAGGTCGTGCAGCGGGTGTACGCCGACGTCGACCGGTCGCTGTGGCCGGCCGCCGAATGGTCCGTCCAGGCGCAGCTCGACTACCTCGCCGAGCGCGGGATCTTCATTCCCTAGCGAGAGCGCTTACGGAGACGGTCGATGTCGAGGACGTGCACGGCGCGGGCCTCGATGCGCAGCCAGCCGCGCTGGGCGAAGTCGGCCAGTGCCTTGTTGACCGTCTCCCGCGACGCCCCGACGAGCTGGGCGAGCTCCTCCTGGGTGAGGTCGTGGTGGACGTGTAGCCCGGCCTCGCTCGGCTGGCCGAACCGCTCGGCCAGGTCGAGCAGGGCCTTGGCGACCCGGCCGGGCACGTCGGTGAAGACGAGGTCGGCCATGGTCTCGTTGGTGCGGCGCAGCCGCTGGGCGAGGGCCCGCAGCAGATGGATGCCGATCTCCGGGTGGCCTTTGAGGAACGGCCACAGGTCGGTGTGGCCCACCGCGGCCAGCCGGCCTTCGGTGACCGCGATCGCACTGGCCGTACGCGGCCGCGGGTCGAACAGCGACAGCTCGCCGAACATCTCGCTGGGGCCCAACACGCTGAGCAGATTTTCTCGGCCGTCGGGCGCCGTGCGGGTAAGCTTGATCTTGCCTTCGAGGATGACGTAAAGGCGGTCACCCTCCTGGTCCTCGGAGAACAGCGTCTGACCGCGCGACAGATGCACCTCTGACACGATGGCACGCAGCGCTCTGGCTCCCTCGTCGTCGAGCGCCTCGAAGAGCGGCGCTCGGCTGAGAACCTCCACGTCGCGGTCATTCACGTTTCCTCCTCGGTAACCTACGCTCACAGTGTGACGCACATCGCAGTGTGAGCGTGACGCGGCCCCCCTATTACTCTTGCGTTCGTGCCACGCAAACCGGAGTCCCGCCTCGCCCTGGTCCGCCGGGCTCGCCGCATCAATCGCGAATTGGCGGAGTTGTACCCCGATGCGCACTGCGAGCTTGACTACACCACTCCGCTCGAGCTCCTGGTCGCGACGATCCTGTCCGCGCAGTGCACGGACAAGCGAGTCAACATGGTCACGCCCACTCTCTTCGCGAGGTACCCGACGGCGGCCGACTACGCCGCGGCCGACCGCGAGGAGATCGAGAAGATCATTCAATCGACCGGGTTCTTCCGGGCCAAGACCAACAACATCCTCAAGCTCGGCCAGGAGCTCTGCGACCGCTTCGGCGGCGAGGTGCCGGACACCATGAAGGAGCTGATCACCCTCCCCGGCGTGGGGCGCAAGACCGCCAACGTCGTGCTCGGCAACGCCTTCGACGTGCCCGGCATCACCGTCGACACGCACTTCTCCCGGCTGGCCAGAAGATTCGGCTGGACCACCGAGACCGACCCGGTCAAGATCGAGCACGAGGTCGGGGAGCTCATCCCGCGCAAGGACTGGACGCTCCTGTCACACCGGCTGATCTCGCACGGCCGGCGGATCTGTCATTCCGGGCGCCCGGCCTGCGGCGCCTGTCCGCTGGCCCAGCTCTGCCCGTCGTACGGCGAAGGCCCGACCGAGGAGAAGGTCGCCCGCAAGCTCGTCAGGTCCGGGCCGTTCTCGTGACGGGGAACGATCATGAGGCCGGTGTTGTTGGACCGTCCGTGACAGCGGATCACCCGGAATGGCTGCGTGACTTCGTGGCCAAGGCGCCACAGACGCCGGTGCCGCCCATGCTTCGCCCGCCCGGCGACGGCGCCCGTGCCGCGGCGGTGCTGATCCTGTTCGGTCATGGGCCCGACGGCCCGGACCTCCTGCTCATCCAGCGGGCCGACACGCTCCGCAAGCACGCCGGGCAGCCCGCGTTCCCGGGCGGCGGGATCGACCCGGGCGACGGCGGCCCGGTCGGCGCCGCGCTGCGCGAGGCCGCCGAGGAGACCGGCCTGGACCCCTCCGGCGTCACCGTGCTGACGAGCATGCCGGAGCTGTACGTCTCCCGCAGCGGCTACCGCGTGACACCCGTGGTCGCCTGGTGGCGCGAGCCGTCCGCCGTCGCGGCGGGCGATCCGGGCGAGGTCGCGTCCGTCGCGCGGGTCCCGCTCTCGGAGCTGACGGACCCGGCCAACCGGCTGCTCGTCCGCGGCCCGGGGGGCTTCCTGGGCCCGGCGTTCCGTGCGCGAGGCATGCTCGTGTGGGGGTTCACGGCCGGTCTTCTGCATCGTCTCCTCGAAGTCGGAGGCTGGGCCCGCCCGTGGGACAAGAGCCGGATCGAGGATCTTCCGCCCGAGGTCATCGACCTCGCCACCCGCGAGTAGTCCCCGGTTCGTACATAACAGGCACGGATCTGGTCCGCTGAGGCGACGTGCGCACGTCCCATTCCCCTATACGGTTGTCCAGTGCTGGGCCATCACCTCCTCGATCTGATTCTGCTGGCGCTCGTCGTGCTGTTCGCCATCTCGGGCTACCGGCAGGGGTTCATCGTCGGTTCGCTGAGTTTTGTGGGCTTCGTCGGCGGCGTCATACTGGGCATGCTGGTGGCACCGCCGATCGTCAAGGCGGTCGTCGACAGCCCTGGCCAGCAGGCGCTGCTGGCCATCGTCATCCCCTTCCTGACCGCGACGCTCGGACAGCTGCTGGCGTCCTCCGTGGGATCGGCGCTGCGCAGCCGGGTGACCTGGGACTCCGCGCGCAGCGTCGACGCGGTCGGCGGCGCCTGCGTCAGCGGCGTCGCACTGCTCGTGGTCGCGTGGCTGATCGGCAGCGCCCTGGTCACCTCGCCGTTCGTGTGGCTGCGCACGCAGGTCAAGGACTCCTCGGTCCTGCACAGCGTCAACGGCTTCATGCCCGACCAGGCCAACACGTGGTTCTCCTCCTTCCGCGGGTTCGTCTCCAAGACGGGGTTCCCGCAGGTGTTCGGCGGGCTCGGCGGAGAGTCCATCGTCGACGTCCCGCCGCCGGACACCAAGATCCTCACGACCCCGCAGCTGCGGGCGGCCCGCCGCAGCATCGTCAAGATCATCGGCACCGCCCGGAGCTGCCAGCGCAAGATCGAGGGCAGCGGCTTCGTGTACGCGCCGGGACGCGTGATGACCAACGCGCACGTCCTCGCCGGAGTGGACAGCGGCCCGCAGGTCTTCACCATGGGCAGCGGCGTCTACCGGGGCAGGGTCGTGCTCTATGACTACAAGCGGGACATCGCGATCCTCGACGTTCCCGGCCTGCGGCTGCCGTCGCTGAGCTTCGACGGCACGGCACGCACCCGAGACAGCGCCGTCGTCGCCGGCTTCCCGAAGAACCATTCCTTCACCACCCGGCCGGCCCGGATCCGGGCGAAGCAGCGGGCGAGGGGGCCGGACATCTACCACTCCAGTCAGGTCACCCGCGAGATCTACGCCATCCGCGCCCTCGTCGAGCAGGGGAACTCCGGCGGTCCGCTGCTCGCACCCAACGGCAAGGTGTACGGCGTGGTCTTCGCGGCGGCGCTCGACAACAAGGACACCGGATACGTCCTCACCGCCGGCGAGGTCGCTCCTGACGCCCGCGCCGGCGCCAACGCGGTCGACGAGGTCTCCACCCAGTCCTGCTCTGACTAGGTCCGGATCGCGTTGACCACGGTAAACGGTCATCCCGACCCCTCAGAGGGCACATCGAGGACACTCACGCTCTCGATCTTGCTCTCGAAGAACGCGTTCACCGAATGGTCGGCCAAAGCTTGCCCAACACGGCGGACTCCAACCTAAAGTTGGAGGTCTCGGTTGACGGAGCGATAGCCACCGGCACCTGGACGGAACAAACTTCGCCGACCGGGTACTACCGGGGAGCGACTTATTGCGGAACGCTTCAACTCTTGGTTGACCCTATGGGGCGGTCCCTGTATGGGAAGTGGCTTGGCTTTGGCAAGCGCTTCAAGATTAATCCCGGTGACTGGGAGCTGGAGTGGGTGGATGGGGCGACGACACCGCAAGCAGTCCGTCGATACCACAACAAGGTATGAAGCTCACCCCGTGACAAGCGCGAAGATCCTGGTGCCGGCAGGGAAGTCGCCGCGGTCCAGTAGCGCAAAAATGCCGTACATCATCTTCGCAACGTACACCCAGTCAAGCTGCAGCCCATGGCGGTGTTCAAACTCTCTAACGACTTCATCACGAAGAAAGTCTCCGCCCTTCAACGCGGAAAATCCGATGGCGCGCCGTTCCGGTGACAGGGCCGCCGCAACGCCTGCCAGCGTTCCTCCCGTCCCACAGGCGCAGCAAATCACGTCATATTCAATGTCGATTTCCCGGGGAATCTCCATGCATCCTCGTACGGCGAGGTCGTTACTGCCACCCTCGGGCAAAAGATAAAATCGACCCCACTCCTCGTGAAGATGAGCTATCACTCCCGGATCGCTCTTTCTCCGGTACGTCGCGCGGTCCATATAGGTCAGTCGCATCCCGTGTCTTGAGGCATAGCCCAGCGTGGAGTTAAGGGGAAGGTGTTCTTCTCCTCGAATCACGCCGATGGTCTCAAACCCGAAATAATGGCCAGCGGCCGCCGTGGCTCTAATATGATTTGAATACGCTCCGCCGAAAGTGAGTAAGGTGTCGTAGCCTTGCTCAGAAGCGGCACGCAAGTTATATTTCAGCTTTCGCCACTTATTCCCTGGCCCCTGCAGCTTCCCCCATCAAGACCCTACTCCGGTAGGAAGATCGGCCTTGCACCACGGCCGGACCGCAGTACGTCAGCACGACGGCGGCAACGTTCTCTGAGGCCCAGCAGTACCACCGGCCTCTGTGCAAACTCTCTGTACGTTTTCGAGGCGGCCCGAAAACGGGCCGCACGCGCCGCCAGCTCGGCGCCCACCCTCCGCTCCCGCTGGCGCTCCCGCTACGGGCGGGCAGGCAGCCGGTTGGACTGGCGCGAAAAGCGAGATGTCCTTCCGGGGCCGCCATGTCTCGCACAGCAGCACCGAGCACAGGGGTGACGAACTGGGCGATCAGTGGCCGGCTGTTGCGTCGCTGGCCGTGGGCTGCTCCCGCTGCTCGATTGTCCGGGTCGGCCGGAACCCGTCAAGCGCGGCTGTGACCGTTGGACGACCAGCGCGCGTGGAAGGTGCCGTCACGTGGAACACGCGAAGCCGCGCTTGACAGAACCCGCCCGGAAGTCCCGGAGTTGGCAGCTATCGGGAGCAGGGAGCGGACCGGCGCATCCCTGCGCCTGGTCACGGGACGAGGACACATTCCGGGCGAGCGTGATCAAGCGTGAAACGACGACAAACGTCGAGACACCCCGACCCCAGGCCGGTCTGTATTCGTGCGGCAAAGAGAGACGGCCGCGGAAAGGCGTTGGCCAACGTTGGTCAAGAATCGGAAATAGACAATTCCTGTTGCGGCGCGGTAGCCTCCGCAATATTTCTCTGTCTATCGTCGGCCATGCCCGTGATGGCATTTAACCACCGACACCAGACTTGTCCGTTTCGGTTTCGGGGGGAGCCTCATGGGTTCATTTGCTGGAACAGCCGGCGGCATAGCGGCCGCCACGCTTGCAGGAGCGACACTGACGGCGGCACCGTCGGCGGCGAACGCGCAGTCGGCGGCGGGCGCGCGACGCGTCGTCATCACGGTACCGTGCGACTCGGCGCAGCTGGTCTCGGCGGTCGCTCAGGCGAACGCGGCCGGCACCGCCACCATCCGGCTCGCCTGGAACTGCACCTACCTCACCAACGCCACGTTGTCGTTCGGCGGCGGAGCTACTACGCCGAATATCACGCTCCTGGGGGGGCCAGCCACGGCGATCAAGGCCGATCCGGCCGCACCGCCCGGCCCCATCCTGAACGTTGCCGCCGGCGCCACACTCCGCGTGCAAGGGATCTTCATCCTCGGCGGAAACAACACCACCGGCACCGGTCTCGGTGGCGGCATCGCCAACGCGGGCACCCTGACACTCAACTTCGTCACCATCACCGGCAACACAGCAACATTCGTCGGCGGCGTGTACAACACTGGCCACGCGGTCATCGCCCACAGCGTCATCAATGCGAACACTGCCACTGCCAACGTTGGTGGCATCTTCAACGGAGGCACGATGACAGTGTTCGAGACTCTCGTCGCGGGTAACCACGCCGACGGCGAGGCTGGCGGCATAGGCGGCAACCCCGGCACCACGACGAAGATCGTACAAAGCACCATCGAGAACAACACCGCCGCTACTATGGGCGGCGGAATCGACAATTTTGGTACGACGTCACTCGACCGCACCCTTGTCCAGGAAAACAAAGCCAGCCTCACAAACCCGAACAGTGGCGGCGGGATCTTCACCCAGGCGACCGGCACCACAACTCTCAAGCGCTCAATTATCCGCAGAAATAGTCCGAATAACTGCACTCCAGCCATTCCGCACTGCCTAGGCTGAACTCGCAGTCAGTCCAGCTGTCGAGTCGCGGCCGTCGCACGGCCATGGCTCGAGGCACGCAGCTTGATTAGTTATCGACGCGGGCAGACTCGTGTCGGAAGGCGATCACCCGCCCCTTTGCGTGAGAGAACCCGACCGAGAGTCCCGTGTTGGCAGCTATCGGCAGCCAGGGCGCGGCCCGGAACAGGGAGGCGCCCAAGTGTCCAGCAAGATAACACCCGCAGTCTCAGGGCACATCGCGGGCACATGAGCCCCGGAAACACCCGAGATCAGCGAGAGACGTCGAGAACAAAAACGCCCAGGTCAGAACGCTTGAACCGACGTCTTCGCTGGTCGCCCCTCCGCCGCCATCAGTGCTGCTCCGACTGACCCGAATGCCGCGGAAGCGGCCGGGCCGCCCGTGTCCGCTCCCGCGGAGTGCCGGTCAGGACCGGCCGAACACTTCGCCGTGACAGGCGCCGGCGAAGGCGTCGCTACCCGGATCGGCCGGCGAGGCGTGGAGTGAGGTCCGCGTCGGTGACCGCGCTCAGGCCGTCGCTCTCGATGTGGTCGGCCAGGTCACGCGCGCGCCGCGCGAGCCCGGCCGCGTCGATCCCATGCGGCGCGCGGCCGTACGGTGCGATGCGGTCGGCGGCGCGGCGCAGCAGCGTCTGCGCGCCCTGCGCGTTGCCGCGCCGTACGTGCGTGAACCCCACGGCCAGCTGCGCCAGGCCCTGCCACAGGGCGCGCTCCGCTTCGGGAGCGGCCCTCCAGGCGGCTTCGAGGACCTCATGGGCGTGGAAGGGCCGATCCGCGTCGAGCAGGCGCTGCGCCTCGGCCAGGGCCTCGGGCGGCGCCGCGGCGTAGTCGTCCGGGACCCGTTCCTCGCCCTGCGCGCCGTGCGGTAGCGGACGCCCGTACGCGTCACGCGGCCGCGCGTTGCGCGCCCGCCCTACTTCATCCCGATCCCGCATGCCGTCCATTCTGCGTCCGTTCGGGCCCGCTGTGCACATCCGGGGCCAGTGCGGGAGGCACGCCGGGTCAGCGGTCCGGTTCCGGGTCGGCGAGCCAGCCGATCAGCTCCGCGTCGAAGGCCTCGGAGCGCTCTTCGTGGGGGAAGTGCCCCGCTCCTTCGATCAGCTTCCAGCGGTACGGCGCCTCGACGTACCGTCCCGACCCCTGGGCGCTGCGCGGCAGCATGTACCGGTCCAGCGCACCGTGCAGTTGCAGGACCGGCATCCGGATCGGGGTGCGCATCCGGCGGGCGTACCGCACCCCGTCCGGGCGCAGCATCGAGCGGATCGCCCAGCGGTGGTACTCCAGCGCGCAGTGCGCGACCCCGGGGATCTGGAAGGCCGAACGGTACAGCTCCTCACTGCGGGAGTCCGGCCAGCCAGGACCGGACCAGTCGCGCAGCAGCTCGCCCACGAGAGCGGCGTCATTCCTGGTCAGCCGCTTTTCCGGTCCGATCGGGAACTGGAAACCGAGCGCGTGCCGTGTCGCCCAGCCCTGGCCGCGCACGTCCGTCAGCATCGCGTGACCCAGCCGCAGCGGATGGGCCGCGGAGACCGCGACGAGGCGCTGCACGACCTTGGGGTGGTAGACGCCCACCGTCCAGGCGAGCAGGCCGCCCCAGTCATGGCCGACCACGGTGGCGTTGGCCTCGCCGAGCGCGCGCACCAGCCCGGCGACGTCTCCCGCGAGGGTGACCAGGTCATAGCCGCGTGGGGGTTTGTCGCTTCCGCCGTATCCGCGCAGGTCGACGGCTACGGCGCGGTAGCCCGCCTCCGCCAGCGACTCCAGCTGGCGGTGCCATGACCACCAGAACTCCGGAAAGCCGTGCAGCAGCAGGACGAGCGGACCCTCACCGAGTTCGACGAGGTGGAAGCGTGTGCCGCCGGCGCTCACCGCGCGGTGCCGCCACGGGCCGCCGATCTGGACGGCGGACTCCTCGGTCATTGCCGGTCCCCTTCTTCGGCGCCGCGCTGCCCGGCGCTCACCCCGTCAAGGCGGGTTTGTCGTCGGAACCGCCGCGGTGGCGGAGGATCGCGAGGTCTTCCTTCACGGTCTTGCGGGTACGGCTGGCACGGCTCATCTTCTTCATCCGCCACAGGCCGATGCCGATGAGGATGGCCGCGAGCAGGACGTACACACCGGCCACGATGACGAACGCCAGCCAGCGCCATACGCCGAGCTCGATGAGGCCGTATGCGGCGGCGATCGACAGCAGGATCAAGACGATGCCGCCGATGAGCCCGGCGACGGCGAACAGCGTCCCGCCGAGGCCCGCCTTCTTGGCGTCGCCCTTGAGCTCGAGCTTGGCGAGCTCCATCTCCGCCTTGATGAGGCGGGACACATCCGCGGTGGCGATCGCGACCAGCTCACCGATTGACTTGTCCTCAAGCTGTCCGTCGGACCGTACGTCGGTCATGGGGACTTCTCCTCTCAGTGCCGGCCCACCTCAGGGGCCGGCGTCCGCCGGGGCGACGTCACCCCGCGCGGACACGCCGGCGTGCGCGTGCCCGGAAGGCAACGGCGGCCTTCACCAGGACGACGAGGCTCGGGGCGAGGACCGCCGTGTCAGAGGTTAGCCGTGTCGAGGTTTACCCGTCGTGACCATCGCTATCCGCGTTCGTCGTGGCTCGTCTCCGAAGCGCGATCGAGGGCGCGGCCGGGCTTCGGCCGCGCCCTCGTCATCGGGGTGTTACTCGTCGCCCTGCGCGGTGGGCAGCTTGTGCTTGATCAGGTCCATGACCGTGCTGTCCGTCAGCGTGGTCACGTCGCCGAGCGAGCGGTTCTCCGCGACGTCGCGGAGCAGCCGCCGCATGATCTTGCCGGACCGGGTCTTGGGCAGCTCGGGAACGATCATGATCTGGCGCGGCTTGGCGATCGGGCCGAGGTGCTTGCCGACGTGGCCGCGCAACTCCTCGACGAGGACCTCCCCGTCGTCCACGCTGTCGCCGCGCAGGATGACGAACGCGACGATGGCCTGCCCGGTCACCGGGTCGGTGGAGCCGACGACCGCCGCCTCCGCGACCTTCGGGTTCGACACCAGCGCCGACTCGACCTCGGTGGTGGAGATGTTGTGGCCGGAGACGAGCATCACGTCGTCCACCCGGCCCAGCAGCCACAGGTCGCCGTCCTCGTCCTTCTTGGCGCCGTCGCCCGCGAAGTACAGCCCGTCAAAGCGCGACCAGTAGGTCTTGACGTAGCGCTCGTCGTCACCCCAGATCGTGCGGAGCATCGACGGCCACGGCTCCTTGACGACCAGGAACCCGCCGCCGCCGTTCGGCACCGGCTTGCCCTGGTCGTCGACGACGTCGGCCTCGATGCCCGGCAGCGGGCGCATCGCCGCGCCGGGCTTGCCGTGGGTCACCCCGGGCAGCGGGGAGATCATCAGCGCGCCCGTCTCGGTCTGCCACCAGGTGTCCACGACCGGCGTACGGTCGCCGCCGATGTTGGTGCGGTACCAGACGTAGGCCTCCGGGTTGATCGGCTCGCCGACCGAGCCCAGCAGCCGCAGAGAGGACAGGTCGTGCTGCGCCGGGATCTCACCGCCCCACTTCATGAACGTGCGGATCGCCGTCGGCGCGCAGTACAGGATCGTCACCTTGTACTTCTCGACCAGCTCCCACCAGCGGCCCTGGTGCGGGGTCTCGGGCGTGCCCTCGTACATCACGCTCGTGGCGCCGTTGGCCAGCGGCCCGTACACGATGTAGGAGTGCCCGGTCACCCAGCCGATGTCGGCGGCCGTCCAGAAGACGTCGGTGTCCGGCTTGAGGTCGAACACGGCGTGGTGGGTCCACGCGACCTGGGTGAGGTAGCCGCCGGTGGTGTGCAGGATGCCCTTCGGCTTGGCGGTCGTGCCGGAGGTGTACATGACGTACAGCGGGTGCTCGGCGTCGTGCGGCTGCGCCTCGTGCTCGTCGCTCTGCCGGTCCACGACGTCGTGCCACCACACGTCGCGGCCCTCGGTCCACGCGACGTCCTGACCGGTGCGGCGCACGACGAGCACGTTGCGGACGTGGTCCAGACCCTCGACGGCCTCGTCGACGTTCGGCTTCAGCGCGCTCGCGGAGCCTCGCCGGTAGCCGCCGTCGGAGGTGATGACGACATGGGCGTCGCAGTCCTCGATGCGGTTGCGCAGCGCGTCGGCGGAGAAGCCGCCGAAGACCACCGTGTGCGGCGCGCCGAGGCGGGCGCAGGCCAGCATCGCGATCACGGTCTCCGGGATCATCGGCATGTAGATGGCGACCCGGTCGCCCTTCTGCACGCCCAGCTCGGTGAGCGCGTTGGCGGCCTTGCTCACCTCGCGCCTGAGGTCGGCGTAGGTGATGGTGCGGGTGTCTCCCGGCTCGCCTTCCCAGTGGTAGGCGACCTTGTCGCCGTTGCCGGCCTCGACGTGGCGGTCCACGCAGTTGTACGCCACGTTGAGCTGCCCGCCGGTGAACCATTTGGCGAAGGGCGGGTTCGACCAGTCGAGGACCGTGTCCCACGTGGTGTTCCAGTGCAGCCGGTTCGCCTGCTTCTCCCAGAAACCGAGCCGGTCGGCGGCGGCCTCACCGTACGCGGCCTCGGAGACGTTGGCGGCCGCGGCGAGTTCGGCGGGGGGAGGGAACCGCCGGCTCTCCTGAAGAAGGTTGGAAAGGGTCTCGTGTGGGGGTTCCTGCGCCACGGCGTTCTCCTTCATCCAGACTTTGAGACGGTGGTCACCGCCCACTCCAGCAGGTAGGTGCGGGTAGTGACAAGTGGCGGCGCGGTTGCCCGCGCGCTGGGGGTCTGGTCCTCGGAAGGCTACCCGGTGCTCGGCGCGTAGGGTCATTCGAATGAACGACCCCTTTTCCGATGTCACAGAGCTACCGACAGTCCCAGAAGCCGTCGCCGAGGCGCGAGAGTCCGTGGACCGGCTGCTCGGCCATCGGATCCTGCGGCGGCGCAGTGCCGAGGTGTCCGCGGAGTCCGCGCTGCGCGGCGCGCGCGCCTCGGCCGCACTCGAGGGCGTGTCGGCGCCGCTCGAGGACGTGCGCGGCGGCCTGGTGACCGACCCGGTGACGCAGGGGGCGCTGCGGGTGTCGGCGGAGCTGGGGTCCCTGGCGGGCACCTGGCACAACGCCCCGCGCCAGGCCCTCGCCCGCCTCCACGCCCTCGCCGCCGCGGACGGCGTCGACTCCGACGATCTCGGACGCCCCCGTTCGGCCGGCGACGCGCGGGATCCGCTGGAGATCGGCCC
>JAOPYL010000084.1 GCA_025964625.1 Actinoallomurus sp. | reverse complement strand
GGCTTCTCCAGCTTCGCGTACTCGGTGAGGAACTCCTTGGCGATCGCGAGCTGTGCCACGTACGGCTTCCTCTCCGGCGGTGACGCCCGGGATAGCGGGTGTGACCAGGATGGCCTGAATGTTATTGATGGAGGATCTTTTGGTGGGGCGGATCCGGTTTAATATCTAGTGAATGGACTATTCAGGGTCTGGTGATGTTAGATCAGCTTCACGGGGGCTGAATGTCAAAGTCGCCACTTCGACGCAACTTCCGTTCGGGTCGCTGTGGCGTGACTTGCGCCATGCAGGGGGTGTCGAAGTCATGTACGGATCCCTGATTTGTTGATCAGCTGGTCGGCCATCTTTTCGAGAAACGCGAGACTGCCGGAATCGGTAAGAGAAGCTTCTCGGAGGCGGTCGTAGTGTTCGGTATACACTGCCACTTCTTTCGGCTCCGTGTACACGAGGTCGGCGTTGACGGTGTCTGCCACCGCCATCGTCGGGTCGGCTGGGTCGGCGAATGTGAAGAGATGGAACGGCGATTTTGGCAGTAAACCGCCCGCGATTCGTGCGTCGTACGGCAGCACCCGTACGGTGACATGCGCTTCGTCAGTTGCCACGTCGATGATGTGACGCAACTGTGCCTGCATCACGGCCTCAGGCACGGCGAGGCGGCGCACGACGAACTCGTCAAGGATGACTTCGTACCTTGGTCCGCCCTGACGCCGGACGATCCGCTGCCGCTGAAGACGAGCTTCTGCCATCCGCTCGGGGCGATAGTCAATTGGCCCCTTCCCTTTGTCCAGCTCGACGAGTGCCCAGGTGAACTCTGGAGTCTGCAATACACCGGGCATCGCAGTCTGGCAGTACTCCCGGATGGTCTTGGCGCCGGATTCGAGGTCGGCGTAGAGGCGTTGGCGGGAGCCCATGGCGTCGCCGAAGGCGTCCCACCAGCCTTTTTCGGCGGCGTCGCGGGCGATGCGGACGACCTCGTGCCAGCGGTCGCCCTTCACACCGAGGATGTCGAGGATCTTCATGACCTCGGCGAGGTCGGGACGGATATGGGCGTTCTCCAGGCGGCTGATCTTCATGCGTGACTGGTGGATCAGCTTCGACAGCCGGTCCGTGGTCATGCCGGCTTCCTCGCGCAGCGTGCGCAGCTCAACGGCGAGCCGCCGGCGGCGTACGAATGGGCTGGTCATCGCTGATCGTCCAATGAACAGTTCAGGTGGCGCACGAGCGTTCCTCCGTTCTTCGACTATCGCACGTGTGCGATCCGAACGTTCAGAGCCCGCCCGTGCGAATCTGCCGGATGGGCGACCTGGAGCGACAAAGGCGGTACACGAGCAGATACGGAGTGTAAACATAGGCGGCATGGTCTGGTCGTGATCCGCACAGTTCGGATCTGGAAACACTTTTCGAGGTGCCTCATGTCGATCCTCTCGGCCGCTTGCCCTGCCGCGCCCGCGAGCGCCCTCCGCTGGCGTCGCGCCTTCCCCGGCCGGCCCGAACAGGCGTCCGTCGTACGCCGGTTCGTTGAGATCCTGCTGCACGGCTGCCCGCTCATCGATGATGTGCTCCTCGTTGTCGATGAGCTCGTGGTCAACACGCTCCGCCACATCAGGTCCGGCCAGGCCGGCGGGAGCTTCGCCGTGGAGGTACGCCGCGTACGCACCGAGGTCGTCGTCATGGTCACCGACCAGGGCTGCGCGACCGAGCCAACGCCCACGGATGCCGACGAACTCGCCGAGTCCGGCCGCGGCCTGCGCACGATCTCCCTGCTCGCGGCGAGCTGGGGCTGGCACGGCAACGCCGAGAGCCGCACGGTCACCGCCGTCTTCGCGACGGACCCGCCCGGCGTCGTGCGGCTGCCGGGCACTGGTCCCGAAGACGAGTACCCGTATGACAGGAGAGAGCTACGAGCCGTCGCGTACGTCGCCGACACGGCCGGGTCATCGCGGTGAGCGACCGGCGGGAGGACGCGCTCCTGCGCTCCATATGAGAGTTCCGTCAGACGCTGGAGTCACTCACGCGCGCCTATCTGGGACGGCGTGAACTCCACTCGGCAACTGCATCTCTCAATGCATGGCTCAGACTCTTGGGTCGCGGTGGAGCGGTGTCGACGAAGGCTTTGTCGACCTCGGCGGTGAAGAAGTCCTCAGCCTCGTCACCTGTCGTGATCGCGCCTCGTGCGGCGCGGGCCTTCTTCCAGAAGTGGTACATGTCGCGGCTGGCCATCAGGTATCGGAGCGCACCGCGCAGCTCGGCCAGTTCAATCGTGTGCGCCTCGTAGGCGACCTTCTGGAGGTTGAGGATGAGGTTGCAGTAGTGGTCTTTCTTGGTTTCGGTGACACCTGGTGCGATGGGCGGCCAAACCTCACGCAGCTCGCGGTCGCTGATGGCCATCTTGATGAGATCGGTGTGCAACTGCCGGAGAGCGATTTCGCTGTTTCGTTGTTGCTCTTCTCTCGTGATGGTCAGCTCTTCGCGCTGGTTCTGGAGTTCGCGTCCTTGAAGAAAGAGGGTCAGGGCGATCCCGATGAACGCCACGCCGGAGAAGAACACGCCGACGGGCTCAAGCGCCTGCCCTATCTGGGACCAACGGTTCAGCGCCGCATCATTGACACGCAAGAGCAGGACCACGGGTACGGCGACACTGGCTGTCACCAGCGTCAAGCCGACTACCAGGGCGGTACCGATGACTACAGGTCTCGACGCCCGGCGACTCACCGCAAGACCATAACAGTCACGCAAACGCGGTCTTCGGTCTACGGAGGACCAAGGCCGCGGCGGCGCTGAGACTAGTCGAGCCGTGTCTTCGCCAGGTACTGCTGGAGCGGCATGGCGTCCCGGCGGAGCCGGGAAATCGTCTCCTCCAAGCCGGCGATGACATCTGGCTGGTGTGTGAGCCAGCCGCCGGTCTGTAGCCCGACCTCGCCGGTGCCGTAGTCGTGGATGAGGGCGGTGTGCCGGTCGAACAGGAGAAAATCAAAGTGCCGCTCGTCCGGCAGACGAAGAGCCGGATCGCAGTGGACGACCTCGATGTTCTCGCCCATGTCGGCGCGGATGCGGTAGCTCAGCAACTCGTACTCGAGGTAGGCGCTTACAGGCTCCTGAAGGAGGCGCACCCGTGCGTACTCGAGGTGCCGCTGATCGATGTCCTCATACAGCGGCCGGTCGGCCTCCGCCTCGCGCTCAAGGAGAGTACGGGCGGTATCGATGTCGCCACGCTGGTAGACGGTCTGTGACCGGCTCGTCTCCAGTTCTCGGTACGCCTGCCAGCATTCGAGCTTCAGGAAGCGCGACCCGATCCGCGACCAGGCGCTCGCGAACGCGGTGCCGAACTCATCAAGGTCCAACCGAGTACTGTCCGAGAGCGCCCATTTCGGTGGGTACATTTAACCTTCCGGAATGTCATTTTTGGCTGCGGTAAGAGTGTTGCGGGGAATCCTTACCACGCGTTCGTTCGGAGCGCAGCGTGCACCGATTGAACCCAGATCACTGACCTGATCGGTGATGTCAACCCCGATCACAGCGAAAGCGCCGTCGTCCAGCTCCAAGATGTCAGGCGAACCGCTGACGCCCGTGGTGTTGCCAAGCTCTGCCGGGGTCTTGCCGAGGCGGCGAACTGCCTTCATGGAGCACTCCTCGATGGCAGTAGTTGCAGGATGACCAGAGCTTACATCGGATTGCCTTAATGCCTAAGGCGTCATTCGGATCGACCCAAACCGTAGAAAAGATCGCTGCGAAGCTGGCGTCAATGGCTCGATCGCCCGATGGAAGTAGCGGGAGAACGGTTCGGCCGACTCCCATAGGTCGGCAATCTCCTGTATGGCCTGCCGCATGACCTTCGTATCGTCGATACGCCGAGCGCCGCACGCTCTCCAGTCCGCGTCGTACCTAACGTGATAGAGCGCGTGTTCGTCGACGACGATCTCCGGCAGCGGCGCGACATGTTCGAGATCGCGGACCTTCTCGGCGAGGATCTTGAACCAGTGCATCTCCCACAGGAGGTACGGCGTCACCGGTCGCTCGACGATCCGCAAACGGCGGAGCTCACTGCCCTGCCGGGCGTACTTCTCTGCCTCGGCACGGACCTCGAGTCGTTCACTCTCGAAGACCGCCAGCACCTGCGTCCAGTGACCGGCGACGAATGCCCGCCAGCTGGGGTCATCGTCGGGTTCGTAGAAGTACTGGGAACGCTCCAGCTTCCATATCGGACGGGTGGCGCGTTCGGTCTCCTCACCGAGGATCGCGTGATAGCGCGCACGATCGAGGGTCGTTCCGGGAATCTCTCTTATACGATCAAACATCCGCGATGCCCGGCTTGATGCTCATTATCACTGGTCGTGACATACCTGGTCCCCTGGCCGCGACGACAACTGTGCAGAACGGTCGCACGCTGCACCGGTCGAGACAAGCTTTCCCACGGCCGCCGACGCTCGACAGAGCGGAGGAAATCCCCGGAGTGCGTTTCCCCTCATAGCGTGGAGATTTGAACTAGAGAGATGGTTGGGTCGTCGGAGACAAGAGACGCCGGTTTGATGCGGAGTTCCGGGGGGCTGTGCGCATCGTCTGGGCCGGTCACTCCGTCGAAGTCCTCGAACGGGTCTACGCGCACTGTCTCGACGGCCACGACGAACGATGGTCCGACAAGATCGACGCCGCGTTGGTCGGCTAGCTTGGAGCCCCGGTGATTCCGCCGGGGCTCTTGCTTTTGGGGCCTGAACTGGGCAGACGGCGCGGAACCCGTTCCGCGTATATTCCGCGATCACTGACAATCGGCGGCATCCGGTGGCACATTGCTGCACATGCACGAAACCCCGGCGGGCAGCGTTGTGGCTGCTCGGCCGGGGTTTTCGCTGATCGTCTGGGGCGCCCCCTGCTGGATTCGAACCAGCGCACCCGGCTCCGGAGGCCGGTGCTCTATCCCCTGAGCTAAGGGGGCTCAAGACGGATAAAGATTACCAGTATCGGGGACCCGCTCGTTCCGCTGAGGCCCGAACGGGGGGCGGACAAGCCTCCCACCTCGCAGGAAAGCCCTGCGGGCCCGGCCGCTCGGGCATACCGGGGCGGTTACCGCCACGGTAACGATGAGGCGGACGTTGCGGTTCTCCGTGTGTCCATCGGCTCGAACCCGCTAGCTTTGCGGCCGTGACCCTTGGACGTGTGCTGGTCGTCGATGACGACGAGGTGATCCGGCAGCTCATCGCAGTGAACCTTCAACTGGAGGGGTTCGAGGTGGCGACGGCCGTGGACGGTCAGGACTGCCTGGAGAAGGTTCGCGAGATCAGTCCGGATGTGATCACTCTGGACATCATGATGCCCAGGCTCGACGGCTGGGTGACGGCGGTGAAGCTGCGCGAGGATCCGCTGACCCGCGACATCAAGGTCGTGATGATCACGGCGCGGGCGCAGGAGCACGACATCAGGCGGGGGCACGAGATCGGGGTGGACGCCTACGTGACGAAGCCGTTCGACCCCGCCGAGCTGATCCGTACCGTCCGTGAGCTGGCCGGCGCGGGCCCGGGGGACTGACCCGGGCCGAGCGTGCGCACGGAACCGCCAGAACCGCGAAATCCTTGATCGCAGACGTCATGTGACCGTCGGCCGCCCACATGCCGGTCGGATATTCTCGCGCACGTGACCCCGGGCGAGCTGAGTTCTGCCGTCATCACCGCCGTTCGCGAGGCGGTGGCCGACGGTGAGCTCGTCGTCCCCGTACCCGACCGTGTGCCGGTCGAGGCGACGGTGACTGGCGACTACGCCACGCCGCTTCCGCTGCGGCTGGCGAGGGCCGCGGGCCGGCCCGCCGATGAGGTCGCGGCGCTGCTCGCGAAGCGGCTCGCCCGCCGGCCCGGGGTGCGAAGCGCGAGAGTGACCGGGCCGGGGTTCCTGACGATCGCCGCCGACGTGCCGCTGACCGCCCGGATCGACGAGACGTACGGGGTCACCGCCGTGCCCGCGGCGACCTGGCCGGTGCGCCCGCTGACCTTCGAGAACCCGGGATTCAGCGTGCGCTTCGCCTACGCGCGTGCCTCCGGCGTCGGCAGGCATGCCGCCGACCTCGGCATCAACGCGGCCGAGGGCAGGCTGGACGACCCGCGCGAGCAGCGGCTGCTGGGGCTTCTCGCGGATTTCCCCGGGCGGGCGGAGCAGGCCGCGAGAGAGAACGACCCTCGCCCGTTCACCCGGCACCTGGAGCTGATCGCGGGCGCTTATCACGACGTCCATGAGCAGTGCCCCGCGCTGCCGAAGGGCGACGAACCCGTCACCGGTCATCACGCCGCACGCCTTAGCCTTGCGAGGGCCGTACGCATCGTTCTGGGAAACGCCCTGCGCATGCTCGGCGAGACCCCGAGCGACCGCCTCTGAGCGCAACGGAGAGAGCATTGAGTCGAGTTCACCCGGCCGGTTCGCGGCACGCCGACGTGCTGCCCGAGGACCACCCGCTGCCCGCGCCGAGCGACCTCAACGCGCTCGCGCCGAGCGTCTGGCCGCGCAGCGCCCGCCGCGACCACGGGGCGCTGACGGTCGGCGGCGTGGACGTACGCGACCTCGCGCGCGAGTACGGCACCCCGCTTTACGTCTACGACGAGGACGATTTCCGCTCCCGCTGCCGGGAGTTCGCCGGCGCGTTCAGCGACGGCGAGGTCTACTACGCGGGCAAGGCGTTCCTCTGCGTGGAGATCGCCCGGTGGGTCGCCGACGAGGGCCTGGGCCTCGACGTCTGCAGCGGGGGCGAGCTCGTCGTCGCCCTGCGGGCCGGCTTCCCCGCCGAGCGCATCACCTTTCACGGCAACAACAAGTCGCCCACGGAACTCACCAAGGCCCTGGACGCCGGCGTGGGGCACATCGTGCTCGACTCCTTCGAGGAGATCGCGCGCCTCGGCTACCTCGCCAGAGAGAAGAACCTCCGCCCGAAGGTGATGATCCGGGTCACCACCGGGGTCGAGGCGCACACGCACGAGTTCATCGCCACCGCCCACGACGACCAGAAGTTCGGGTTCGCCCGCGAGACGGCCCTCGAGGCCGCCCGCCGGGTCCTCAACATCAAGGAGCTGGAGCTCGCCGGGCTGCACTCGCACATCGGCTCCCAGATCTTCGACACGGAAGGGTTCGAGCTGGCCGCCCGGCGCGTCGTCGACCTGCTCGTGGCGATCCGCGACGAACACGGCACCGAGCTGCCCCAGCTCGACCTCGGCGGCGGCTACGGCATCGCGTACCTCGAGGGCGACGACCCGCTCGACCCGAAGCACATCGCCGACAACCTGCGCGGCATCATCACCCGGGCCTGCCAGGAGAAGGACCTCACCGTGCCCCGGCTGACCGTCGAGCCGGGCCGTACCATCGCCGGGCCGGGCGGGATCACGCTGTACGAGGTCGGCACGGTCAAGCCCCTCGACGGGCTTCGCACGTACGTCTCCGTCGACGGCGGCATGAGCGACAACATCCGGACGGCGCTGTACGGCGCCGAGTACACGAGCGTGCTGGCCTCCCGGCTGTCGCAGGCCGCCCCTATGCTCAGCCGGCTCGTCGGCAAGCACTGCGAGAGCGGCGACATGGTCGTCCGTGACCTGTGGCTGCCCGAGGACCTTGCCCCGGGCGACATCGTCGCGGTGGCCGCCACCGGGGCGTACTGCCGTTCGCTCGCCAACAACTACAACCACGTGCCCAAGCCGGCCGTCGTGGCCGTGCGCGGCGGGAACGCCCGGCTCATCCTCCGCAGGGAGACCGAGGACGACCTGCTGCGCCTGGAGGTGTCGCCTTGAAGGTCGCGTTGCTCGGCTGCGGCGTCGTCGGTACCGAGGTCGTACGCCTCCTGGACGAGCAGGCCGACGACCTCACCGCGCGCGTCGGCGTCCCGATCGAACTCGCCGGCATCGCCGTGCGCCGGCTCGACAGGCGTCGTGAGGGCGTGCCGCCGGAGCTGCTCACCAGCGATGCCATGGACCTGGTGACCGCCGACGACGTGGACATCGTCGTGGAGGTGATCGGTGGCATCGAGCCGGCGCGCAGCCTCCTCCTCGCCGCCATGAAGTCCGGCAAGTCCGTCGTGACGGCGAACAAGGCGCTGCTGGCCGAGGACGGCGAGACGCTCTTCGGCGCCGCCAAGGAGTACGGCGTCGACATCTACTACGAGGCGTCCGTGGCCGGCGCGATCCCGCTGCTGCGGCCGCTGCGCGAGTCGCTCGTCGGCGATCACGTCCACCGGGTCATGGGCATCGTCAACGGCACGACCAACTACATCCTCGACAAGATGGACTCCACCGGTGCCGGGTTCTCCGACGCTCTGGGCGAGGCACAGGCCCTCGGGTACGCCGAGGCCGACCCGACGGCGGACATCGAGGGCTTCGACGCGGCGGCCAAGGCCGCGATCCTCGCGCAGCTCGCCTTCCACACCCGGGTCACCGCCGCCGGCGTGCACCGCGAGGGGATCGCGGATGTGACCTCCGCCGACGTGGCCAGTGCCCAGGCGATGGGCTGCGTGGTGAAGCTCCTGGCGATCTGCG
Organism: Actinoallomurus sp.; assembly: GCA_025964625.1. Lineage (GTDB taxonomy): Bacteria > Actinomycetota > Actinomycetes > Streptosporangiales > Streptosporangiaceae > Actinoallomurus. The sequence continues at coordinate 6,228 of JAOPYL010000084.1, read as the reverse complement.
AGCGGGTGCCGTCGGAGGGGGGCCGGAACGGACGCGGCGTGTCGGTCCGGGTCCACCCGGTGATGATGCCCCGGTCGCATCCCCTGGCGAGCGTCCGTGAGGCCTACAACGCCGTCTTCGTGGAGGCGGAGTCCGCGGGCTCCCTGATGTTCTACGGCGCGGGGGCCGGCGGGGCGCCGACCGCGAGCGCCGTGCTCGGCGACATCGTCGCGGTGGCCCGCAACCGGGTGAACGGCACCCGAGGGCCGGCCGAGTCGACGTACGCGGATCTGCCGGTGCTGCCGATGGCCGACACCGTCACGCGCTATCACGTGGCGCTGGACGTGGCCGACCGTTCCGGCGTGCTCGCCAGGGTCGCCGACGCGTTCGCCGAGAACGGCGTGTCGATCCGGGCCGTCCGCCAGGAAGGGCACGGCGATGAGGCGCAGCTGGTGATCGTCACCCACCGGGCGCCGGACGGCGCGCTGTCGGCCACCGTCGAGGGGCTCCGCGACCTGGAGATCGTCCGCGAGGTGGCCAGCGTCATGCGCGTGGAGGGCGACGAGTAGTCGCCATGCCGGGCGGGGCCGCACGTCGCCGAATGATGACCGGAGGGGTCCAGCATCTGGAACGACATGGGACGCACGGGCTCGGGGGCCGTAAACTCGGCCCACAACAGCGCAGGTCAGGAGGAGCACGTGGGCAGGGCATGGCGGGGCGTCATCGAGGAGTACCGTGACCGGCTCCCGGTGACGGCGGGCACGCCGGTCGTCACCCTCTTGGAGGGGGGCACACCGCTGCTTCCGGCGCCGCGGATCTCCGAGCTCACCGGCTGCGAGGTGTATCTCAAGGTCGAGGGCTCCAACCCGACCGGCTCGTTCAAGGATCGCGGCATGACGCTGGCGATCAGCAAGGCCGCCGAAGAGGGCGCCAAGGCGGTGATCTGCGCCTCGACCGGCAACACGTCCGCGTCGGCCGCCGCCTATGCCATCCGGGCCGGCATGGTCTGCGCGGTGCTCGTACCCCGCGGCAAGATCGCGATGGGCAAGCTGGCGCAGGCGCTCGTGCACGGGGCCAGGCTCCTCCAGGTCGACGGCAACTTCGACGACTGTCTCGAGCTGGCCCGCAAGCTCGCCGCGGACTACCCGGTGGCACTGGTCAACTCGGTGAACCCGTTCCGGTTGCAGGGCCAGAAGACGGCCGCCTTCGAGATCGTCGACGCGCTCGGCGCGGCCCCCGACGCGCACTGCCTGCCGGTCGGCAACGCCGGCAACATCTCCGCCTACTGGATGGGCTACCGGGAGTACGACACGCGCCCGCGCATGCTGGGCTTCCAGGCCGCCGGAGCCGCGCCGATCGTGCGCGGTGAGCCGGTGGCGGCGCCACAGACCATCGCCACCGCGATCCGCATCGGGCATCCCGCGTCCTGGGGCCTGGCGGTGGCGGCGCGTGACGAGTCCGGCGGGGCCATCGAGGCCGTCACCGACCGGCAGATCCTCGCCGCCTACCGGTTGCTCGCCCGCGAGGAGGGCGTGTTCGTCGAGCCAGCCTCGGCCGCGAGCGTCGCCGGTCTGCTGCAGGCCCGTGAGGAGGAGCTCGTACGGCCGGGCGAGCGCATCGTCTGCACGGTGACCGGGAACGGCCTGAAAGACCCCGACTGGGCGATCTCGGGCGCGCCCGCACCCCTGACCGTGCCGGTGGACGCACACGCCGCAGCCTCGGCCCTGGAACTCATTTGACCCAGGAGACCCCCCAGGCACGTGCGGTGCGGGTACACGTCCCTGCCACGAGCGCGAACCTCGGTCCCGGGTTCGACGCGCTCGGGCTGGCGGTCACTCTGTACGACGACGTCGACGTGGAAATGGCCGATTCCGGCCTGTCGATCGAAGTCACCGGTGAGGGCGAGGAGACCGCGCGGCGCGGCGAGCAGCACCTGATCGCGCAGACGTTCCGCTCGGCGTACGCCCTCATCGGCTCGCTGGACGACACGGGCGACTCAGGGGACTCGGCGGTCCCGGGGCTGCGGATCCGTTGCGTCAACCGCATTCCGCACGCGCGGGGGCTCGGCTCGTCCTCCGCGGCGACGGTGGCCGGTATCCTCGCCGCGCGCGCCCTGCATCCCGGCGGGCACCGGTTCACCGACGACGACGTCCTGGCGCTCGCCACGCGGATCGAGGGGCATCCGGACAACGTCGCGCCCTGCCTCGCGGGCGGCCTGACCATCGCCTGGCAGGCCGACACCGGTCCCCGGCTGACCAGGCTCGACGTGTCGCCGGACGTACGGCCGGTGGCGCTGGTGCCGGAGTGGAGGCTCGCCACCGAGCGTGCCCGGGGCCTCCTGCCGAAGGTGGTGCCGCACGCCGACGCCGCCGCCAACGCCGGGCGCGCCGCGCTGCTCGTCGCTGCGCTGACGGGACGGCCGGAGTTGCTGCTCGACGCGACGGAGGACCGGCTGCACCAGTCCTATCGGCGCCCGGCCATGCCCGAGTCGGTGGCGCTGGTCGAGCGGCTACGCGGGAACGGCGTCGCCGCGGTGGTCTCCGGCGCCGGGCCTACGGTTCTCGCCCTCACGTTCCGCGACGAAGTTGATTCAATCGCCGCGGAAGTGGGTAGTTCGTGGCACATACACCCGCTGGACGTTGCCCCCCATGGCGCATGCGTCCGGCCGATTGATCAGTAACACGCGACATCGACGTCTTGGGAATAGCAGTGTGCCCAGGTGATGTTAGGCTAAGTGCCGCACCAGATGCCCCGCTCGGGGGCGTGGGCTCGTCAGCCACTTCGGCTTACGCCGGCCGCGCGACGCGGATGTGGTTCCCCGGCAACGACACTGCTCGTTGTTCAGCGTTCAATCAAAACTTCGGACGTATCGGGACCGGGGATATTCCACGAGAACCTGCCTCCACCATCTGGCTGTGGCCAGAACTCTTCGCAGATCACACGGAGATCAGCAGAGCTCGACTGATCCGGCGCCCCCGCCGGTTCGCACTACCGGGTTGCCTGGCCGACGGAGGCCACACCCGCTCCCTGGGAAGGACCCTTAGTGAGCGAATCCACCGAACTCCTCACGGACGCAGCGACAACGGCGCCTGACGCCACCCCTGCCGACGATGCGGCTCCTGCTCCGCGGCGCCGCCGCACGGGCACGGGCCTGTCGGCGATGGTGCTGCCCGAGCTGAAGGCTCTCGCCTCCAGCCTCGGCATCAGCGGTACGGGCGGCATGCGCAAGAGCCAGCTCATCGCTGCCATCCAGGAGAAGCAGGCGCAGAACGCCGGCGGCGGTGACCAGGCGACGTCCGCCAAGAACGGCGGCGAGGCCCCCGCCACGGCCACGGCCACGGCCACGGACGCGGCCACGGACGCGGGGCGCGGCCATGGCGCCGAGGCGCAGCAGCCGCGGCGCGACCGCACGGCCAAGCGCGACGAGGCACCACAGCAGGAGACCAAGGCCGACTCCACGGACACCACGGACACCACCGACTCCGCCGCTGAGGGTGGCAGCCGGGAGGGTGGCCGCGAAGGCGGCGGCCGTGAAGGCGGCCAGCGCCAGCGCCAGCGCAGCAACCGCAACCGCGACGGCCAAGGCCAGCGCGAGGACAACCGCGGCCAGCGCGACGATAACCGTGGCCAGCGCGAGGACAATCGCGGCCAGCGTGACGATAACCGTGGCCAGCGTGACGACAACCGTGGCCAGCGTGAGGACAATCGCGGCCAGCGTGACGACAACCGTGGCCAGCGCGACGACAACCGCGGCGGTGGCCAGGGTCAGCGCGGCGGTCAGAGCCAGAGCCAGAGCCAGCGCCAGGCCGAGACCGATGACGACGACGGCAGCGGTGGCCGGCGCCGTCGTGGCCGGTTCCGGGAGCGCGAGCGCAACCGCGGCCGTGGCGGCCGCGAGCGTTACGGCGAGCCCGACCCGGTGATCAATGAGGACGACGTCCTGATCCCGGTCTCCGGCATCCTTGACATCCGCGACAACTACGCGTTCGTTCGCACGACCGGCTACCTGCCCGGTCCCCAGGACGTCTACGTCTCGCTGGCCCAGGTCCGCAGGTACGGCCTGCGCAAGGGCGACGTCATCACCGGCGCCGTCCGGCAGCCGCGGGACGGCGAGCGGCGTGAGAAGTTCAACGCGCTCGTCCGTCTCGACACCGTCAACGGCATGGAGCCGGAGCAGGCCAAGGGCCGCGTCGACTTCTCCAAGCTGACCCCGCTGTACCCGCAGGACCGGCTGCGCCTGGAGTCGGACCCGACGCAGCTCACCACGCGGATCATCGACTTCGTCAGCCCGATCGGCAAGGGCCAGCGTGGCCTGATCGTGTCGCCGCCCAAGGCCGGTAAGACGATGGTCCTGCAGGCCATCGCCAACGCGATCACCAAGAACAACCCCGAGTGCCACCTGATGGTCGTCCTCGTGGACGAACGTCCCGAAGAGGTCACCGACATGCAGCGGACGGTGAAGGGCGAGGTCATCCACTCGACCTTCGACCGGCCCGCCGACGACCACACCATGGTCGCCGAGCTCGCCATCGAGCGCGCCAAGCGGCTCGTCGAGCTGGGCCACGACGTCGTCGTGCTGCTCGACTCGATCACGCGTCTCGGCCGGGCGTACAACCTCGCGGCCCCCGCCAGCGGCCGCATCCTGTCCGGTGGTGTGGACTCGACGGCGCTGTACCCGCCGAAGCGGTTCTTCGGCGCCGCCCGCAACATCGAGAACGGCGGCTCGCTCACGATCCTCGCCACCGCGCTGATCGAGACGGGCTCCCGGATGGACGAGGTCATCTTCGAGGAGTTCAAGGGCACCGGCAACATGGAGCTGCGGCTCCGCCGGGAGCTCGCGGAAAAGCGGGTCTTCCCGGCGATCGACGTCGACGCCTCCAGCACCCGTAAGGAAGAGATCCTGATGGCTTCGGACGAGCTGCGGGTCGTCTGGCAGCTGCGCCGGGTGCTGCACGCGCTCGACACCCAGCAGGCCCTCGAGCTCCTCATCGAGAAGATGAAGGAGACCAAGTCCAACGCGGAGTTCCTGCTGCAGGTGCAGAAGACGACGCTGAACGACTGACGCTCACCCGAGATCCCCCGAAGCCGCCGGCTTCGGGGGATCTCGCATGTCCGGGCCCGTCCGGTGGTGGGGATAGCCCCACCCCGGGAAGGCTGGGACGCTCCATGGCGGGAGGGGCTGCCGTTCGGAAGGCTGGGGCCGTACGGTTAAGGCGGCAGGAAAGGGACACCGGTGAACGGCACGGTCGGAACAACGCCCTCCCGGCTGCGGCGGTTGGGGCCCGTGCGGCTGGCGGGGGAATCGCCGACCTGGCGGTCGGCGGCCTACCTTCTGCTGCATTTCCCGCTGGGGTTGGCCTACTTCATCAGCCTGGTGGTGCTGCTGTCGGTGTCGGCCGGCACCGTGATCATCTGGGTGGGGGTGCTCGGCCTCGCTCTCACGATGATCCTGTGGCGCGGCGCCGCCATGCTGGAACGCCGGCTCGTACGCTTGGCCTTCGGCGTCGAGGTGCCCAGCCCCTACCGCACTCTTCCCCAAGGCGGGAACCCCTTCAAGAAGTGGAAGGCGATGGCCGTCGATCCGGCCACCTGGAAGGACCTCGTCTACCTCCTGCTGGCGTTCCCGATCGGCGTTGCCGAGTTCACCATGTCGGTCGTGCTCTGGTCGGCCTCGCTGGCGCTCATCACCATGCCCGTTTCGATCATCTGGCAGCAGGCCGGCTTCATCAGATGCGCGGTGTGGAGACCCCGGCCTTGGGGCCGGGGAGGAAACGTCGCTCCCTCCTGGAAATGTCGGTGGTGGTCGTTAGCGTGTTCGTATGCGGTTTCGTCTTGAGCCCACGTCCGCCCAGGAGCGGGTGTTGCTGGAGCATTGCGCGCATGCCCGTTTGGTGTGGGATCGTGCGGTGGAGCAGCATCAGCATTGGCGGCCGGGGCGGGCGGGTGCGCCGGGCTATGGGGAGCAGTGTCGGCAGTTGACCGAGGCGCGTAAAGCGTTCGGGTGGTTGGCGGCGGGTTCGCAGACGGTGCAGCAGCAGGCGTTGCGGGATTTCGCCCAGGCCATGAGCAACTTCTTCGCCGGTACTCACCGGCGTCCGAGGTGGCGTAAAGCGGGCCGGCATGAGGGGTTTCGGGTCGTCGGGCAGCGCGGCAGGCACTGGGATGTGCGCCGTCTGTCCCGCAAGGTCGGTGAGGTGCGGGTTCCGAAGGTCGGCTGGGTGCGGTTCCGCTGGTCCCGTCAGGTTCCCG
>JAOPYL010000082.1 GCA_025964625.1 Actinoallomurus sp. | reverse complement strand
TTCGTGCCGCCGGACTCCGGCGGCGGCGGCGAGCCCGGCGCGGAGACCGAGCCCCCACCGGTGCGCCGCCGCCCGCCGGGCGACGTCAAGGTCGCGGGCTCCCCGATCCCGCCGGCCGGGGAGGACTCCCCGTCACCGTGGCAGACGGTGCCGAACCCCACCCAGCCCCGGCCCGCCGCCGAGGAGACGATCGACGACACCACGGTCAGGGAGCCGGACGTCGCGGACGAGGACGAGGGCGCCACGCACCCGAAGCCCGAGGACCGTGGCCCGTTCAAGCCGCTCGACCGGCCGGGCACGGGTGAGGAGACGCCGAATCCGTGATCAGGTGTCGTCTGGGTTCCGCGCGTCCACGCTGAGGACCACCCGGCGCGTCGCCGTCCACGCGGCGGTGAACAGGATGTACCGCGACACCACGTTGATCCACACCAGCAGGCCGACGAGCACCGCGAACGAGGCGTACACCGGGTTCCGCATGGTGTGCCCGACAAGGTAGGTGCCAGCCAGCTTCAGCACCTCGAAGCCCACCGCGCCGAACAGGCAGCCGCGCAGCAGCTGCCGCCACGACGCCCGGGTGCCGGCCAGCTGGGAGAAGAGCACAAGGAAGACCAAGGTGTTCGTGCCGACCGCGACGGCCACGGCGACGAGCCGCAGGAACGTGCCGGCGCCGACCATGCCGGACAGCCCGATCGAGAGGAGTACGGCGTGCGTGGCCGACGTGGCGAAGCCGGACATGATGACCGACGCGAGCAGCCCCAGGCCCAGCAGGAAAAGCACGCCCAGGTCGCGAAGCCTGTTGACGACGGGGTTGCCCTCATCCTCGCTGCTCTCCCAGATCGTGCGCAGCGACTCACGCCAGACCCCGATCCAGCCCAGGCCGCTCCAGACCAGCCCGATCAGGGCGAAGACACCCGCCCCCGTCTTGGCGGCGGCGATCTCCTGGACCGGGAGCTTGCCCGCGAGCCCCGGCAACATCTCGTTGATCACCTTGCCGACGGCGTCACGCGCCCGTGGGCTGATCGCCACCGCGTAGCCCGTGATGGCGAAGGCGAGGGCGACCATCGGGAAGAACGACAGGAAGCCGTAGAAGCTCAGTGCCGCCGCCAGCCGGTCGCCGCGCCGCTCGCGGTACCGGTCGTACGCCCGGCCCAGATGGTCGAACCACCGCCACCGGGCCCGTCCTCTGCGCAGAAGCGCGGCCACACGCTCCTGAACGGACGTGACCCCGCGCCGCACTCCACCGATGACCGCCGTCATGGGGGACGCACTACCCGCAGGAAAGGAGAAGATTCGGAAAAGATTCACCGGCCGTGGTCGTCGCTCACGGGCCGGGGCAGGCCGGTGCCGAAGGCGAATTCCCGCCGTGGCCGCCACACGCCGTCCTGGCCGTGCTCGTAGAGGGAGTACCCCCAGACGGGGAACTCGGTCTCATAGTCGGAGAGCTCCTTGAACGCCCGGTCGAGCGGGTCGTCGGCCAGATGGTGGGCGACGGTCACGTGCGGGTGGTACGGAAAGTTCAGCGCGCGGTCCAGCGGCCCGCGGCGCACCCGCCGCTCGAGGTGTTCGCAGTCGCTGATGCCGACGGCCAGCGCGACGAAGACCACCGGGGAGACGGGACGGAAGGTGCCCGTGCCGCGAAGGTGGATGGGGAACGGCCGTTCGTCCTCGGCCACCTCGCGCAGGTGTCTCTCGATCGCCTCCATCGCCGACGCCGGCACCCGCATGGGCGGCACCAGCGTGATGTGCGTGGGAATGGACCGGGCGAGGGGGTCTCCGAACGACTCGCGGCATCGCTGCAGCTCGAGACCGTACGGATCGGGTATGGGGACGGCCACCCCGATCGTGCGGTCCCCTAGGTCAGGCACGGCCCAGGAATCCCACCCGGTCGCGTACGGCCTCCATGGTCTGGCGGGCCACCGCGCCGGCACGGTCCGCGCCGCGGGCCAGCAGCCGGTCGAGCTGCTCCTCGTCGGCGAGGAGCTTCTCGGTGCGTTCCCTGATGGGCGTGAAGGTGTCGAGCACGGCCTGGGCCAGGTCCTTCTTCAGCGCGCCGTACCCCTGCCCCTCGTAGCGACGCTCCAGGTCATCGATGGAGGTGTCGGCCAGCGCGGAGTAGATCCGGAGCAGGTTGGTGACGCCGGGCTTGTTCTGCTCGTCCGCGACGATCTCGGTGCCGGTGTCGGTGACCGCGCGCATGACCTTCTTGCGGAGCGGGCCCGGCTCGTCGAGCAGGTCGAGGATGCCCTGCGGGGAGGACGACGACTTGCTCATCTTCGCCGTCGGCTCCTGCAGATCGGTGATCTTCGCGGTCGCCTTGGGGATGTAGGCCTCCGGCGCGACGAACGTCTCGCCGAACCGGTGGTTGAAGCGCTGCGCCAGCGTCCTGGTCAGCTCGAGGTGCTGCCGCTGGTCCTCCCCCACGGGCACCTGGTCCGCCTGGTAGAGGAGGATGTCGGCGGCCTGCAGGACCGGGTAGGTGAACAGTCCGACGGAGGTCGCGGAGGCGCCCTGCTTGGCCGACTTGTCCTTGAACTGCGTCATCCGGCTCGCCTCACCGAACCCGGTGAGGCAGCCCAGCACCCACGCCAGCTCCGCGTGCTCCCGGACGTGGCTCTGCACGAACAGCGTGCTCCGCTCCGGGTCGATCCCGATCGCGAACAGCTGGGCCGCGGCCACCCGCGTACGGCGCCGCAGCACCGCCGGGTCCTGTTCCACCGTGATCGCGTGCAGGTCGACGACGCAGTAGAACGCGTCGTGGGTGTCCTGCAGGGCCACCCACTGGCGCAACGCGCCGAGGTAGTTGCCGAGGTGGAAGGAGTCGGCGGTCGGCTGGATCCCGGACAGGACCCGCGGGCGCGAAGCCCCGCCGGACGGGATTGGCTCGGTGGGCATACGTGGATTCTCTCAGGCCTCGTCGTGTTCGGGCTCAGGGGCCGGTGGTGGAGTGACGCGCACGCGCGACACCCTCCTGCCGTCGACCTCGGTGACAGAGAGACGATGCCCGCTCACTTCCGTGCTCTCCCCCACTTGCGGGAGATGGCCGAGAACGGCCATCAGGTAGCCGGCCACTGTTTCGTATGGCCCTTCGGGCAGCTCGACGCCGGTCTCGTCGGTGAAGTCGTCGAGGTTGAGCAGGCCGTCGATCTCCAGCGCGCCGCCGTGCAGCCGGCGCGCCTGGGCGTCTTCCACATCGTATTCGTCGCGGATGTCGCCGATGAGCTCCTCGACGAGGTCCTCCAGGGTCACGATGCCGGCCGTGCCGCCGTACTCGTCGACCACGATCGCCAGGTGGTGGCCCTCACGGCGCATCTCCGACAGGACGGCGAGCACCCGCTTGCTCGCCGGCAGGTAGAGCACGGGCCGCACGACCTCGCCGACCGGCGTGGAGCGCCCGGAGAACTGCGGGTCGAGCAGGTCGCGGACGTGCACGAACCCGACGACCTCGTCGTGGGAGTCGCGGCAGACGGGGTACCGGGAGTGCGGGCTGCCCGCGGCGATCTGGGCGGCCTTGTACAGCGGCGTGTCGGCGTCGAGGAACTCCACCTCGGTGCGCGGCACGAGCACCTCCCGCAGCTGCCGTTCCCCGGCGGCGAACACCTCCTCGATGAGCTCCCGCTCGTCCGGGGCGATATCGGTGTTGCCCGCCACGAGGGCGCGCACCTCCTCGGCGGTGATCGCCTCACGGGAGGTGTCCGGGTCGCCGCCGAGCAGGCGCACGGCGACGTTCGTGGACTTGGACAGCAGCCAGATGACGGGTCGCGACACCGCCGCCATCCGGTCGAGGAACGGGGCGACCAGCCGCGCGACCCCTTCGGCCCGCTGCAATGCGAGGCGCTTGGGCGCCAGCTCCCCGATCACCAGCGTGACGTAGGAGATGATCAGCGTGACGCCGACGACACCGATGAAGCCCGCCAGCCCGTTGGACAGCCCGGTGTGCTTGATCAGCGCTTTCTTGGCCGTCTCGGACAGTGTGATGGCACCGTACGCGGAGGACAGTAGCGCGGTGAGCGTGACGCCGATCTGCACGACGGCGAGGAAACGGTTCGGATCGCTGACCAGCCTGGCCACCGCGGCGCCGCGCCGCCCATGTCCCGCCAGGCGGCGGACCTGGCTTTCACGCAGCGAGACAAGGGCGAGCTCGGACGCGACGAACAGCGCCTCGATCAGAATGAGCGCCAAGACGATGGCGGCGCTCGCGAGCGTTCCTGTCATGAGAAACGCCGATGACTATGTGGGTCGTCCATGTCCTGGTCGGTTGTTCGGAAAGACTAGGGCTGCAAGCGTACCCGTTCATGGTTACAGGAGGTCCGATGAAGCTTCTCGTCACGGGGGGCGCCGGATATATCGGGAGTGTTGTCTCGGCCCGGCTTTTGGAGGCGGGGCACGACGTCGTCGTGCTGGACGACTGCTCGACCGGCCACGCCGACGCGGTCCCGGACGGCGCCCGGCTGGTCCGGGCGACACTCCGCGAGGCCGCCCGCGATGTGCTGGCCGAGGGGTTCGACGGAGTGCTGCATTTCGCGGCCAGGTCCCTCGTCGGCGAGTCCGTCGAGAAACCGGGGCTGTACTGGGACAAGAACCTCGGCGAGTCCCTCGCCCTGCTGGACGCCATGCGGGTGCACGAGGTCCGGCGCATCGTGTTCTCCTCCACCGCGGCGACGTACGGCGAGCCCGAGCGCACGCCGATCGTGGAGACCGACCCGACCCGTCCGACGAACCCGTACGGGGCTTCGAAGCTGGCCATCGACACGACCCTCGCCGAGTACTCCCGCATGTACGGCCTCGGCGGAGTGAGCCTGCGCTACTTCAACGTCGCGGGCGCCTACGGACGGTACGGCGAGCGGCACACCGTGGAGACGCACATCATCCCCAACGTGCTCAGGGTGCCGCTGGGGGAACGCGAGTCGGTCGGCGTCTTCGGCACCGACTACCCGACCCCGGACGGCACCTGCGTCCGCGACTACATCCACGTCGTGGACCTCGCGGCGGCGCACCTGCTGGCGCTGGACGCCTGCACCCCGGGCGTCCACGAGGTCTTCAACCTGGGCAGCGGGTCCGGCTACTCCGTGCGCGAGGTCGTCGACGTGTGCCGTGAGGTGGCGGGACACGAGATCCCGGCGGTGGAGAGCCCGCGGCGGCCCGGCGACCCGGCCGTGCTGATCGCCTCCTCCGCCAAGATCACCGAGCGGCTGGGCTGGAAGCCCGAGCGTGACCTGCGGGCCATGGTCGCCGACGCGTGGGCGTTCGCCCGGCGCTGACCGGCACGACGGGGTCCCGGCCTTTATCCCCGATTCGGCATGGCGCACGTCCGCGGCGCCGGCGCCCGGAACCACCGGGGCGCCGGGGCGTCAGTTCCCAGGAGGCCTCCCGCTATGATCGCTGCCCCCCATCCGATAGGCAGGGTGCGTGAACTTCCGAGAGACCTACGGGCGCGATCCCGACGGCGTCTGGCACGCTCCGGGCCGGGTCAACCTGATCGGCGAGCACACCGACTACAACGACGGCTTCGTGCTGCCGTTCGCCCTCGCCCAGGGCGTCACGGCCGCGGCCGCGCGGCGCGACGACGGCGTTCTCGAGCTGCGCTCGCGGCAGTCGCCGGACACCGTACAGGTCTCCGGGCCCGTGCCGGGTTCCGTTACCGGCTGGGCCGCGTACGCCGCCGGGGTGGCCTGGGCACTGCGCGCGGCGGGTCACGACATCGGCGGCGCGTCGGTGCTCATCGACTCGGACCTGCCGCAGGGCGCGGGGCTGTCCTCGTCCGCGGCGCTGGAGTGCGCGGTCGCGGTGGCCCTGTGCGACCTGTACGGGCTGGACCTGCCGCGGCCCGAGCTGGCCCGCATAGCCCAGCGCGCGGAGAACGACTTCGCCGGAATGCCCTGCGGCATCCTGGACCAGTCGGCGTCGCTGCTGTGCACCGAAGGACACGCGCTGCTGCTCGACTGCCGCAGCGGCCTGTCCACGCAGGTGCCGCTCGACCTGACCGGCCTGACCCTGCTGGTCATCGAGACCCGGGCCGAGCACCGGCTGCTCGACGGCGGGTACGCGAGCCGGCGTGCCGCCTGCGAGAAGGCGGCGAAGCTGCTCGGCGTGCCGGCCCTGCGCGACGTCGAGGATCTGGGCGGGGCGCTGCGCAGGCTCGAGGATCCGGTG
>JAOPYL010000196.1 GCA_025964625.1 Actinoallomurus sp. | reverse complement strand
GGACGGCCCGCGGCGCCGCCTGAGCGCCGCGGCGTGCGGACGACCCGTCAGGGCCGGTACGGCTCCAGGGCGTCCCAGCCGGGGTCGGGCTGCGAGGAGACCTTGGCACGCCCCTCGGCCCAGGCCGCCGCGAGCTGATCCAGCTCGGCCACCGCACCGGACTCCGGGTCGGCGTACAGATGGAAGACCCGGCGCCCGTCGCCGGTCTCGTGCGCGGCGAGCACGGCCCGCGCGCCCAGCGACTCGACGGACTCCTCGAACTCGCGCAGCGCCGACGCGGACGGCTCGACCGGCAGCCGGTCCGGGTTCGCGTTGGCGTACGGCAGCGCCACGGAGACGTAAAGCTCGCAGAGCGGGTAGTCCTGCCGGTGCAGCGGGAACCGCACGGCGACCCTCGCGGCATGGCCCAGCGGCGTCCGGCCCTCGCCGGCCAGCCAGTTGGGTTCGGAGAACGGCGCGGAGATCTGCTCGACGACGGGCGGCAGCATGCTCGCCGACAGCGCGTCCATCGGCTCGTCGGCGACCGTACGGACGTCTCCGACCCACCGCGCGACGTCGTCCTCGCCCAGCGCCCAGTCGAGCACCCTGAAGGTGAGGGTGAGCTGGGTCTCCTCCGGTACGAACAGGAAGTCCGGATGGTAGGACGTGACGTCGACGCGTGCGCGGGCGGCGTCGGCGCGGAGCCCCATCCGGACGTACTCCAGGTCGAACTCGTGCTCGTCGAGCTGGAGTTTCCCGCTGAGCATCGCCGGGTCGGCGGACCGCGCGGCGCGGTACTCCCAGCCGTCGTCGGGCGCGCCGCGCCGCCAGCGCTCGGCGATCCCGCGCAGCTCGCCCACGCCGCCGCCGCTCACGGTCAGGCTGGGGCCGGGGCCGATCTCCCACTCAAGGTCGGGGTGCACGGCCTCGACGTGCTCGGTCATCTCGTCGGCGACGTCGGCGGGGACGCCCTCGTCCAGCCGTCTGCGCGCCTGCGGCCACCACTCCCAGAAGCGGGCGATGGCCGCGATGTGCGGGGCTGCGTCAGCGGAGCGCCGGAAGATTCCCATAGTGCCGCCAATCGTATGCGCGGCGGGCTCCTGCGTACGCTTGGCCGGTGCGTTTCCGTACCGTTCGGCGTGGTGGGGTCACCTGGGCCGAACGCCGGCCCCGGGAGCGCGTACCCTCGGTTGGGTCATGACTCTTCGCGTACTCGCCGCCATGTCCGGTGGTGTCGACTCCGCCGTCGCCGCCGCCCGGGCCGCCGACGCCGGCCACGAGGTGACCGGCGTCCACCTCGCGCTGTCCTCCAACCCCAAGTCCTACCGCACCGGCGCCCGGGGGTGCTGCACGCTGGAGGACGCCCGCGACGCACGCCGGGCCGCCGACGTGATCGGCATCCCCTTCTACGTGTGGGACATGGCCGAGCGGTTCGACCGTGACGTCGTCCAGGACTTCGTCAGCGAGTACGCCGCGGGCCGTACCCCCAACCCGTGCCTGCGCTGCAACGAGAAGATCAAGTTCCAGGCGCTGCTGGACAAGGCGCTAGCACTCGGCTTCGACGCGGTCTGCACCGGCCACCACGCGCGGCTCGCCGACGGCGTGCTGCGGCGCAGCGTCGACATGGGAAAGGACCAGTCGTACGTCCTGGCGGTCTGCACGAAGGAGCAACTCGCGCACGCGATGTTCCCGCTCGGCGACACGACCAAGGCGGAGGTGCGGCGGGAGGCCGAGCGGCGCGGGCTGGCGGTCGCCGACAAGCCGGACAGCCACGACATCTGTTTCATCGCCGACGGCGACACCCAGGGCTTCCTCGCCGGCCGGCTCGGCTCCGAGAAGGGCCCGATCGTCGACTCCTCCGGAGAGGTGCTCGGCGAGCACGAGGGCGCCTACGCCTACACCATCGGCCAGCGGCACGGGCTGCGGCTCGGCCGCCCCGCGCCCGACGGCCGGCCCCGCTACGTGCTCGACATCTCCCCGGTGACCAACACGGTGACGGTCGGCCCGCGCGAGGCGCTGGACGTTCACGAGATCGTCGGCGAGCGCCCGGTCTGGCTGGGGGAGCCGCCCACCGAGCCGCGCGACTGCCGGGTGCAGCTGCGTGCCCACGGCGAGGTGCACGACTGCACGGCGAGCCTCGACGGCGACGCGCTGCGGATCCGGATGCGCGAGCCCGCGCGCGGGGTGGCCAAGGGCCAGGCCGCGGTGCTCTACGACGGAGACACGGTGCTGGGGTCCGCCACGATCGCGGTGGCCGCGCCCAGCATGGCCTGATCAACTGGTGGTCGCCTCCGCGATCAGCCGGGTGGTGTGCGGGTATGAGAAGACCGGGCTATCACCTGGGGGGACCATGAAGTTCGGCGTGTCGACGTTCATCACCGATGAGGGGATCGAGCCCACCGTGCTCGGCCCGGCGCTCGAGGAGCGCGGATTCCAATCGCTGTTCGTGGCGGAGCACACCCACATACCGGTGAGCCGGGAGACCCCGTATCCGGACGGGGGCGAGCTGCCCCGGATGTACTACCGGACACTGGACCCGTTCGTGGCGCTGACCGCCGCCGCGGTCGTCACCGAGCGACTCGAGCTCGGCACGGGCATCGCACTGATCATCGAGCGCGACCCCATCATCTTCGCCAAGGAGGTGGCCTCGCTCGACCTGATCTCCGGAGGCCGGACGGTCGTCGGTGTCGGCGCGGGCTGGAACCGCGAGGAGATGCGCAACCACGGCACGGACCCGACGACCCGGATGGCCCGCCTGCGCGAGTACGTCCTCGCCATCAAGGAGATCTGGACGAAGGATCAGGCCGAGTTCCACGGGGAGTTCGTCAACTTCGACCCGATCTTCTCCTGGCCCAAGCCGGTCCGGAGGCCGCCCATCCTCATCGGCGGCTGGGGGCCCAAGACCCTCGACCGCGTGCTGGAGTTCGGCGACGGCTGGATGCCCGTTGCCGCCCGTGGCGACGGCAAGCTCGCCGAGGCCGTCCAGGAGCTGCGCAAGCGCGCCGGGCGGCATGTGCCGGTCGTCGCCTACGCCGTCGAGCCCAAGCCCGAGGTCGTGGAACAGCTGATCCTCGCGGAGGTGGACGAGATCTTGTTCTACCTGCCGACCGAGCCCACCGCCGAGACCCTGGAGCGGCTCGACCAGATGGCGCTGCTCATCAAGTGATCGGCGTGATCACCGCTGGCCGACTCCAGTGATCGGCTGACTAGGCTCAGACCGTGCATGACTTCCCGTGGGCCACCGGCGTCGCGACCGGCATCGGCTCCCATCCCGGTGACGACCCGGCCGAGACGTTCCGGATCGTGCTCGCCGACCTGCCCGACCTGCCGCACCTGCCGGAGCTTCCCGCGCGCGGGCCCGGCGCCGACATGATCGGCCGGACCGCCGCCCTGCTCGTCGACCTGGCGGTCGGGCTGCAGCCGTCCGGCTGGCGGTTCGGCGACCGGCCCGGCCGCGACACCGCCCGCGCTCGCGGCTTCCTCGCCCAGGACCTCGACACGCTGGAGGAGCAGGCGGGCGACTTCGACGGACCACTCAAGATCCAGGTCGCGGGCCCGTGGACCCTCGCCGGTGCCATCGAGACGAGGAACGGTCAGCGGGCGCTCGCCGATCCCGGAGCGGTACGCGACCTGACCACGTCGCTGGCCGAGGGCGTCGCCGCGCACGTGACCGACGTCCGGCGCCGGCTGCCGCGGGCCACGATCCTGCTGCAGCTGGACGAGCCCGGGCTGCCCGGCGTGCTGGCCGGGACCGTGCCGACCGCCAGTGGCTTCTCCCGGCTGCGCGCGGTGGAGGCGCCATTGGCCGAGGCCGGCCTGCGGCGCGTCATCGAGGCCGCCGGCGTCTTCCCGATCGTGCACTGCTGTGCCCCCCGGACGCCGTATGGGCTGCTGCGGGCGGCCGGAGCCAAGGCCATCTCGGTGGACGCGTCACTGATCCGCGACGAGGACGCCATCGGCGAGGCCGTCGAGGCCGGCACCGGCTTCCTCATGGGCGTCGTGCCCGGCACGGACGCGAGGCTGCCCACGCCGGAGAGGTCCGTGGCCCCGGTCCGAGAGCTGTGGCACCGCCTCGGATTCACGCCCCAGGCCCTCGCCGGGACCGTCGTCGTCACTCCCGCCTGCGGCTTGGGGGGCGCGACCCCGGTGTACGCCCGCGCCGCCCTGAGGCACTGCCGCGAGGCGGCCCGGATCCTCCAGGAGTCCGCCGAAGACTGATCGGGGAGCTTTCCACCGGCTCCCACCGGTACACGCCTCCCCGCGGGCCCGCCGGGCCGGTAATGGGGCGCGCCGCAGGTCAAAGTGTCGGTACCGCGCGAGAGACTATGAACCAGCGGCACTCGCACGGCAGGAGACAGACGTGACGACAGGCGTACCCGATGAGGCCAGGCGGCGTCACGCCGAGCTGAGCCAGGAGCTCGACGAGGCCAACTACCGTTACTACGTTCTCGACTCGCCGACCATCAGCGACGCGGAGTACGACCGGCTGATGCGGGAGATCCACGCGCTGGAGGACGAGAGCCCCGGGCTGGTCACGCCCGGCTCGCCGACCCAGAAGGTCGGGGCGCCGATCACGACCGACTTCGAGACGGTCGAGCACCTCGAGCGCATGCAGAGCCTCGACAACGCGTTCAACACCGATGATCTCTCCGCCTGGGTGACGCGCGCGGAGAAGGAGGTCGGCACGGTCCCCGCCTTCCTCTGCGAGCCCAAGATCGACGGGCTGGCGGTCGCGCTGGTGTACGAGAACGGGCGGCTCGTGCGGGGGGCGACCCGCGGCGACGGGCGCACCGGTGAGGACGTCACCCACAACATCCGCACCATCGACGCCGTGCCGACCCGCCTCGAGGGTGATGACATTCCCGAGCTGCTGGAGGTGCGGGGCGAGGTCTACCTGCCGGTCGAGGCGTTCGAGAAGCTCAACGAGGGCCTCGTCGAGGCGGGCAAGCCGCCGTTCGCCAACCCGCGCAACGCCGCCGCCGGCTCGCTGCGGCAGAAGGACCCGCGGGTCACCGCCCGGCGTCCGCTGAGCATGATCGTGCACGGGTTCGCCGCGTGGAGCGGCGGTGAGCGGCACCCCACCAGCCAGTCGGACGCCTACGAGATCATGAGGTCGTTGGGCCTGCCGGTCGGCGACCGCCACCGGGTCGTCGACGGCCTCGACGGCGTCCGCGAGTACATCGAGCACTACGGCGAGCACCGGCACGAGCCGGAGTACGAGATCGACGGTGTCGTGGTCAAGGTCGACCAGCTCGCGCTGCAGCGCAGGCTCGGGTCCACGAGCCGCTGGCCGCGCTGGGCGATCGCCTTCAAGTACCCGCCGGAGGAGGTCAACACCAGGCTCCTCGACATCAGGGTGGGGGTCGGCCGCACCGGCCGGGTGACCCCGTACGGCGTGATGGAGCCGATCAAGGTGGCCGGCTCGACCGTGGCGTACGCGACCCTGCACAACGCCGACGAGGTCAGGCGCAAGGGCGTGCGGATCGGCGACACGGTCGTGCTGCGCAAGGCCGGTGACGTCATCCCCGAGATCGTCGGCCCGGTCACCGACCTGCGCGACGGCACTGAGCGGGAGTTCGTCATGCCGGCGACGTGCCCCGAGTGCGGCACCGAGCTGCGGCGGCAGAAGGAGGGCGACGTCGACATCCGCTGCCCGAACGCCCGCACGTGCCCCGCCCAGCTGCGCGAGCGCGTCTACTTCGTGGCGAGTCGCAACGCCCTCGACATCGAGGCGCTGGGCTACGTCGCCGCGACCGCCCTGACCCAGCCGCTGGAGCCAGAGGACCCGCCGGTGAAGAACGAGGGCGACCTGTTCCACATGACCGTCGACCAGTTGAAGCCGATCAGGTCCGTCGTGCGCGAGCAGCGCACCGGCCTGCCGAAGATCGATCCGAAGACGGGTGAGGAGAAGGTCGTCACCTTCTTCGCCACCAAGGCGGGCGCGCCGAAGAAGACGGTCGAGAAGCTCTTCGAGGAGCTGGAGAAGGCCAAGCGGCAGCCGCTGTGGCGCGTGCTCGTCGCGCTCTCCATCCGGCACGTCGGGCCGACGGCCGCGCAGGCCCTGGCGCGGGAGTTCAGGTCGATGGACCGCATCGTGGCCGCGTCGGAGGAGGAGCTCACCGCCGTCGAGGACGTCGGGCCGACGATCGCGGCCTCGGTCAAGGACTGGTTCGAGGAGGACTGGCATCGCGAGATCGTCGACAAGTGGCGCGCGGCCGGGGTCCGGATGGAGGAGGAGGGCGTCGAGGGGCCGCGCCCGCTGGAAGGCGTCACCGTGGTGATCACGGGGTCGATCGAGGGCTTCAGCCGCGACTCCGCCACCGAGGCCGTGCAGACTCTCGGCGGCAAGGTGTCGAGCTCCGTGTCGAAGAAGACCGGGTTCGTGGTGTTCGGGGAGAGCCCAGGCTCCAAATACGACAAAGCCGTCAAGCTTCGCGTACCGCTCCTTGATGAGGCGGGGTTCCGGGTCCTGCTGGAAAAGGGGCCGGATGCGGCCACAGAGGTCGCCGTCGCCGCCGAGGAATGACCGCGATCTCGTGACCACTTTCTGACCTGCGTAAACATACCGTACGGTATCGTCTGATCACTGTCGTGGCGCCTGACCGTTGATTCCGGGCGTAACGGAACGTGCCCAACCGGTTTCGCGAAGTTGCCCGAACGTCGTAGTCTCCCCTCAGCATTACCTGTGTCCGTCCAAACACCACCGCCCTCGTCAAAAGCGGAACAGTTTGGTGTAACCCCCCGAGGACGTGATGAAGGACCCGAACAACACGCGGGACACCGTCCCCCGGCGTGGATCCCCGTTGTGGGCCTATGTCGTCTGTGTCACTTCGGTCGGCGTCGCGGTACTCGCCGCCTCGCTCGCCTTCCTCCACACCGGCGATCTTCAGATGCTGGTGCGCAGTCCGCTGTTCTGGATCATCGGCTGCCTCATCGTGTTCGGCGAGCTGAGGCCGATCATCACACCGGGCTCCACGGAGACGACCGGCGCGACGATCTCGACCACCTTCACCTTCGCGACGCTTCTCTACGCGGGCCTTCCGACGGCGCTGCTCCTGCATGCCATCGCCGCCGTCGCCACCGGCATCCTGCGCCGGCGCGCCCTGCACCGCACCGCGTTCAACGTCGGGCAGTACACCCTGAGCTTCACGGCGTCCGGCCTGGTGCTCCTCATGTTCGGCATCACGGCCTCGCCCACCCACGCCTGGGTCCCCGGCGGCACCGACCTGCTCGCCGTGGCGCTCGCCGGCATGGCGTACTTCGTGGTCAACCTGGCGTTGGTCAACGCGGCGATCGCGTTCCACGAGCGCGGCTCGATCGTCAAGGCTATGCGGTGGAACCTCGGCCTCCAGCTTCTCGTGCACAGCGCGCTGCTCGGGCTGGCGCCGCTCGTCGTGGTCGCGATGAACCGGTCGGCGGCGTTCGTGCCCCTGTTCGTGCTGCCGTTCGTCGCGGTCTATCTGAACGCCTCGGTCTCCCTCAGCCGCGAGCACCAGGCCCTGCACGACGCCCTCACCGGCCTCCCGAACCGCAAGCTGCTGATCGTCCGCACCGAGGAGGCGCTCGCCGAGGCGCGTCACCAGTTCGAGCGCCGCCCGGCGCCGGGGCGCGGCGACGACGGCGAGGAGAAGCAGCGGGTCGGGCTCTTCCTGCTGGATCTCGACCGGTTCAAAGAGGTCAACGACACTCTCGGGCACCCGACGGGCGACCGGCTGCTGCAGCTCGTCGCGCACCGCCTCACCCACAGTGTGCGTCCCGGAGACCTCGTCGCGCGTCTCGGCGGTGACGAGTTCGCGGTGCTGCTGCCGGCCGTGCGCGACGCCCGCGCCGCCCGTGAGGTGGCGGCCCGGCTGCGGGCCGCGCTGAGCGAGCCGGTCCGTCTCGACGGCAACTCGTTCGATCTGGAGGCCAGCGTCGGCATCGCCCTGCACCCCGACCATGCCCCCGACTTCGAGCTTCTGCTGCAGCGCGCGGACGTCGCGATGTACGTCGCGAAGGAGCACCGCACCGGGGTGGAGATCTACTCACCCGACCGGGATCGCAACTCGCCCGAGCGTCTCGGCCGCCAGGGAGAGCTCCGGCGCGCCATCGACCGCGGCGAGCTCGAGCTGCACTACCAGCCCAAGATCTTCCTCGACGACGGCAGGCCGGCGGGCATGGAGGCGCTGCTGCGCTGGCGGCACCCGCAGAAGGGTCTGCTCAAGCCCGACTACTTCCTGCCGATCGCCGAGCAGACCTACCTCATGCGAGGCATCACCGACTTCGTGGTCGACGCCGCGCTCGACCAGGTGGCCGAGTGGTGGAAGGCGGGTCTGCGGGTCCAGGTCGCCATCAACGCCTCCGGGCGGGACCTGCTCGACTCGACGCTCGCCGAGACGATCGCCTCCGGGCTCCTCCGTCACGACATGCCGCCGCACGCCCTCCAGCTCGAGATCACCGAGCGGATCCTGATGACCGAGCCCGCCTACGCCGCCGACACGGTGGAGGGGCTCGCCAAGCTCGGCATCCCGCTGAGCCTCGACGACTTCGGCACCGGTTACTCCTCGCTCGTACGCCTGAAGAGCCTGCCGGTCGAAGAAATCAAGATCGACGCCTCGTTCGTCGGCCGGCTGTGCGAGGCCGGGGACGACGCGGTGATCGTGCAGTCCATCGTCGATCTCGTGCACACGCTCGGGCTTCGCTCGGTCGCGGAAGGCGTCGAGGACGCCGCGACGGTCACTCTGCTCCGGCAGATGGGATGCGACGCGGCCCAGGGCTACCATTTCAGGCCCCCGATGACGGCCGCCGACGCGACGCTCTGGCTGAGCGAGCGCGAGGCCGAGTTCAGCGCGCCGGAGGAGGCGGCCTGCTGAGGGACGGTGCCCACCCTGTGTCCGCACGGGTGGCCCACGGGTCCCGCGCTCCGTGACGGGACGATCATGCTTGAGTAAACCGGTCGGTGCTGGTGGGCAGGGCCCTCTAGGATTGACAGGAACCCATCGATCGCAGAAACGGTTTCGACATGTCCGCCATCACCCGCGACGAGGTGGTCCACCTCGCCCGGCTGTCCCGGCTGGCGCTGCGCGAGGACGAGCTCGATCACCTCGCCACCCAGCTCGACGACATCATCTCCGCGGTCGCGCGGGTGCAGGAGGTCGCTGCGGAGAACATCCCGCCGACCTCGCACGCGCTGCCGCTGACGAACGTCCTCCGCGCCGACCAGGTACGGCCCGGCCTGACGCCCGAGCAGGCGCTCTCCGGCGCCCCGGCCGCCGAGGAACAGCGTTTCAAGGTCCCGCGGATCCTGGACGAGGAGGCGTGATGATCAAGAAGACCGCCGCCGACCTGGCCGCGCTCATCGCCTCCGGAGAGGCGTCCGCGGTCGAGGTCGCCCAGGCCCATCTCGACCGGATCGCCGCCGTCGACGGCTCCGTCAACGCGTTCCTGCACGTCGATGAGGACATCGTCCTCGAGCAGGCGCGCGCGGTCGACGCCAAGCGCGCCGCGGGCGAGAGGCTCGGCCCCCTCGCCGGCGTGCCCATCGCGCACAAGGACGTCTTCACCACGAAGGACATGCCGACCACCTGCTCGTCGGCGATCCTGGATGGCTGGCGGCCGCCGTACGACGCGACCGTCACCGCGCGGCTGCGCGAGGCCGGTCTGGTCATCCTCGGCAAGACCAACATGGACGAGTTCGCGATGGGCTCCTCGACGGAGAACAGCGCGTACGGGCCGACGCACAACCCGTGGGACCTCACGAAGATCCCCGGGGGCTCCTCCGGCGGCTCGTCGGCGGCGGTCGCCGCCTACGAGGCGCCGCTCGCCACCGGCACCGACACGGGCGGCTCGATCCGCCAGCCGGCCGCGGTCACCGGCCTCGTCGGCATGAAGCCCACCTACGGCGGCTCCTCGCGCTATGGCCTCATCGCGTTCGCGTCCTCGCTGGACACGCCCGGGCCGCTGGCCCGTACGGTCCTCGACGCGGCGCTCCTGCACGAGGCGTTCTCCGGCCACGACCCGATGGACTCCACGTCGATCGACCAGCCGGTGCCCCCGGTGGTCGAGGCGGCGCGCCGCGCCGACGTCGAAGGCCTGCGGATCGGGGTCGTCAAGGAGTTCGGCGGCGAGGGCTACCAGCCGGGCGTGCTGGCCCGCTTCCACGAGGCGGTCGAGCTGCTCGAGTCGCTGGGGGCCAAGGTGGTCGAGGTCTCCTGCCCGCACTTCACCTACGCCCTGCCCGCGTACTACCTGATCGCGCCGTCGGAGTGCTCGTCCAACCTGGCCCGCTTCGACGCCATGCGATACGGCCTGCGCGTCGGCGACGACGGCGCCCGGTCGGCCGAGGAGGTCATGGCGCTCACCCGCGCCGAGGGCTTCGGTCCCGAGGTCAAGCGGCGCATCATGCTCGGCACGTACGCCCTGTCCAGTGGCTACTACGACGCCTACTACGGCAAGGCGCAGCAGGTCCGCACGCTGATCGGGCGTGACTTCGACGCGGCGTACACCCAGGTCGACGTGCTCGTGTCGCCGACCACGCCGACGACGGCGTTCCCGATCGGTGAGCGCGCCGACGACCCGATGGCGATGTACCTCGCCGACCTGTGCACGATCCCGTCGAACCTGGCCGGCAACGCCGCCATCTCGGTGCCGTGCGGCCTGGCCGACGAGGACCGCATGCCGGTCGGACTGCAGATCATGGCGCCGGTCCTGGCCGACGACCGCGTCTACCGCGTCGGCGCCGCCGTGGAGAAGGCGCTCGAGGACCGCTGGGGCGGTCCGCTGCTGAAGGAGGCTCCGGAGCTGTGAGTGGAGCGACCCCGAGGAGTGAGACCGATGAGCACTGAGACGCTGGTTCCGTACGACGAGGCGCTGGCCAGGTATGAACCGGTGCTGGGCATCGAGACGCACATCGAGCTGGGCACGAACAGCAAGATGTTCTGCGGGTGCCCGACGGTCTTCGGCGCGCCGCCCAACACGCAGGTCTGCCCGGTCTGTCTCGGCCTTCCGGGGGCCCTGCCGGTGACGAACCGCGCCGCGATCGAGGGCATCATCAAGATCGGCCTCGCGCTGAACTGCTCGATCGTGGAGTGGTGCCGGTTCGCCCGGAAGAACTACTTCTATCCGGACATGCCGAAGAACTTCCAGATCTCCCAGTACGACGAGCCGCTCTGCGTGGAGGGCCACCTCGACGTGGAGGTCGACGGGCAGAGCTACCGCGTTGAGATCGAGCGCGTCCACATGGAGGAGGACACCGGCAAGTCGCTGCACGTGGGCGGCACCACCGGCCGGATCCACGGTGCCGACCACTCGCTCGTCGACTACAACCGGGCCGGCATCCCGCTCGTCGAGATCGTCACCAAGCCGATCCCCGCCACGGGCGACAAGGCCCCACTGGTGGCGCGGGCCTACGCCACCGAGCTGCGGGAGCTCGTACGCGCCCTGGGCGTCTCCGACGTGCGCATGGAGGAGGGCTCCATGCGCTGCGACGTCAACGTCTCGCTCATGCCGATCGGCTCCGCGACGTGGGGCACCCGCTCGGAGACCAAGAACGTCAACTCACTGCGCTCCGTCGAGCGGTCCGTACGTCACGAGATCGAGCGGCAGGCGGCGGTTCTGGACGCGGGGGAGCGTGTGGTCCAGGAGACCCGGCACTTCCAGGAGGACACCGGCACGACCACGAGCGGCCGCAGCAAGGAAGAGGCGCAGGACTACCGCTACTTCCCCGAGCCCGACCTGGTTCCCATGTCCCCGTCGCGCGACTGGGTGGAGGAGCTGCGCGCAAGCCTGCCCGAGCTGCCCGCCGCCCGGCGCGGCCGGGTGCGGGGCGAATGGGGTGTCACCGAGAAGGAGCTCCAGGACATCGTCAACGCCGGGGCGCTCGATCTCATCGAGGAGACCGTCCAGGCGGGTGCCGAGGCCGCCGCCGCCCGCAAGTGGTGGATGAACGAGCTGTCACGGCGGGCCACCGCGCAGGGCGTCGAGCTGACCGCGCTGCCGGTGACGCCGGCGGACGTCGTGCGGGTGAGCCGGCTGGTGGCCGAGGGCACGATCAACGACAAGCTGGCCCGGCAGGTCCTCGACGGCGTGCTCGCCGGCGAGGGCACGCCGGACGAGGTCGTCGAGCGGCGAGGCCTCAAGGTCGTCAGCGACGAGGGCGAGCTGGCCACCATCATCGACGAGGTCATCGCCGGCAACCCGGACGTCGCAGAGAAGATCCGCAGCGGCAAGGTCGCCGCGGCCGGCGCGCTGGTCGGCGCGGTCATGAAGGCGACCCGGGGCCAGGCCGACGCGGGCCGCGCCCGCGAGCTGATCATCAACAAGCTCACCGGCTGACCCGGACGCCGCGGTTCCTCCCGGCGAACGAGAGGAACCGCGGCGTGGCGGGGCTCGGCCGTGCCGGGCAGCGGCGCACGGGTGCCCGGTCTCAGACCGCTGAGGCCCGGTAGACGTCGAGCAGGTCGGTGCCCCTGGACTCCCACAGCTCGAACAGCTCGCCGGTCTCGTGGTCGCGCAGATACTCCGCCTCGGGGCCGGTGATCGGCACGAGGGTGATGAACTGGAGCTGGAGTTCGCCTCGCGCGTTGCGGAAGAGGTTGAACATCTCGTCCGCGCGCGGGTGCGGCGCGGCGAGCAGGCCGTGGATGGAGGTGCCCGGGACCAGCGGCTCCTCGTTCAGGAACCCGTCGTCGTACTCCACCTCAGATCCGTTTTCCACGGCCATGTCGGCGAACACGTGCACCAGGTAGGCGGCCTCGTCCTCCTGACCGGGCCGCGCCGAGCACGCGAACTCCAGTGGTAGCGGCGACTGGATGGCCTGAAAGCGCGCACCGGTCGTGGCCGCCGTCACCATGGACAGCTCGGGATGGTCATGGATGCCGACCGCGAAGCCGCGGTCGCGTCCTTCGATCTCCGCCGGCTGGGTGTAGCGCGCTGGGCCGAGATACCGCTCGACGTGCTCGAGGAGCCCGTCGAAGCGGTCGGGCTCCTTATGGGGATAGCTCACCCTGATCACCTTAGAGCGACCGGGCGGGTGTGCGGCCTGCGGATGGTGAGTCCACGGACGGGCCGAGGCGGTCAGGACAGGGGATCACGAGGATCCTGTCATCGCCCTGGTGCGGTGAGCCCCGGCCGTCCCTGTTGCTGGTGCTCACCCACAGGGAGCCGTCCGGCGCGGCGGCGACGACGATGCTTAGCCTCACTTTGGTCAAGTTCCCATCTCAATCCGGAACGAACGTCGCCGAACGGAGTTGACTCTCCGTGGTCAAGTCCGACATCGTCCCGGTCACCGAGCGGGGTGGGACCGGAGCGGTGCCGCGTACCGGCGTCACGGACCTGGCCCGCCGGTCGTACGATTTCCACCGACACGTCGGGAGGTTCAGCACGGTGAAGGTATGGGTGCCGGATGAGGAGATCGCCGACGCCGTGGCGGACGTCGCCGGGGTGAGCACGCAGATCTACGACGGCGGGAACGACCTTCCGGGCGACCCGGGCACGGTCGGCTTCTACGTGCCGCCGTTCGTCCCGACCCGGCAGAGCCGGGAGATCCTCGCTCGGATGCCGAACCTGGAGGTCGTGCAGCTGCAGGTCGCGGGGGTGGACACCTTCCTGCCGCACGTTCCCGACGGCGTCGTCCTGTGCAACGCGCGCGGCGTCCATGACGCGAGCACCGCCGAGTGGGTGGTCGGCGCGATCATCGCCGCGCAGCGGGAGTTCCCCGGGTTCGCCCAGGCGCAGCGGGAGGGCCGCTGGGACTGGCACATGACTGACGCCCTGACAGACCGGACGGTTCTGATCGTCGGGTACGGCTCTGTGGGGGCGGCGATCGAGCGGCGCCTGGTGCCTTTCGAGACGGAGATCGTGCGAGTCGCCAGGACCGCCCGCGACGGCGTCCGACCGGTGAGCGCGTTGCCCGAGCTCCTGCCGCGCGCCGACGCCGTGGTCCTGATCGTGCCGTCCACCGCGGAGACGACCGGCATGGCCGACGCGGCGTTCCTCTCCCGGATGAAGGACGGCGCACTGCTGGTCAACGCCGCCCGAGGGCCGGTCGTCGACACGAAGGCGCTGCTCGCCGAGCTGACGCGGCGGCGGCTGCGCGCCGTGCTCGACGTGACCGATCCGGAGCCGCTCCCCGCCGGGCACCCGCTCTGGTCGGCGCCGGGGCTGTTCATCACTCCGCACGTCGGAGGGTCCACCCCGGCCTCGCGGCGGCGGGCCATCGCCCTGGTGCGGGATCAGCTCGCCCGGCACGTCTCCGGCGAGACCCTGCTCAATGTGATCACGGGCGACTACTGATCCTCTAAAGCCTTCGGTAGAACGCTTTGCGGGATGACGAGTGATTACACACCGCAGCTTTCCGCATTTGCTGGCGTTACCGACAAACTACCTAAAACGGCAGATGAATGATTACTGAACGTGGCCGGTTGTCGCCAGGTGGACGCCCGGCCTCAATCGCTCTGTGACATAGGACCCGTACATTGAACGGCGAAGCTGACCAGCCTGACCGCCACGCGGGCCCTGCCGGTGATCCCGGCCCGGCCACCGCGCGGTTGCAATTTCCAACCCGGTGACCCGCCCCGCGGGCCACCGCTCCGTATTGGATGACACGGCACTTGACAGACCGGCGGCACGCCACGCCCGAAAAAGACCTGAGGCCCGTGGGGTCTCGGGAGTCATGCGTTCGGTCCGGGTCGTTTCCATTCCGGGGACACACTCATGATCAACGTGTAGGGAGCGAGTCACTGATGAGCGGCGAGGGAACGGGGCGGCGGCGCTGGGGGGTCCCGGTGGCGGCGCGGCCGTTCGGAGTGATCGCCGCGCTCGCCCTGATCTACGCGCTCGCCCTCGCGCTGGGCTGGGGCGGCGGCGCGTCCGGTTCCTGGCTGGCCGCATGGGCCGCGGCGGCCGCCGCGACGTCCCTGCTGTACGCCGCGCAGCGAGCGCCGCACACGCCCGCCGGGAAGTTCGACCGGGACGTGTGGCGGTGGTTCGGCATCGCCGCGCTCGCCTGGTGCGCCGGCGAGACCTTCAACGCCATCTCCCGGCTCGTCATCAGCCGTGCCGTGGTGGCGGTCTCCCCGGCCGACCTGTTCCTCCTGGTCGCCCCGGTCGCCATGGCGGCTGGCTTCATCATGCCCATGCGCCTCCCCCGCAATGCGCGTCCCTGGCTGCGCTACCTCGCCGACACCTACGTCTGCGCCTGCGCCCTGTTCGTGGTCGGCTGGGTCGCGCTCTTCGACCGGCTGTACCACCTGTCCGGAGAGGGCTGGGGCCAGTTCCTGATCGAGCTGCGCTATCCGGTGTTCGACGCCGTGCTGCTCTGCGTGCTGCTTCCCGTCGCGCTCGGCGCCGTACGCGGACGGCACCGGCGCGTGGTGATCGCCTACTGTGCGCTGCTCCTCCTCACGGCGGCGGACGTCGTGTACGCCGCGATACGGCTGAACGACGGCGGCGCTCACGGCACCCCCGCCGATCTCGCCCGCACGTTCGGGTTCCTGCTCCTGGGCGTCGCCCCCTGGGTCGTGCGCGGTGAACAGTCCGCCGACGAGGTCCTTCGCCCGCTGGTCCGGCCGGGCATCGCCCCCGCCGCGACGGCCGCCGCCGCCGCGATCTTCGTGGCCGGTCACTCGCTCACCGCCGGACGGGAGCTCAGGCCGATCGTGCCGGTGGTGGCCGGCTCCGCGGTGCTCGTCGTGCTGGCCCGGCTCGGTGAGCTCGTACGCGACAACGAGCGGCTCCGCCGGGCCGTGGGCACCGGCGAGGAGCATTTCCGTGCGCTCGCCGAGAGCATCAACGACGTTGTGCTCATCTGCGGGGTGGACGGCGTCGTCCAGTACGTCAGCGCCGGAGCCCGGCGGTCGTACCACCACGCCGCGGAGCACCTGCTCGGCCGGCCTGTGTACGACGTCATCCACCCCGAGGACCTGCCCCGCGTCACGGACGTGGTGACCGCCTTCCTCCGCGCGGTCGCCGACGCCGCCGACGGCGACGGTGACGGTGACGGCGGCGTCGTGCGCGTCGCCTGCCGCGTGCGGGCCACGGACGGCACCTGGATGCCCACGGAGTCCACGATCTCCCAGTACGGCCGGGGCGGCGACGGCGCCACGGACCGGCTGCTGGTGACGACCCGCGACTTCAGCGAGCAGGCGGCGCTGCAGCGCCAGGTCACCCACCTGACCTTCCACGACGGGCTGACGGGCCTGCCGAACCGCGCCTACTTCGAAGAACGCGCACGAGAGGTGGTGGCACGCCGCCAGGGGCCGGTCGCGGTGATCTTCGCCGACCTCGACGGGTTCACCGCCGTCAACGACTCCATCGGCCACGCCGGCGGAGACCAGGTGCTCGCCCAGGCGGCCCGGCGGCTCCATGCCGGGGTGCTGGCCGACGACACGGTCGCCCGCTGGGGCGGCGACGAGTTCGCCGTCCTCGTGGAGAGCGCCACCGAGGTGCAGACAGTGGTCGACCTCGGCGAGCGCCTGCTGCGGGCGCTGGCCGGCGAGCCGTACCGGGTGGCCGACCGCAGCATCGTGCTCACCGCCAGCGTCGGCATCGCCTTCACCGAGGACGGCATCGACGGACTGGAACTGATCCGCAACGCCGACATCGCGCTGTCCCGCGCGAAGGATCTCGGCGGCGGACGGGTCGAGGTCTTCGCCGCGAAGATGCACGCCGAGGTGATGCGCCGCCTCGAGCTCGGTGGCGACCTGCAGCGGGCGCTCAGCGAGCAGCAGTTCGCCGTCGAGTACCAGCCGGTCGTCGAGCTCGCCACGTCACGCCTGATGGGCGTCGAGGCGCTGGTCCGGTGGTGGCGGGGCGGCGTGTTCGTGCCGCCGGAGGAGTTCATCGGCACGGCGGAGGAGTCCGGCCTGATGGTCCCGCTCGGCAACTGGGTGCTGCGGGAGGCGTGCGGCCAGGTTGCCAGATGGCGGGAGTCGGGCTGGGAGATCGGTCTGTCGATCAACCTCCGGCCCCGCGAGATCGCCGCGCCGCGGTTCATCGAGTCGGTCGCGGCCGCGCTCGCCGACAGCGGGCTGCCGCCGGAGGTGCTCACGCTGGAGGTCCGGGAGGAGGTCCTCGTGGACGGGACCGAGGAGCTCATCGCCCGGCTGTCCGCCCTGCGGGACCTCGGCATACGCCTGGCCATCGACGACTTCGGCACCGGCTACGCCTCGCTGGCCTACCTTCGGCAGCTGCCGGTGGACGTGATCAAGATAGATCCGTCGTTCGTGGCCGGGCTCGGGCGGGACGAGACGCTCACCCTGCTGACACGCACGATCGCCCGGGTCGGCCGCGACCTCGGGCTGATCGTCGTCGCCGAGGGCATCGAGCGGCCCGAGCAGCTCGAACTCCTCCGTGAGATGTGCTGCCCGCGGGGGCAGGGCTTTCTCGTGTCGCGTCCGATGGCACCGAGCGATATCGAGTCTCTGGTGCGTACCACCCCGTGCGGCGACGCGTTCATCCCGCTGCACGGCTCGGTGATCTCCGCGAGCTGATCCGCGCCCCGTTCTCGTTGGAATCCTTCGCGTCAGGCGAATTGATCGAAAGCCATTGACGCGGCCCGGTGTCTTCGAGACTCTTACCGGCATCCAACCGTTAGCGCGGAGGCTGCCGATGCGCATGCGACGCCGTACCCTCGTCGCCGCGACCGTGGTACTGGCCGGTCTTGGAACCGGACAGGCCCACGCCCAGCAATCCAGTCCGGTCCCACTCACCCGCCAGCAGTCCTTCGCCCAGGCGGCGAAGGCGTACCACGTGCCGGAGAGACTTCTTCTCGCCGTCTCGTACCTGGAGTCCCGGTGGGACGCCAACCGGGGCCTGCCGAGCGTGAGCGGCGGCTTCGGGCCCATGCACCTGGTCGACGGCACGCTCGCCCCATCCGCGGAGCACTTCGCGGGCGGTGGAGAGGACCCCCGAGGCGACAGCTCCCGCGCGGCGCTCCGCCCCAAGGCCGCCGCCGCCCACCCGAACGCCGCCCAGACCCCGGTCGCCGCGCAGACGCTGCAGCAGGCCGCCGGGCTCACCGGTGCCGCGCCGAGCGCGCTGCGCACCGACCCGGCGGCCAACATCCGCGGCGGCGCCGCGCTGCTCGCCCGATACCAGCGGGATCTCCGCAAGCCGCTCAGCGCCGATCCCGCCGCGTGGTACTCCGCGGCCGTCCGCTACGGCGGCACCTCCTGGTTCGCCGGCCAGGTGTACGACGTGGTCCGCACCGGAGCCTCCCGCACCACCGACGACGGGCAGAAGGTCACGCTCGCCGCGACGCCCGGCCTGCGCACCCCCGCGCCGGCCGCCGGCGACGGCCAGACCGAGTGCCCGAAGGACCTCGGCTGCGAGTGGATCCCGGCGCCGTACCAGCAGCTCGACCCGAACGACCCGGAGAGCTACGGCAATCACGATCTGGGCGACCGGCCGAAGAGCCAGAAGATCTCCTACATCGTCATCCACGACACCGAGAGTTCCTACGACAGCACGGTGCACTCGGTGCAGGACCCGACGTACGTCAGCTGGAACTACACGATCCGGTCGGCCGACGGTCACGTGGCCCAGCACGTCAAGGCCAAGGACGTCGCCTGGCACGCGGGCAACTGGTACATCAACGCCAAGTCCATCGGCATCGAGCACGAGGGCTTCCTGGCACAGGGCGGCACCTGGTACACGGAGGCGATGTACCGCAGCTCGTCCGAGCTGGTGCGCTACCTGACCAAGAAGTACGACATCCCGGTTGACCGGGCGCACATCCTCGGCCACGACAACGTCCCCGGCACCACGCCCGCCGGCGTGCAGGGCATGCACGAGGACCCGGGGCCGTACTGGGACTGGGCGCACTACTTCGACCTGCTGCACCGGCCGCTGCACGCCGGCGCCGGGGCGAGTTCCGGCGTGGTGATGATCCTTCCCGACTACGCGAAGAACGTGGTGCCCTACACCGGCTGCGACGACAAGAACCCGTCGGCGCTCTGCCCGGCGCACGGCGGCGGGTCGATCATGCTGCGCACCGAGCCACGGGCCGACGCGCCGCTGGTCAAGGACGTCGGCAAGCACCCGCCGAACGGCGACGCGACGATGAGCGTGTACGACCACAGCGCCCGTGCCGCGACCGGCCAGAAGTACGCGGTGGCCGATCGGCAGGGTGACTGGACGGCGATCTGGTACCTCGGGCAGGAGGCGTGGTTCTACAACCCCAAGGCCCAGCCGGTCGCGTTCGCCGCCCACGGTTTCGTCGTGACGCCCAAGCCGGGGGCGGCGACGGTACCGGTCTATGGCCGCGCCTATCCGGAGCCGGAGGCGTACCCGGCCGGTGTGCCGGTCCAGCCGCTGGTGCCCATGCAGTACACCTTCGCCGCGGGCCAGGGTTACGCCGTGGGCGGCGTGACGCGCGGTGAGTACGACTACTCGCCGACGTTCGACGTGGCGCAGCACGCCGTCGTACGCGGAAAGCTGACGTACTACGAGATCCAGTTCGGCCACCGCGTGTACTTCGTCAAGGCCGACGACGTGGTGCTGAAGCGAGTCTCATAGATCCCTGAGGCCACGGTGTGGTGCGCCAGTGCCCGCCGTGAACCATTGAGGCACCGGTCCGCCCGCCGCGATCACGTTGACCGCGGCGGGCGGTCTCGCATCCTGAGATGTTCAGTCCACGGATTTGACGCGAGCCGCGAAGTTCGCCATGGTTGACGACATGAACCGCAACCTGATTCTCGTACTTGGCCGGCGCGCGAGCTGACCGAGTAGATCGCTTGCGCGCTCCCCTCGACCGCCGACCGGCGCGAGGGGTTTTTTGTTGGCCATGACCCCCGGGCCCGCGGGACATGCCACCCGCGGCGCAGCCGCGCACGATACGTGACAGCGGGCAGAACCCAGCGCCCAAGAGCACAAGGACGAAGCAGATGACCGAACGGATGACCGGAGCGCAGGCGCTCGTCAGGGCCCTGGAGCAGGTCGGTGTCGACACTGTGTTCGGGATCCCGGGCGGCGCGATCCTCCCGGCGTACGATCCCCTGTTCGACTCCGAGCGGGTCCGCCACATCCTTGTACGTCACGAGCAGGGCGCCGGTCACGCCGCCCAGGGGTACGCGCAGGCCACCGGGAAGGTCGGGGTCTGCATGGCGACGAGCGGCCCGGGCGCCACGAACCTCGTCACCCCGATCGCGGACGCCTACATGGACTCGGTGCCGATCGTCGCCATCACCGGTCAGGTGACGAGTGCCGCCATCGGCACGGACGCCTTTCAGGAAGCCGACATCTCCGGCATCACCATGCCGATCACGAAGCACAACTTCCTGGTCACCGACCCCGCCGACATCGGCCGCACCATCGCGGAGGCGTTCCACATCGCCTCGACCGGGCGTCCCGGCCCGGTGCTCGTGGACATCGCCAAGGACGCGCTGCAGAACCAGGTCGACTTCGTCTGGCCGCAGCCGATGCAGCTCCCGGGCTACCGGCCGGTGATCCGGCCGCACGCCAAGCAGGTGCGCGAGGCGGCACGGCTGATCACGGCGGCGAGCCGGCCGGTGCTGTACGTCGGCGGCGGAGTGCTCAAGGCGCATGCCGCCGGCGAGTTGCGCACGCTCGCCGAGCTGACCGGCGCGCCCGTCGTCACCACGCTGATGGCCAAGGGCGCCCTGCCCGACAGTCATCCGCTGCACATGGGCATGCCCGGGATGCACGGCAGCGTGGGCGCGGTCGGCGCGCTGCAGCGTTCGGACCTGGTGATCGCGCTGGGCGCCCGTTTCGACGACCGGGTCACCGGCCGGCTGGACACCTTCGCCTCGCATGCGAAGATCGTGCACGCCGACATCGACCCGGCCGAGATCTCCAAGAACCGGCACGCGGACGTGCCCATCGTCGGCGACTGCAAGGACGTGCTCACGGACCTCATCGTCGCGGTGCGGAACGAGCACGAGGCCGGCCGCAAGGGCGACTACGACGACTGGTGGCGCCAGCTCGGCGCCTGGCGCGAGACGTACCCGCTGGGCTATGAGCAGCCCTCTGACGGGTCCCTGTCGCCGCAGTACACCATCGAGCGCATCGGCAAGATCGCCGGCCCGGACGCGCTGTACGTCGCCGGAGTGGGCCAGCACCAGATGTGGACCGCCCAGTTCATCGGCTACGAGCAGCCCGGGTCGTTCATCAACTCCGGCGGTCTGGGCACCATGGGGTTCGCCGTGCCGGCCGCGATGGGTGCCAAGCGGGGCAGGCCGGACACGACCGTCTGGGCGATCGACGGCGACGGCTGCTTCCAGATGACCAATCAGGAGCTCGCGACCTGCGCCATCGAGGGCATCCCGATCAAGGTGGCCGTGATCAACAACGGCAACCTGGGCATGGTGCGCCAGTGGCAGACGCTCTTCTACAACGAGCGCTACTCCAACACCGACCTGCAGTCCCGGCGGATCCCCGACTTCGTCAAGCTGGCGGAGGCGTACGGCTGCGCCGGGCTGCGCTGCGACAACGCCGCCGACGTGGACGCGACGATCGCCAAGGCGATGGAGATCAATGACGTACCCGTCGTGATCGACTTCGTGGTGCACCAGGACGCGATGGTCTGGCCGATGGTCGCGGCCGGCACCGGCAACGACGAGATCAAGATCGCCCGCGACATGGCGCCGGACTGGGAGAACCGTGACTGAGCACGGACAGCGAGAAGGAGACCGCGGCAGATGAGCAGACACACGCTTTCGGTGCTGGTCGAGAACAAACCGGGGATCCTCGCCCGCGTCGCGGCGCTGTTCTCCCGGCGCGGATTCAACATCGACTCGCTCGCCGTCGGGACGACGGAGCACCCCGACATCTCGCGGATGACGATCGTCGTCAACGTCGAGGACCGGCCGCTGGAGCAGGTCACCAAGCAGCTCAACAAGCTGATCAACGTGCTTAAGATCGTCGAGCTGGACCCGGTGGCGTCGGTCCAGCGCGAGATGGTGCTGATCAAGGTCCGTGCCGATCATGAGACCCGCTCGCAGGTCCTGGAGACCGTGCAGCTGTTCCGCGCCAAGGTCGTGGACGTGGCCACCGACGCGGTCACGGTCGAGGCCACCGGAAGCAAGGACAAACTCGAGGCCCTGATCCGGGTCCTGGAGCCCTTCGGCATCAAGGAACTGGTGCAGTCGGGAATGGTGGCCATCGGCCGGGGCACCCGCTCCATCACCGACCGCTCGCTGCGCGCCATCGAGCGCAGCGCTTGAACCCTTTTCAGAGAGGCAACGCAAGTGGCTGAGATCTTCTATGACAAGGACGCCGACCTGAGCGTCATCCAGGACCGCCACGTCGCGGTGCTCGGATACGGCAGCCAGGGGCACGCGCACGCGCTCTCGCTGCGCGACTCCGGGGTCGACGTGCGCGTGGGCCTTCCGAAGGACTCCAAGAGCCGTGAGAAGGCCGAGAACGACGGCCTGCGCGTCGTCACGCCGGAGGAGGCGTGCGAAGAGGCCAACCTCACGATGGTGCTCATTCCCGACCACCTGCAGCGCGGGCTGTACGCGGACGCGGTCGCCCCGTCGCTGGTCGAGGGCGACGCGCTGTTCTTCGGCCATGGCCTGAACATCCGTTACGGCCTCATCGAGCCGCCCGAGGGCGTCGACGTCTGCATGGTCGCCCCGAAGGGCCCCGGTCACCTCGTACGGCGCCAGTACACCGAGGGCCGTGGCGTGCCGGTGATCGTCGCGGTCGAGCGGGACGCCACCGGCCAGGCCTGGCCGCTGACGCTGTCCTACGCCAAGGCCATCGGCGGCACGCGGCCGGGTGCGTTGAAGACGACGTTCACCGAGGAGGCCGAGACCGACCTGTTCGGCGAGCAGGCCGTACTGTGCGGCGGCGTCTCCGAGCTCATCAAGGCGGGCTTCGAGACCCTTGTCGAGGCCGGCTACCAGCCGGAGGCGGCCTACTTCGAGTGCCTCCACGAGATGAAGCTGATCGTCGACCTGATGTACGAGGGCGGCCTCTCGCGGATGCGCTACTCCATCTCGGACACCGCGGAGTTCGGCGACTACACCCGCGGCCGGCGCATCGTCACCGACGAGACCCGCCAGGAGATGCGCAAGATCCTCAAGGAGATCCAGGACGGCACCTTCACCAAGGAGCTCGTCGAGGAGTTCGACGGCGGCCGCGCCAACTTCCTCAAGCGCCGCGAGGAGGAGCAGAGCTCCCAGATCGAGGAGGTCGGGGCCAAGCTCCGCCCGATGATGTCCTGGCTGCAGGACTGACTCCCGCGAGAACCGCATGAGCCGGCGGCTCTTCCGACGCCAAAGGGCGCGTCACCCGCAGGTCGCGGGTGACGCGCCCTTGCCGGCCCGGCCGTCGCCGGCGACGGCCCACGCCGTTCGCGACCCGGCCGTCCTGCGGCGGCCCATGCCGTACCTGCCGTACGCCTGCCGAGGCGGGCTAGCGCCGCACGACGACGGCCTCCATCTCGCCCAGGAACTCCTCGGTCTCCTCGTCGGCGACGTGGGCGAACACCGGGACGTCGCTGGTCGGCAGTCCCTCCATCGTCGCCTGCAGCAGCTCGTTGGCCAGTTGCGGATCCGCGCCCTCGGCGACCACGACGTGCAGCATGATGCCCTCGACACCGCTCGGCATCCGGACGTCGGAGATCCACACCCGCTCGACCGCCGGGTAATCCGGGAGCTTCGCGGCGATCCCGTCCCTCAGGCTGGGGACGAGCTCGTGGTCGCTGGCCCGGAACGCCACCTCGACGTCCTCGTCGACGCCCATGCCCTGCGTGACCAGGTAGCCCTGCACGTCGCTGAACGGGATCAGGGCGGCGTCGTCGCTCTCCGGGTCGACGACCAGGGCGTCGACCTCGCCGCTGCGCGCGATCTCCAGCAGCAGGGCGGCGTCGGCCTGCTGGAACGTCTCGTCGTCCGGCTTCTGGCTGTACGCCTCAGGAGAGGTGAACGCGGCAAGGGCCATGCTTTCGTCCTCGAGCTGCCCGACGAGCACCGAGCCGTCGGGGTTGCTCACAATGAGGATCCCCCCGTCGACGAGCGCGCGCAGGATCTCCTCGGGTTCACCGCGCTGGGCGAGCACGTCGGCCAGCTTCGGGTTTCCATTCGCCATGTGCCCGACACTAGTGCGTACGGGCGCCTACCTGGGCGCCATCCCTCTGGGGGCGCGCGGGGGTTCGCGCATGTCCCGGAGCCGCCGGCGGACCGTCGCTAGACTCGGGCGCGGCGAGGGCACGACAGGGTGACTCGCAGTACGACCCGCCCGGGGCATCACGTCGTTTCAAGGCAAGGGGACCGTACCGTTGACCAAGCCCGTAGTCCTCGTCGCCGAAGAGCTCTCACCCGCCGGCATCGCCCTGCTGGAACCCGACTTCGAGGTCCGCCATACCGATGGCGCCGACCGCGCGGGCCTGCTCGCCGCCGTGGCCGACGTCGACGCGATCATCGTACGCAGCGCCAGCAAGATCGACGCCGCCGTGTTCGCGGCCGCCCCCGGGCTTCGCGTCGTCGCCCGCGCCGGAGTCGGTCTGGACAACGTCGACGTCGAGGCCGCGACCAGGGCCGGGGTCATGGTCGTCAACGCGCCGACCTCGAACATCGTGACGGCCGCCGAGCACGCGATCGCACTGCTGCTGGCGACCGCCCGTAATGTCCCGCAGGGCCACTCCGCGCTCAAGCGGGGGGAGTGGAAGCGCTCCAAGTACACCGGCGTGGAGCTGCAGGAGAAGACCGTCGGCGTGCTCGGCCTCGGCCGGATCGGGGTGCTCGTCGCGCAGCGGCTGGCCGCCTTCGACATGAAGGTCATCGCCTTCGACCCGTACGTCCAGGCGGCCCGCGCCGCCCAGCTCGGCGTGCGGCTCGTCACGCTGGATGAGCTGCTGCGCGACAGCGACTTCATCACCGTGCACCTGCCCAAGACGAAGGAGACGCTCGGGCTGATCGGCGACCGCGAGCTCCGCCTGGTCAAGCCGTCCGTGCGCATAGTCAACGCCGCCCGGGGCGGCATCGTCGACGAGAACGCCCTCGACCTGGCGCTGAAGGAAGGCCGTGTCGCGGGGGCGGGCATCGACGTGTTCACCAGCGAGCCCTGCACGGACAGCCCCCTGTTCCACCACGACAACGTCGTGGTCACCCCGCACCTCGGCGCCAGCACGCACGAGGCCCAGGAGAAGGCCGGCACCCAGGTCGCCCGTTCGGTCCGGCTGGCGCTGTCGGGCGAGTTCGTGCCGGACGCGGTCAACGTGCGGGGCGGCGCGGTCGCCGAGGACGTCAAGCCCGGCCTGCCGCTCGCCGAGAGGCTCGGCCGTATCTTCACAGCCCTGGCCGGCGGCGTGCCGGCCCGGCTCGAGGTCGAGGTGCGCGGCGAGATCACCCGCCACGACGTCAAGGTCCTCGAGCTGGCCGCGCTCAAGGGGGCGTTCACCGACGTCGTCGAAGAGTCGGTGACCTACGTCAACGCGCCGCTGCTGTCCCGCGACCGTGGCCTCGAGGTCACGCTCACGACCAGCGAGGACAGCCCCGACTGGCGTAACCTCGTCACGGTGCGCGGCACGATGGCCGACGGCGTCACCGTCTCGGTCTCCGGCACGCTCACCGGCCCCAAGCACAGCGAGCGGATCGTGGAGGTCAACGGCTACGCGATGGAGATCGCGCCCACCCCGCACATGGCCTTCTTCGCCTACACGGACCGGCCCGGCGTGGTGGGGGTGGTGGGCCGGCTGCTGGGCGACGCGGGCATCAACATCGCCGGCATGCAGGTCGGCCGCGACGAGAAGGGCGGTGAGGCGCTGATCGCGCTGACGGTCGACTCCGGGCTGGGCCAGGAGCTGACCGACGCGATCGCCGAGGAGATCGGCGCCGACCGCGGCCGCCGGGTCGACCTGGAGGACTGAGCGGCCACGAGAGGGACCCACACCGGGCGTCTCATAGGCTGAGATTTACCGCCGCGCCGCGAGACATGGGCGTTACGCCCAGGTAGCGTCGAAATATCATGCGGCGCTTCGTACACATCCTTCGCTGCCGCGGCGGGGCCTGATCATCGGGCAGGCCGGCGACCCGCCGCGGAGTCGGCCGCCGGCCCTGAGTCCCGAAGCGACCCCGAACGTCCCGGCGTCAACTCCACGGAGACGAATCCAATGGACTCCATGTACGCACTGAAGCATGCCGATGAGGCCGCCGAAGAGGCCACCCGTGCCATCCAGATCGCCCTGGACCGGCGCGACAACGGCGGCGCCGCCAGCAAGTAACCGCTCGACCTGGTGCCACACCGAGGGCGACCGGGGACGGCGCGGCGCTCAGAGGGCTTCTACGGCGAGGGCGACGGCGCCGATGAGGGGGGCGTCGTCGACGAAGCGTGCGGCCAGGACCTCCGGCGGGAAGGGGACGGCGCGCGTGACCGCGGTCTGGATGGCGGGGAGGAAGGCGGTTGCCATGCCGCCTCCGATGACGACGCGTTCGGGGTCGAGGAAGGTCGTGAGATTGGCGACGGCCATGCCGATCGTGGCGGCGGCGTCGTCCAGGAGTGCGGCGATGGCCGGTTCGTCCCGCCGGGCGGACAGGTCGGCGGCGGTGACGGACCGGCAGAGCAGGGTCGTGCCGCGTGCGGCCAGGCCGCTGCCGGAGGTGTACTCCTCCAGGGGCGCGTGGCCGTGGGTGTAGCCGGGTTCGCCCGGAACGCGGAGGAGGTAGCCGATCTCGCCTGCCGCGCCGTGCGTACCGGGGACCACGCGGCCTCCGACGATGAGCGCGGCACCGGTGCCGGTGCCGAGGTTGACGTAGAGGCCGACGTCGGTGCCGGTCAGGCTGCCCCAGTCGAGTTCGGCGGTGGCGGCGGCGTTGACGTCGTTGTCGACGTTGAGGGCGGCTACGCCGAGGCCGTCCTGGAGGAGGGCGGGCAGGGGGAGCTCTTCCCAGCCGCGGACGTTGGGCGCGAGGCGTACACGGCCGCCGCGGACGACGCCGAAGGTGGAGACCCCGCCCGCCACCAGACGCCCCGGTGTCGCGTCGACGAGCTGGTGCGCGGCGTCCAGAGCGCGGCGTACGACCTCTTTGGCGCCGTCGGCGGCACGGGTCTCGATGCGGGTGGTACCCAGGCGTTCGCCGGTCGGGGTCGCGGTCGCCAGCGCGACCTTCGTCCCCCCGAAGTCGATCCCGAGAACGAACTCACCGGCCGGCGTGTTGCCCGTCGTCATGCGGCGGCCTCCTCGGCGTTCTCGAGGAAGGATTCCCGGATTTCCTTGGGGCCGAACGGCCAGGTCCGCTCGGTGCGGGCCCAGATCAGGAACGCCACGGCGCCGACCGCGAGCCATCCGAGCGACAAGAGGATCGGCTTGGTGCCCGCCGACTTGTAGATGTACAGCCACCCGGCCAGCGCGATCACGCTGGGCAGCGGGTAGAGCCACATCTTGTACGGCCGGGGCAGGTTGGGCTGCCGCCTGCGCAGCACGGTCACGGCGACGATCTGGGCGACCGACTGGATCAGGACGAAGACCGCGGTGAGCATGCTGATCACGTCGGTGAGCGTGAACAGCGTGCCGATCGCGGTGACGACGCCCATCGCGTACAGGCCGGCGGTCGGGAAGTGCAGGCGTGGATGCAGCCGTCCGAACCACGGCAGGAACAGCTTGTCCCGCGCCGCGTTGAACGGTACCCGCGAGCCGCCCAGGAGCCCGGCGAAGATCGAGGCGAACGCCGTGACGACGATCCCGACCGTGAAGACCTGGGCGACGCCCTTGCCCCACGCTCTCTCCAGCACGAGTGAGGCCACCGAGCTGGACCCCTTCGCCTCCTGCCAGGGCACGGCGCCGAGTACGCCGACCTGGAGCAGGAAGTACAGCGCCATGATTCCGAGGATGGCGAAGACGATCGAGCGCGGTATCACCCGGCCCGGCTGCTTGACCTCCGCTCCCAGGTAGGCGCTCGTGTTATACCCGAGGTAGTCGTAGATGGCGATGACCAGGCCGCCGCCGAGCCCGACGAAGAACTTCGAGCCCACGTCGTGCGGGAAGGTGAAGGCCAGGTGCGGGCTGAAGTGCGTGAAGGCGGCAAGGATCACGCCGAGCACGGATACCAGCATCACCACGAAGAAGATCGAGGTCATCCGGCCGATGTCGCCGATCCGCCGGTAGAGCGCGACGATCACGAGCAGCACGACACCGACGGCCACCACGTGGCCCAGCGTCGACAGGCCGTTGGCGTGGACGAGCGCCGGCCACAGATACCCGGCGTACTGCACGAGTCCGATCACGCCAGTCGACATGATCAGTGGGATGAACAGCACCGCCGACCACACGAACAGGAAGGGCATCAACCGGCCGGTGCGGTACTGGAACGCCTCACGCAGATAGAGGTAGCTGCCCCCCGCGCCGGGCATGGCGGCGCCGAGCTCGGCCCAGACCAGGCCGTCCGCGATGGCGATGATCGCTCCGATCAGCCAGCCGAACATCGCCTGGGGCCCCTCCATCGTCGCGATCATGACGGGGATGGTGACGAACGGCCCGATGCCGCACATCTGCGTCATGTTCACGGTGGTGGCTTGGAACAGCCCGAGGCGTCGCTCGAACCCCGGTGCCGTGGGATTCGCCATAGGTGGTCTCCGATCGCGCGGACGAATGTGGCCATACCCAGGGACGATGTCCTTACCTGGAGAGTAAGGGAGACTGCCTAACGAACCATCCCTCGCCGCATGAGATGTCCACCTTCCTGGTGTCCAACGGTGGGCCTTGACGCGCCCGTGTTCCGGGCCCCGAGCTACCTTGGGAGCAATGTATGGGAGGGTCCTTAACGAATCAATACCCGCGCCGTGGACCGTTCCGTGATATGCCAGCCTGTGGAGATCGGGCGTGGGAGGGGACGCGTGTCGACCGAACCGGGTGCGGCGGGGGGAAGGAATCCCACCGCCAACACCACAAGCCTGTTGCGGATCATGAACGAGCGGGCCGTCTACGAGCGGATCCGCCTGCTCGGGCCGGTGTCGCGGCCTGAGCTCGCGGCGGCCACCGGGCTCTCCAAACCGACGATCTCGCTCGCACTGGCCGACCTGGAGCAGGCCGGGCTGGTCCTCTCGGTAGGCCACCGCACCGGGAACGCCGGCCGCGCGGCGCTGCTGTACAAGATCCGGCCCGAGGCCGGATGGGTGATCGGCCTCGACGTCGGCCGGGAGTGGGTCCGCGCCGCGCTGGTGGACCTCAGCGGCGAGATCGCGGTCCGTGAGGACGTCCGCTCGCGCGCCGGCGGTGCGACCGCCCTGATCGGCCAGCTCGGCCGGATCGTCGACGATCTCGCCGCGGCCGCGGACGGCGCGATCACCAACATCGTCCTGGGCACGCCCGGTGTGCACGACGTCGAGAACCGCCGCCTGCACCTGGCACCCAACCTGCCCGGCTGGGACCGGCCGGGCGTCACCGGCCGGCTCGCCGAGCGCCTGCCCGTCCCGTTCGCGATCGAGAACGACATCGCCCTCGCCGCACTGGGGGAGCAGGGGTACGGCCTCGGCGCCGGGCTGCGCCACTTCGTCTACGTGTCGATCGGCACCGGCATCGGCATGGGGATCATCGTCGACGGCGAGCTCTATCGCGGCGCGCGGGGCGCGGCCGGCGAGATCGCGTTCCTGCCGATGGGGGAGGCCGACCCGCTCGCGCACGCGCCCCAGACGCGCCGGCACGGCATGCTCGAGTCGGTCGCCTCGGCCCCGGGCGTGGTCGCGACCGCGCAGCGGCTCGGCATGACCGGCCAGATCACCGCCAAGCGGGTCTTCGACGCCGCCCGGGCCGGCGACCCGGTCGCGGAGCGCGCCGTCGCGCACGAGGCCGACCACGTCACCCGGGCCCTGGCCGGCGTCGTGGCCCTGCTCGACCCCGAGCTGGTGGTGCTGGGCGGCGGCATCGGCGGCCACGGCGCCGACGTGCTGCTCGGGGCGGTGCGCGACCGGCTGGAGACGATGACGCCGCTGGGGCCGCCGCGCATCGAGGTGTCGCCGCTCGGTGACGACGCCGTCGTGCTGGGCGCCCTGGCGACGGGCCTGGCCACCGCCCGCGCGCTGGTCTTCGACCGCGCCATCTCCGGTGCCCAGCCGGCCTGACCGCCACCGCCACCGCGTCCGCGAGCCGAGAACGCCGTTCAGGGGGTGAGACGGATGTTCAGGCACTGAGACGCTCCGCTAAGCTACGCGCATGGCTTCCCGCAGCATCAGGCTCGCCGTGATCCCCGGCGATGGCATCGGCCCCGAGGTGGTCGCCGAAGGACTCAAGGTCCTCGACGCGCTCGGGCTCGCGATCGA
Organism: Actinoallomurus sp.; assembly: GCA_025964625.1. Lineage (GTDB taxonomy): Bacteria > Actinomycetota > Actinomycetes > Streptosporangiales > Streptosporangiaceae > Actinoallomurus. The sequence goes on along the minus strand of JAOPYL010000196.1, from coordinate 3,678 downwards.
GCAGACGACATACGAGCTGGGTGCGACCTACTGGCACAAGACGGGTGAGACGCTCCCCGACACCGTCCTGGAGGAGCTCCGGGGCCACGACGCCATCCTGCTGGGAGCCGTGGGCGATCCCAGCGTGCCGAGCGGCGTCCTGGAGCGCGGGCTCCTCCTGCGGCTCCGGTTCGAGCTCGACCACTACATCAACCTGCGGCCGGTCCGGCTCTACCCGGGGGTGGCCACGCACCTCGCCGACGTCCGGCCGGAGGACATCGACATGCTGGTCGTGCGGGAGGGCACCGAGGGGCCGTACGCCGGCGCCGGCGGCGTCCTGCGTCCCGGCACGCCGCACGAGATCGCGACGCAGGAGAGCGTCAACACGGCCTTCGGCGTCGAGCGAGCCGTCCGGTACGCCTTCACGCTCGCCGCGGCGCGCCCGCGCAAGAAGCTCACTCTGGTGCACAAGACCAACGTGCTCGTCTATGCGGGTGACCTCTGGTCGCGTACGGTCGATGCCGTGGCCAAGGACTTCCCCGGGATCGACGTCGACTACTGCCACGTCGACGCCGCCACGATGTTCTTCGTCAGCCAGCCACAGCGCTTCGACGTCATCGTCACCGACAACCTGTTCGGCGACATCATCACCGACCTGGGCGCCGCGGTGGCCGGCGGCATCGGCTTGGCCGCGAGCGGCAACATCAACCCGGCGGGCACGGCTCCGAGCATGTTCGAGCCGGTGCACGGGAGTGCCCCCGACATCGCCGGCCAGGGCAAGGCCGACCCGACCGCGACGATCCTGTCCGTCGCACTGCTCCTCGACCACATCGGCCTGCCGCAAGAGGCCCGCCGGGTCGAGCAGGCGGTCGCCGACGACATCATCGAGCGGCAGGGTGCCTGGGTCGCGCGTTCGACCCGGGAAGCGGGCGACGACATCGCCGAGCGAGTAGCCGGCTAGGGCGCGCCTTCCCCAAAGGAATCTCCGGGCGCACCCCACGGCGCGCCCGTTTCCGGGCTGCCGTGACGAAGGAGAAGTTAATACGTCAAAGTACGACAATGATGGACAAGGGCGGCAGCGGCCGCGGCGCGAGAGGACCTCAGATGAGCAACCAATTCGACATTCGACTCTCCGAGCACCGCAGGCCGGCCGAAGAACGCGAACGGCTCCTGGAGAACCCCGGCTTCGGCAAGGTCTTCACGGACCACATGATCACGATTGAGTGGACCGAGGAAGAGGGCTGGCACGACGCCCGCCTGCAGCCGTACGGCCCCTTGTCGCTGGATCCCGCCACGGCGGTCCTCCACTACGCGCAGGAGCTGTTCGAGGGGCTGAAGGCGTACCGCCAGGCGGATGGCTCCATCGTCACCTTCCGGCCGTACGCCAACGCGGCCCGCTTCAACACCTCGTGCCAGCGGATGGCGATGCCGCCCATCCCCGAGGAGACGTTCGTCCGCTCGCTGGAGCTGCTCGTCGACACCGATCGCGACTGGGTGCCGACGCAGGAGGGCCACAGCCTCTACCTGCGTCCCTTCATGATCGCGACCCAGCGCGGGCTCGGCGTGAACAGCCCGTCGTCGTCATTCATGTTCATCGTCATCGCCTCGCCCTCGGGCGCGTACTTCACGGGCGGCGTCAAGCCGGTCTCGGTGTGGCTGTCGGAGGACTACACCCGTGCCGCTCCCGGCGGCACCGGCGCGGCCAAGTGCGGCGGCAACTACGCGGCCGCCTTCGTCGCCCAGGCGCAGGCGGTCCGGGAGGGCTGCGACCAGGTCGTGTGGCTCGACGCCAAGGAACACCGCTGGGTCGAGGAGATGGGGGGCATGAACCTCTTCTTCGTCTACGGCTCGGGCTCCGACGCCCGAATCGTGACGCCGGCCCTCACCGGCACGCTGCTGCCCGGCATCACCCGTGACTCGCTGCTGCAGCTCGCTCCGGACCTGGGCATCCCGGCCTCCGAAGGCCGGATCTCCACCGACGAATGGCGCGAGGCCAGTGCCTCCGGCGAGCTGACCGAGGTCTTCGCCTGCGGCACCGCCGCCGTGATCACCCCCGTTGGACGGGTCAAGGGCTCCAGCGGCGAATGGCTCGTCGGCTCCGGCGAGCCCGGCCCGGTGACGACGCGGCTGCGCGAGGAACTGGTCGGCATCCAGTACGGCGAGCGCCCCGACTCGTTCGGCTGGATCCACAAGACCGGCTGACGCGCCCGCGCGTCGAGTGCGGGAGTGTCGCTTCTCCTGATCCCTGTGAAAGGGGATTTTCCCACACTCGACGAGCGCTCCCGATGGGGGTCAGGTGGTCAGCGTGCTGATGTCGATGCTCAGGCCCCAGGGCTCGGGCAGGTCGAGCGGCTCCCCGAGCTTCACCTCGACCTCGTGATCGTCGTGCACGCTGCTCTTCGACACCACCTCGGCGACGAGCAGCGTGGCGTTTCCGAAGACGTGGTCATCGCCCCATTGGGCCGGCCGGGGCGGCACGACCAGGAGGTCGGGGCGGTAGCGGTCGAGCTGCGGGCCGAGGAAGAGGGCGACGTCGTTCCAGACCTTCCAGCCCCGCTCCGTCACTAACGGGACGAGCTGGAGCAGCAGCCGGAAGATGAGGTCGGCGTGATCGGTGGTGGGTACCTCCCTCACCACGATCCGGTCATCGATGATCTCGACCTTGCGGTCCGGCCATCGGTCGCTGAGCTCCTGATAGCGATCTTCAAGGCGGGTGCGTTCGCCGGTCTCCGCGTCGATCGGTTCCTCCGGCACAGTCGACATGGTGCCACCGTTCCCGCCGGTTCTCGGTCGAAGTGCGTCTGCGCAGTGACCTAAGGAGCGATTCGGACGTTCGATCGCATGAGAACGACGATCACCCGTTCGATTCCGCACGCATGGCCGGTGACGTGCGGTCCGGCCCAGGGGCGTTCCCGGGCGGTGAGGGCGTCCCTCGGGGAGGGGTCGACCTGCGGGATCGGGATGGGCGTCTCAGCTACTGAGACGCGATGTGTCACTGGCCGTACACATGTGGCAGACTCGGAGCCATCATGCGCTTCAGCCTTCTCATTATCGGCGGGCGCGTCGGCTGACAGCATCACATCACCGACGCGCTGACCTCTCACGACCGTGAGGGGTCATTTTGTTTTCTGGCCCGCCGCGCAGCGCCGGGTAACTTCCAAAGGGGACTTCGACCCATGCACGATGACGGCTTCCACGTCTACGACACGACGCTGCGCGACGGGTCCCAGCAGGAGGGCCTCAACCTCACCGTGGCGGACAAGCTGACCATCGCGCGCCACCTCGACGAGCTGGGGGTCGGCTTCATCGAGGGCGGCTGGCCCGGCGCCAACCCCAAGGACACCGAGTTCTTCCGGCGTGCCCGGACCGAGCTCGGGCTCGAGCACGCGCAGCTCGCCGCGTTCGGCGCGACCCGCCGGGCCGGTGCGAAGGCCGCGGACGACCCACTCGTGGCCGCGCTGCGCGAGTCCGGCGCGCCGGTCGTGACCCTGGTCGCCAAGAGTCATGACCGGCACGTCGAACTGGCCCTCCGCACGACGCTGGAGGAGAACCTCGCGATGATCCGCGACACTGTCTCCCACCTGCACGGCGAGGGACAGCGGGTCTTTCTCGACGCGGAGCACTTCTTCGACGGCTACAAGGCCAACCGCGCCTACGCCCTGGAGGTCGTACGGACCGCCGTGGAGGCCGGCGCGTCCG
>JAOPYL010000191.1 GCA_025964625.1 Actinoallomurus sp. | reverse complement strand
CGGGCCGCCGAACGCGACGAGCAGGCGATCACCACCTGGGCCAAGGAGGTCTGGCCGCGGGTAAAAGAGCGGCGGCGGTCCGGGACGGGTGGGTCTGCTTCGAAGATGAGGCCGGCCGGATCCTGAGGCCGCCCAAAGCACGCACCTGGTCCCGGCGCGGGACCACACCCGTGGTGACCGTTTCGGGCAAGGGCTCAGGACGGGTCTCGATCGCCGGTCTGGTCTGCTTCCAGCCCGGGGGGGGACGCGGTTGCGGCAAGATCCCCACCACATAAGGGATGCAGCGCTCATCCAGCGCCAGACGAAACAGCCCGTCTTGGCCATAGCCCTCGTCGGCCACCACCAGCGGCGCATCCAGGCCCCAGCAGCACAACTCGTCGATCATGTCGACGGCCAGCTGCCACTTGGGCACATGCCCCACCTCATCGGGGATACGGGCCCGGCACCGCCGCGCCGCCACCTCGGCCGCCAACTCGCGCGGCACCGCCATCTCATCCCAGGACTCGGGCACGAACAGCCGCCAGTTCACCGGACACGACGCCTCATCGGTGACCAGATGCACGCTGGGGGCGACCTGGCAGTTCGCGGTCTTGCCCAGCGCCCCGCAGTACTGCGGCGCCACCCCCGGCGAGTGGTGGCCGTCCTTGGGCAAGGACACATCATCGACCACCCACGCATCCGGGCCGATGACCGCCTCCATCCGCCAGGCGATCTCGGCCAGCACCAACTGATGCGACCAAGGCGAATCAGTCAAAAGCTGCTGCAGCCCCTGGCGGTCCGCCCCCAGCCGGGCCGCCATCGGCTCCATCGACTTACGGCGGCCCTCACTCAGCAACCCCCGCACATACCGCACCGCCCACCGCCGCTGATCGACACGCGCGAAAGGGAGCGAACACCCCGGCGGCGAACTCCTCCAACCGCGCCCGCACACCCTCCAAGCCCTGCAGTGTCATCCCTCCCACCTCCACAAACGGATCGGGGCACACACGCAGGAACTACCCCACCTAACCAAGCCCTACTAGGCGATGACAGTGGCGTGGTGTTCGTGCCGGCTGCCCACGCCGAGCGGGTCATCGCGACCGCGGAGGAGATCGCGAAACGGGACGAGGACCGGGAAAAGGCGTTGCGTGCCGACCTGCCCTCGGTGGCCGAGACGGGCCGCCGCACGGCGTGAGCTGACCGGCTATCGGAAGAACGCCCATCGACGACCTCAACGCAGAGGCAACCGACGCAGGGCGCGCTGTCCCGGATCGGGCAGTCGCAACGCATCACGGCATTGCGGCTCGCCCGCACCGGTGAGATGTACGACCTGGAGCTGGGACTCGGCGAGCACATCCCGCAGGGTCAGACTCCGATGGGGTCTATAGGTATAGAAACGGGTTTGTACTCCGCAAGGACCGGTCGCAGGTGCGCAGCGTTGATGATGAGGATCCGCTCGAGGATCTCTCGGCGTACGCTGCCCACCCAGCGTTCCATGATCGCGTTCGCTCGAGGCGCTGGAACAGGGGTCTGGGTGATCCGGATGCCCTCGAACCGGAACACCGCGTCGAAGCCAGCGGTGAACTTGGTGTCCCTGTCACGGATCATGTCACATGCCCAGATCCCTGCTGCTTGAGCTTTGAGGAACTCACCCCAACTGGGGCCGGATCGTCGCGGCGTCGTACGTCCAGCGCCGGCCGAGCGGTCGCCGAGCCAGCCGACCAGAATCCCGCCCGCGAGCAACGCGAAGCCCTGGAGCGTGGAGACCTGGATGACCTGATGGTCGTGACGTGCAGGGTCTCGGAGATGTAGGCGAGCAGATAGCCGAGGAGGTTGGGCTCGGCGCCGCCGAACAGCGTGCCGAGGAAGGCGAAGACGAGGATTCAGGTGATCTCGCGCTGCGTGTGGACTGCAGTCGCGGAGCCGCCGGACGGCTTGGTCGATGCGGTCGACATGATGGTGCTCCCCTCCCGGGACGCCGGGGCGGCGGTTCTGTCAGCTTTCGGGGAGTCGCTCGCCGCGTGTCTCGGGGCACATCGGCGCGACGACGAGCCCGAGGATGTAGATCAATCCGACCGTCGTCGCCGCGACGCCGTATCCGCCGAGGCGGGAGATGATGGCCCCGGACAGCAACGGGCCGAGGAAGGCGACGAACCGCGCCGCGTTGAAGACGAACGCCGTCCCTGTGGCGCGCAAATGCGTGGGATAGAACTCCGGTAGCCAGACGGGCATCCAGGTGTACTGCCCGAGGGTGAAGAATCCGTTGACGACGAGCACCACGGCCGCCAGCGTGAGGTCGTGGGTCCAAAGGAACAGGACGGGCGTCAGGATCAGGGAGGCGCCGAAGAAGAGCATGACCGTGGGTTTGCGGCCGATCCGGTCGGCAAGGAAGCCGAAGGCGATGTACCCGGCGATCGCGCCACCGTTGTAGATCATCCCGGCGCGGCTCGCCCACGCGGCGGCGTTCTCACCGTGCTTGGCGGCGAGCGTCGCGATGTAGGCGGGTACCCAGGTGGAGATCCCCCACCAGGCCAGCGTGGTCACCAGGGACATCAGCGAGCCCAGGATCGTGAGCCTGCGCAGCCGCGGATCGGCGAGGATCACCCGCAGGGTGAAGCCCGTGTAGGAGCGTTCGCGTGCGTCCAGTTCGGCGGGGTCGCGTTCGCGCAGCTCGGCGCGGTGGCGCTGCGCGCCGGCCCAGCTGGGTGATTCCGGCACCTGCCGGCGCAGCCAGAGCGCGAACAGCGCGGGGAGCACGCCGAGCAGGAACATGTACCGCCAAGCCCCGGGGCCGAGCGGTGCGATGACGTACCAGCACGCGGACGCGATGAAGAAGCCGAGGCCGAGGCCGCACTGCATGAGCCCGGCGGCCTTGGCCCGCGCGTGACTGGGCCACATCTCGGCGATCAGCGACGTGCCGGTACCCCATTCGGACCCGAGCGCGAAGCCGGTAACGAACCGCAGCACGACGAACGACGCCCATGACCACGACGCGGCGGTCAGACCGGTGAACATCGCGTACATGACCATCGACGCGAGCAGGGCACGACGGCGGCCGAAGTAGTCGGCAAAGACTCCGCCGAGAATGCCACCGATCCCCCAGCCCAGCAGGGTCACGGCGATCGTGGCGCCGACAAGAAAGGAGGTCCGCCCGGCGCTGGCGCCCGGATCGAGCTGGTGCAGCACGGTGCCGGCCGTGAGGATCAGCGCGTACGTCTCGAAGCCGTCGAACAGCCAGCCGAGGTTCGCCGCGAGGAGTGAGCGCCACTCGGACCGCTGCAGGCCGCTGAACCACGGCGCCTTCTTGACCATGGTGCCGCTCATGGCGCCTCCTTGTCGGGCCCCGGCCGTGCGGCCCGGTGCCGAAGAGTCTCTGGGTGCAGAGCTCACGGACCGGACCGTCTGCCGAGATCAAAGGGTTGGACGCGCCCCCGTGGCACCCGCCCGCATGCCGGTGGGCGGTGACCACACATCCTTGTTGTCCTGTCACCAGGACTACTCGTCTCGTCTACGGCACATTAGAGACGAAAGGGGACGGAGTCAATGGATGTTCCGGTCAGATCGCCGGCCCGGCACTGCGGGATCACACCGCGTGAGCGACCCCGTGACCAGGACGGCTGCGACCGCATGGCCGAGATGGCGGAATCACCGGGTGCGATCAGGCGCCGGATACGGGTGCGATCCCGCCGGTGCGCGCGGAGACGCGAAGGCCGCAGTCGCGGATCTGCTCGCCGACCGAGGCGATGTTGCTCTCGTTGAGCTCTGAGGCGAAGGCGAGCGAGCACAGGACCATGACCACCCTGCCGCGGGCGTCGAAGACCGGGGCGGATACGCCGGACTGGCCGAGGTCGTACTCGCGCACACTGATGCCATAGCCCCGCTCGCGGGTGGACCGCAGTATCTCGTGGAGCGCGTTGCGGTCAGTGGTCGTCTCGGGTGTGAACGCCTTGAGGCCGTACCGGTCGATCAGCCTGTCGACCTCGGCGGGGTCGGACCAGGCATGGAAGGCGCGCATGATGGCGGGCGCGGAGAAGGCGAACGTGTCGCCGACGCTGGTGGTGATGCGGACACCCTGGCCGCGTTCGGCCTTGGCGAGCACCGCATACTCCCCCGGGCCATGCCGCTGGACCGCGAAAGCGATGAGCCCGAGGCGCTGACTGAGGTCATCCAGCTCCTGCTGGACGACGTCGACCACCATGTCGACGGACATGCCGGTGAGGGCGAGCAGCCGGGGGCCGAGGGACCAGCCCGTCCGGTCGCCGCGGCTGGCGGCCCAGCCGGCGCGCTGCAGGGTGCCGAGGATGTTGTAGCAGGTGCTGCGGTTGAGACCGAGATCCTCGATGAGGGTTCCGGAGGCCACGGGGTCCGGCCAGTCGCGGGCGATCCGTTCCAGCACGCGCACGGCGTTCGTCACCGCCGGGACGTCACTGGCCATGATCCCCTCCTCGCCGCATGGGCGCCCGATGCCCGGTCGTGGCGTCCGTGTTCGGCCCGGCGCCGACTCGGTCAGCGGCTACGTTAGCCGACCCCCGGTGGGCCCGGAGACTCGCTCCGTGCCACGACACCGTTCCGGTACGGCCCGGAGCCCGGCAGCGCACACCCACCCGTTGACGGTGCTTGACCACGCGGTCTAGTGTCCTCGTTACAGGACATTTAGTCTCCCATGGTGGTCATATGAAGCTGGGTTCGTCATTCGTCGTTCCCGCGGAGCGATCCCGCGTGTTCGCGCACTTCCTCGATCCGGACTCGATGCGTGCCTGCATCCCCGGATGTTCAGAGCTGGAGCGGACCGATGAGACGCACTACCGCGGACGGCTCGTCAACGAGATCGCGCACGTCCGGTTCAGCGCCGGGTTCTCCGCGGAGATCACCGGGCTGCGAGAGCTGGAGGAGGTCCGCGCGGTGCTCAAGGGTGAAGACAAGCGCCTCGGCAGCTCGATCAGGATCGACGCGATCCTGACGGTCAGCCCCGACGGCGCCGCGTCCGCCGTCTCCTACAGTCTCGATCTGGCAATACGCGGCAAGATCGGCCGGTTGGGCGAGTCGATCGTCCGGCGGCGTTCGGCCGAGGTCGAGCGGCAGTTCGTCGATGCGTTCACGCGGATCTGCGCGGGCGATGAGCCGGCGCCGGGCGCCCCCACCGAACCCGCGCGTGCGACACGACCGGCTGGCACCGAGCCCGCGCCCGCGCCCGGCGGTGTCGCGACGGCGACCTCCGCGCCGCGCTCTGCGGCCGGTCCGGCCGCGAAGGTCTCATGGTGGCGGCGGCTGCTGGATTTGGTGCGGCCCGGATCGCGGCGGTCGTGATGGCGGTCTTCCACCGGCCCGGCACGCTCGGCGAGGCGTGCGCGCTGATGGCCGAACGCGGTGACGCGATGGTGTACGGCGGCGGCACCGCCGTGCAGATCCTGGAGAAGCAGGGCGTACTGTTCGCTTCGGACCTGGTCGACATCTCCGGGATCCCCGGCCTGGCCAACATCGAGGAGACCTCGTCCGGTGTCCGGATCGGCCCGATGACCACCCTGCGAGCCGTTGAGACCAGTCCCCTCGTCCGGCGTGTGACACCCTTGGCGGCGCGCGTCTACGGGCACGTGGCCAATCCCCGGGTCCGTAACACCGCGAGCGTCGGCGGCAACCTCGCGCACGGCGACTACCGCCTGGACCCGCCGACGGCACTGCTCGTCCTGGACGCCACGGTCGAGCTGACCTCCTCGGGCGGGACACGCACCGTACCGCTCAGGGAGTTCTTCGTCGACTTCCAGCGCACCGCCGTACGGCCCGGGGAGATCATCACCGCGGTCGAGATCCCGCGCCAGGACGAGGCGGCCGGCTCGTGGTTCGCCAAGCTCAGCAGCCTCTCGGCCAACGACTGGCCGTGCGCGTCTGCCGCCGCGCTGGTCACGGGCGGACGGCGGTTCGGCCGCGTGGCGCGCCGGATCCGGCTCGGTCTGGGCGCCGTCGCCCCGACCCCGGTCTTCACGCAGGTCGAGGTGGCCGCCGACGCGGGCGCGGACGAGGCGGTCGACGCGGCGCGGCAGGCCGCCGAGCCGCTCATCGACCCGATCCCCGACGTCCGCGGCGGTGTGGCGTTCAAGAGGCACCTGGCCTTGGTGGCGGTCGAGGAAGCCGTACGACTTTCATGGGAGGAGCGGTCCGATGCCCGAGGATTCTTTCGAGACCGGCGTCGCCGTCGGTGAACGCTGGGCCCGCACGGACGGCCGGGCCAAGGTCCGCGGCGAGCTGCTCTACGCCGCCGACCAGCCGGCCCGCCCGTGCCTGGACGTCGCGATCCACCGCAGCACCTGGCCGCACGCCCGCCTCGTCTCGGTCGACACGACCGACGCGCGGGCCATGGACGGCGTGGTCGCGGTCGTCACCGGCGCGGATCTGCACGCCGTGCTGGGAGAGCGCATGCTCACCGGCCCGGCCTTCGCCGACCAGCCCTGCCTGGCGTACGACAAGGTGCGCTATGTCGGGGAGCCGATCGCCGCGGTGATCGGTTACGGACCGGCGGCCGTACGGCGTGCGGCGGAGGAGATCGACGTCGCGTACGCCGACCTGGAGCCGATACACGACGTCGACGCCGCCATCGCAGGCACGGCGTTCGTCCACGACGAGCTGCGGCCCTCGGCCGTCTTCGGCGACCTGCGGCACCTGCGCGGAAAGAAGGACACCAACGTCAACTACGAGTACACGCTGCGCCATGGTAATTCGGGTGCCGCCGCGGAGACCGCCGCGCACACGACGAGTGGCGACTTCTGGTGCCCGCCGACGCATCACGTCCCGATCGAGCTGCCCTTCACCGCGGCCTGGCCCGAGGGCGACCGCATCGAGGTGCTGTCCACCACGCAGACGCCCTCCTACGTCCGGCAGACCCTCGCCGACCTGCTGGACCTGCCGCTGAACCGGGTCCGGGTCCGCTGCGCCCCGCTGGGCGGCAGCTTCGGCGCCAAGATGTACGACCGGCTGGAGCCGCTGGCCGCCGCTCTCGCCTGGACCCAGCGGACCGCCGTCCGGATCGCGGTCACTCGCGAGGAGGCGTTCCTGCTGACCACCCGGCATGGCGCCGCGGTGACCGGCAGCATGGCCTCCGATGAGGCCGGCGACATCGTCGCCGCGGAGGCGGACGTGCGCTACGACACCGGCGCGTACGCCGACGTCGGACCGCGCATCACCGCCAAGTCCGGCATGATCGCGAACGGTCCGTACCGGATCGCCAACGCCACGGTCCGCTCCCGTTGCGTCTATACCAACAAGCCCTCGGCGGGCCCGTTCCGTGGCTTCGGCGTGCCGCAGGTGACCTGGGCGCACGAGTCGCTGATCGACGAGCTCGCGCGGGCACGAGACGAGGACCCGGCCGCCTTCCGCCGCCGCAACCTGCTGCGCGAGGGGGACGTCGCGGTCATGGGCACCACCATGCACAGCGCCGACTTCATCTCCTGCCTGGACGCCGTCACCGGCGCGGTCGGCTGGGACGCGCCGCTCGAACCCGCCGCCGGACGGCTGCGGCGCGGGCGCGGGGTCGCGGTCGGCATCAAGGCCGTGCTCACGCCGACCATCTCCAACGCCACCCTCCAGCTCAACCAGGACGGATCCGCGACTCTCCTGATCAGCACGGTGGACATGGGTCAGGGCAGCGACACGATCATGGCCCAGATCGCGGCCGAGGTGCTGTGCCTCGGCGAGGGGCAGGTCCGCGTCGTGACGGCGGACACCGACGTCACGCCGTACGACACGATCACTGCGGGCAGCCGTTCGACCTACCACACCGGAAACGCCGTACGGCTGGCCGCAGAGAAGATGCGTGACCGGCTCATCGGCCTCGCCGCCGGCCGCCTCAGCGTCGAGACGACCGACATCAAGCTCACGTCCGACGGGGTGGTGAGCACACAGACACAGGAGACGCTCACCGTCCCCGACCTGCTACTCGGGCACTTCGGCGCCCGCGGCACCACGTTGACCACCGAGGCGGACTTCGCCACCTCGTGGGCGCCCTACGACAAGGAGACCGGCCGGTCGCCGCAGGTCACCGAGCACTGGTTCGCCGGCGCCGCCGCCGTCCAGCTCATCGTCGACACCGCCACCGGCCGCGTCCACATCGAGCACCTCGCGGTGGCCGGCGACGTCGGCCGCGCGATCAACCCGGCCCTGGTCGAGCAGCAGCTCACCGGCGCCGCGGTGATGGGAATCGGGCACGCGCTGTTCGACGAGCTCGTCTTCGACGAGGGGCAGATCACGAACGGGACGCTGCTGGACTACCAGCTCCCATCGATCAAGGACATGCCGGACCGGATCACGCCGATCGTCATCCAGAGCCCGCACCGCAGCGGGCCGTTCGGCGCGAAGGGCGTCGGGGAGACCGCCATCATCCCGCTGGCACCCGCGATCTCCAACGCCGTCCGGGACGCCATCGGGATCCGGTTCACCCGGCTGCCGCTCACCCCCGAACGCATCATCACCGCGCTGGCCGAACAGCACACGGAAGGCGGTACCGCATGAGCGCCACCATCGAGCCGACCGTGAACGGCGTGCGCCGCCGGCTCACAGTGGAGGACGACGATCTGCTCCTCGACGTGCTCCGCCAGATCGGCCGGACCAGTGTCCGCGAGGGCTGCGGCGTCGGCGCATGTGGAGCCTGCACCGTGCTGGTCTCGGGCCGCAGCGTGAGCAGCTGCCTCGCCCGCGCCATCCGCTACGACCAGGCGGAGATCACCACCGCGGATGGCCTGCCCGAGGACGACGATGTCATCGAGGCGTTCGTCGAGGCCGGCGCGATGCAGTGCGGCTACTGCATCCCCGGGTTCGTCCTCATGAGCCACGAACTCCTGGCCGAAAACCCCCAGCCCAGCCGGGAGGAGATCGCCGACCACCTCGAAGGCAACATCTGCCGCTGCGGAACCTATCCCGAGATCCTCGCGGCGATCGAGTCCGCGGCGCGACGCAGGTCGCAGAGCGGAGTGCCGATCGGAGAGACCACATGATCGTGACGACCGGCCGTGGCCGCTTCAACGTGCACCGTACGGGCAACGCCGGCCCCGCCGTGCTGATGCTCCACCCGCTCGCCCTGGCCGGCTCGGTCTGGGATCCGCTCGCACGTCACCTCGGTCCGCGTCACCGGGTCGTCGCCCCCGACGCGAGAGGTCACGGCGGCTCCGAATGGGACGGCGCCGGCTTCACCGTCGAGGACCTCGCCGCGGACGCAGCCGCGATCATCGAGGCGCTCGACCTCGGCCCGGCACACGTCGTGGGCCTGTCCATGGGCGGAAGCGCGGCACTGGTCCTGGCCGCCACCCGACCCGATCTCGTCGACCGCCTGGTGCTCGCCGACACCACATCGTGCTACGGCCCCGACCGACTGGAGAAATGGGCCGAACGCGCCCGCAACGCGGCCGGCGTACCGCGCGAGAGGCAACTGGACTTCCAGGTGGACCGCTGGTTCGCCGTGAGCTTCCGCGAGCGGCATCCCGCGGAGGTGGAACGTGTCTCGAAGATCTTCCTGGCCACCAACTCACGCGCGCACGCGGCCGCGTGCCGAGCACTCGGCGCGCTGGACGCCACCGCGCTCCTGCCACGGATCCAGGCTCCGGCACTGGTCCTGGCCGGCGAGCAGGACTACGCGACACCGCCGGTGATGGCCCGTACGATTGCCGACGGCATCCCCGACGCTCGGCTGCGGATCCTGCCCGCCACCCGCCACCTCAGCCTCATCGAGCGACCTGATCTCTGGCCGATGGTCGCAGACCATCTCACCGAGGACACTACCGAGAAGGCGGACCGGCATAGGTGAGCGGGACCGGCGCCGGCGAACCCCCGCTGAGCCTGCGCACCTACCTCGACGCCGCGCGACTCCCTCGGCGAGCTGAGACGGCTCCGCGGCACCCACTCGGGATCTCGAGTTCGGCGCCATCGCCAAGTTGAGCTTGCGCCAGCCAAAACCCATCGGCAGGCCTCTCACCTGGGCTCTCACGTTAGGCGGCCCTTGGATACTCGTGGATCAGGCCTGCGAGCGGTGCAGCGGCGCTCGATCACAGGCGTGAGGTCGATCGGCTCGCCGGGGTCGGTCGTGCAGTGGGGGGTTGGCCCCGGGACTCGTGAGCCCGATGGCTGTTATAGGGGTAGCCCGTTATGGCACCGTCACGGCGGCGAACCCGGTAGTGGCCCCGCAATCGGGTCGTGGGACCACCCGGTGGCGGGGGAACCGTCAGTTCTTGTGCCATTCCTGGTTGGCGGTACCGGCGCAGTCCCACAGCTGGAGATTCGCGCCGTCGTTCGGGTTCCAGTCCTTGATGTCGACGCACTTGTTGGACTGCGGGTTGACCAGGTCGCCGGCGGAGTTGAGGACGAACTGCTGGGCCGCATTGCCGGAACAGTTGGCGATCTGGATGACCGCGCCGTTCGTGGTGGCGCCCCACGCCACGTCCATGCATTTGTTGTTCTGAGTTTGCACGGTACCGCCGGTGAACGTCCACGCCTGTGCATTGGTGCCGTTGCAGCCCCAGACCTGCAGCGGCACGCCGTCGGAGAAGTTGGCCGACGGCACATCGATGCACTTGCCGTTCCAGTTGCTGACGATCGTGTTGGTGGTGCTGCCGCCGCCACCGCCCGTGGGGGGCGTCGTGGTGCCGCCGCCGGTGAACGGGTTCGAGGCGATGGTCCGACCCTGACGCAGGGCAAGCCCGCCCGAACGCCGCCTGGTGCCTTCCGTCGTACGGCCTGATCTCTCGGCTATGCGCCGGAGGCCGCGGCGAGGCCCGCGCGGACGAACTCGATGACGCGGTCGACGAGGGGCAGGAGATCGGCGGCGCGCGGCTCGGGGCCGGCCGCACGCGCCTCATCCGCCTCATAGATCTCGCGAAGGCCGGTCACCGCCGCCTGCGCCGCGAGGCGGGGCACGAGCGCGGTCAGCGGCAACCCAAGGTCGGCCCCGATGGCGGCGGCGAGGACTCGTTCGGCCTTGACGTAGGACGCGCGGGCCCGGCCACGAAGCGCTTCCTCGTCCGCGATCACCTGGGCGCGCAGCGCCCGCAACCGCCAAAAGCGCCGCGCCTCCTCTGGATCGCCCTCCTCGATCGCGCGGATCGTCGTGACCATCCAGTCGCGGAGTGCGGCGAGTGCCGTCTCGCCGTCGCTGCGTTCGGCCAGCCGTGCCGCGAGGGACTCGGACCCGAAGGGGTCCTCGAGGGCGAGCATGTCCTCTTTGGCCGGAAAGTGCAGCGTGACGGTCCGAGGGGCGACGTCGGCGGCGTCCGCGATCGCCTTGATCGTGGTCGCGCCGTACCCGGCTGAGGCGAACAGTTCGAGTGCGGTCTGGCGGATCAGCGCGCGCGTCCGCCGTTTCTTGCGCTCCCGGCGGTCTGAGGTCTCCAGCATGCCCCCATGCTACCGCCGTAGCAACGTTGCCTTCCGACATAGAAATGCTAAAGTAGCATCAATGCACTTGCAGCAACGAGAAGAGAGAGCATTGGCTTCCACCTGGTTCATCACCGGCACCTCCACCGGCTTCGGGCGAGAACTCACCGAACAGCTCCTGCGCCGCGGTGACACCGTCGCGGCCACCCTCCGCACCCCATCACGTCTCGACGACCTCGCTGCCGAGCACGGCGACCGGCTCTGGACCCGCGCCCTGGACGTGACCGACACCGCGGCCGTACGGCGCGTCGTCGACGAGGCGTTCGCCGAGCTCGGCCGGGTCGACGTCGTCATCTCCAACGCCGGTATCGGCGTGTTCGGCGCTGCCGAGGAGTTGACCGACGACCAAATCCAGCAGCAGATCGCCACCAACGTCCTCGGCTCCGTACAGCTCACCCGCGCCGTCACGCCGCACTTGCGTGCACAGGGCGGCGGCCGGCTACTCCAGGTATCCAGCATGGGCGGGCAGGTCGCCTTTCCGGGCCTGTCGATCTATCACCTGACGAAGTGGGCCATCGAGGGCTTCTTTGACGCGTACGCACAAGAGGTCGAGCGGTTCGGCATCCGCACGACGCTCATCGAGCCGGGGATGGCCAGCACCAGCTTCTACGGCGGCGGAGACGCCCTGCGCGCGCCCGCCCTGGAGGTCTACGAAGGCACGGAGCTGACGCCGTGGCTGCGCGGGACCGGCGTGAATGAGGACGACATGCCGGGAGATCCGCGCAAGATGGCCGACGCGATGATCCGCATCGCCGAATCCGAGGACCCGCCGCGGCGCCAGCTGCTCGGCTCCGACGCCTACGCCATGGTCCGCGATGGGCTCACCGAGCGGCTGCGCGCCCTCGAGGACCAGCGCGGCCTCGCGCTGTCCACCGACCTCGACGCCCACCGACCCGACCACGTCTGACCGGAGAAAGGGCGCCCATCTCGCGCCTGCCGCGGTTGACGAGATCAGCACCTGCGTGCCGTTCCTCGCCTCCCGCCGACAAGAGGCGCGCCGTCGACGGCGCCCGACGACGTGGAGATCGTGCTCCGGTCGGTTCCTTGTCAGGGTGCCGGGGCGGCGGAGCAATGCTTGAGATCTGTGGATGGTCCGGGAAGGGGGTGTACCTTCCCGGATCGCATGAGGTTCTCAAGCAAGGCCGACGTTGCAGCGTCGGTCGGGAAGGCACACCCAGATGCTCACCGTAATTCCTGACCCGTCGGGCCGCGACGATGTTGCGGCGGGTGGCTTGTCCGCCGGTGCGTCGTTGATCGATGAGATCGTGCGGGAGGGCGCCCGGCGGATGCTGGCTCAGGCGCTGCAGGCCGAGGTCGACGCCTACATCGCCCAGTTCGCCGACGAGCGGGACGAACGTGGCCACCGCCTGGTGGTCCGCAACGGACATCACGAGCCGCGGCAGGTGCTCACCGGCGCCGGGGCGATCGAGGTGCGCGCCACGGGTCAACGACAAGCGCGTCGACGCGGTGACCGGGGAGCGCAAGCGGTTCTCCTCGGCGATCTTGCCGCCGTGGGCGCGCAAGAGCCCGAAGGTCACCGAGGTGCTGCCCCTGCTCTACTTGCACGGTCTGTCCAGCGGTGACTTCGTGCCGGCCCTCGGGCAGTTCCTCGGCTCGACCGCCGGACTCTCGGGCCCGGTCATCACCCGTCTCACCGAACAGTGGAAGGCCGAGCAGCGCACCTTCGCCGCCCGCGACCTGTCCGAGGTCGACTACGTCTACCTGTGGGCCGACGGATCCACGTCAACGTTCGGCTGGAGGAGCACAAACTGTGCCTGCTGGTGATGATCGGGGTCCGCGCTGATGGCCGCAAGGAACTGGTCGTCCTCGCCGACGGCTACCGGGAATCCACCGAGTCATGGGCCGACCTGCTCGGTGATTGCAAGCGCCGCGGGATGCGTGCCCCTGTACTGGCGGTCGGCGATGGCGCGCTGGTGTTCTGTGGCGCACTGCGTGAGGTGTTCCCCGAGACCAAGGAGCAGCGGTGCTGGTTTCACAAGATCGCCAACGTCCTCGGGGCGCTCCCGAAGTCGGCCCACCCGGGAGCCAAGAAGCACCTGGCTGAGATCTGGAACGCCGAGGACCGCACGCACGCACTGACCGCGGTGAAGCCGTTCGAGGCGGCCTATGGCATCAAGCGTCCCAAGGCCGTCGCCAAGGTCACCGACGACCTGGAGGAGCTGCTGGCCTTCTACGACTACCCGGCCGAGCACTGGATCCACTTGCGCACGACCAACCCCATCGAGAGCACCTTCGCCACCGTGCGCCACCGGACCAAGGTCACCAAGGGCCCCGGCACCCGCGCCGCCGGGCTGGCCATGGCCTTCAAGCTCATCGAATCCGCCCAGGCCCGCTGGCGCGCGGTCAACGCACCCCACCTGGTCGCCCTGGTCCGCGCCGGTGCCTTGTTCGCGGGCGGCAAACTCGTCGAACGCCCCGACGACCAACCCGAAGCCGCGTAGCATCCGATGAGTTCTCGACGCGGAAGGGGTCGACACGGTTATGACTACGCAGATGCTCGAGACTCCCGAGGTCGACCTCGTCTACGACATCCACGGCCCGCTGCCGACCGCCGATGGACACCCACCGCTGGTCATGATCGGCCAGCCAATGGACGCGAGCGGCTTCGGCACGTTGGCGTCGCACTTCCCTGACCGCACCGTGGTCACCTACGACCCGCGCGGCCTCGGCCGCAGCACCCGCAAGGACGGCCGGGTCGACCATGCGCCCGGGATCCAGGCTGCCGACGTGCACGCCGTCATCGAGGCGCTCGGCGCGGGTCCTGTCGAGATGTTCGCGAGCAGCGGCGGTGCGGTGACCGCGCTCGCCCTGGTGGCGGCGTTCCCCGATGACGTGACCACCCTGGTGGCGCACGAGCCGCCGCTCATTCCGGTGCTCCCCGACGCCCAGGCTGCCGAGCGCGCCCGGGCCGGCGTCCGGGATGCATACGAGGACAAGGGCTCGGGCGCGGGTATGGCGGCCTTCATCATGATGACGTCGTGGCGGGGCGAATTCACCGACGACTACTTCGCCCAGCCCGCGCCGGATCCCGCCGTGTTCGGGATGCCGACCGTGGATGACGGCTCCCGTGACGACCCGCTTCTCTCCGACCGGTCTTGGGCGGTCAGCAGCTACCGGCCCGATGTCGACGCGCTTACCGCGGCGCGGACGCGGGTCGTGATCGCAGTGGGCGAAGAGTCCCTGGACACCTTCACCGGACGCGCCTCGGTGGCGACGGCCAAGCTGCTCGGTCAGCAGCCGACGGTTTTCCCGAGCCACCACGGCGGCTTCGTCGGTGGCGAGTTCGGCTACGCCGGACAGCCTGAAGCCTTCGCGTGCAAGCTGCGCGAGGTCCTCGACGATGCCAGCTGACGGTCGTCCCTCTCCTCGTCACGCGGTGTTCGTCTGACTCACCAGCGCTCGGACATGGCGACCCGACGGCCACGACCAACCGGAAGCAGCCTAAAAGATCTTCATCCACAGGTCTTGACTATTGCTCCTGTCCCTGAAGGAGCAGGGAGGTGCGCAGGTTCGAATCCTGTCTCCAGGCACACTGTCTCCAGGCATCGCAGACCGCGGTGAATGTACAGCGGACAAGGCGTTGACGACGGTCTCGTCGGCCGAGCCCGGGGCCCATGGGTCACGGTGTTCGACCTAGAATCTGGTCCAGAGCTGTGCGTAGCTCGGCGGCGGGAGTGAAGCCGCTGCGCCCGCTCCCCGCGACCTCGGCACACGGCTTCCGGACGATCCGCACCTCAAGGCTCTTCCCGCTGGCGTCGGTCAGCCACAGCACGTCAAGCCGTGTGATCGTACGGGCCTGATCCGGCCGGTCCAGGCAGGGATGTTGGCCCTGCGATCGTGGGAACGCCGAGTCTTCGAACGACCGGTTGACGACGGACCTGAGCCCTTCCAGGTCCGTACGGACGACCGCCTGCCGGTCCAGCCGTACTCCGTCGGGATCAGCCACGTAGCGGCATGCCTTCACCACGGCCAGCCGCATGGGCAGCGGAGTGAGATCGCTGCGACCCCAGCGAAGGATCTCGTCGCGAGGCTGGAGGCGCGCACTGGTCATGGCGAGCTCATCCGGGGTGAGCCGGGCGGTGCAGGGCACCGGACCGGGCGTGTGTCCGGCGGTCGCGGCGGCCCGCTGTTCCCGGTAGTAGCCGAAGAACGCGTTCATCGCCGCCTGCGGATCGGACCGTACGACGGTGCCGTCGCCACTGCGAGCCATTCCGCAGTTGAAGTCCATCTCGACGGTCCGCGTGCTCCCGCCTAAGTAGCCGATGACGAAGTCGGTGTTCGGGAGGCCGGCCAAACTACATCCGCGCGGCTGCTTCGGGTTGGTGAGTGCGGGCAGTGCATTGAGGACACCGATCAGCCGGTCGGGCTTAGTGGTGAGCGTGCCGGACGGCCGGCCGTTGACGCAGAATGCGGCCCAGCCGCCCCCGGGGTCGGCCAGCGGTCCGTTCCCTCCATACATCGGGCTCCCGTCCCGGTGACGGACAAGGAACCGGCACGGATCCGCCGGCGGCCTCACCATCGGTGTGGACCGGGATGCGATGTTCGGGAACAACGTGGCCGCGGTGGCCAGCAGAGCTACGGCGAGAACGGACCCGGCGACCGCCCAGCGGGTCCGGACCCGGCGGACCCGGCGGCCGATGGCGTACAGCCGGTCCGGCGGCTCGTGGAGTTCGGGGATCGCATCGTTCAGCAAGGTATGCAGCGAGTCCGTCATGGACCGACCTCCTCGGAGAACAGCGAACGGACGTCTCCGTCCAAGCGGAGCGCAGCCAATGCCCGTGAGGTCTGCGCCTTGACCGTTCCGGCCGTACAGCCCAGCAGGGCGGCCGTCTCCGCAACGGAAAGATCCTCAAAGAACCGCAGGACCAGAACGGCTCGTTGCCGACCCGACAGCCGCGCCAGCGCACCTCGCACAGTGATACGGACAGCAGAGTCGGCCGCCATGCTTTCGGACCCGGCGCTGTCGGGAAGCGTCTCGGTCGGCACCTCACCGCGCCAGCGCCGCTGCCACCAGCTCAGGTACGTCGTGTAAAGCATGCGCCGGACGTAGGCCTCGGGGTTGCCGTCCCGGGCCACCCGCCGCCAGTTCCGCCAAGCCCGAGCCAGCACCGTCTGCAACAGGTCTTCGGCCCGCCCCACGTCGCCGGTAAGCAGCCAGGCGGTGCGGAGCAAGGCAGGCGACCTGGCCTGAACGAACTCGGCGAACCCGTCGGGTGAACGCATGGACGGCCTCCTCATCTTCATGACAAGGCGGGCGGCCGGCTCGGTTGACATCGGAGACGAACAAAACGACGTCAGGCCAGACCGGACCCTATCGATGGCCGGTTCACCGCCGGCTGATGGCCTGCTCGCATTGGGACGGTGTGCGACATCCGCTCCTGCCGATGTGCGGACGTCAGACCGGGCGCAACAGAAACGCAGCCTCGGCGGTTGTGGACGCCCGACCGAGCCAACAGCGCAGGCCGAAGCGATCCGAATCTCTTGCCCCCGCAATTGCCAGTACGGCAATACGTGGGGTCGTGTTGGACATCCACAGACGTGTTGTCCTGGGGGCTTCACCTGAAGGCGCGTCGGCCTCGGGGTATCAGCCGCGGGGCAGTGTCCGGCCATCGGGTAGCGCGCGGCCGCTCAGGAGTGCCACCAGCGAGCCGCTGTCGGCGCGAACGAGCTTGCCGTTTCCCCAGCTCCAGTCGGTGTCGGCGGCGTCAAGTCGGACATCGGTTAGGTCGACCCCGAACCAGGTGCCGTTGGCGGCGGTGAGCAGGTCGAGGACGGCGATCACAGCCTCTCCCGGTGCGACCGCAGGCCGGTCGAGCGCAATCGTCACGTCCAGGGAGTGGATGACGGCATGGCTCAGTGCACCAGCTGCACCGCCGCCCGGCGGCTGCCACGCGTGCAGTCCCGGCGATCGGAGCTGGTCGAGGAGGTCGGCGACCGGCAGCGAAGCGTCCCGCGCGGCCACGGTGTCGGAGAGCACGGTGAAGTCGCCGCCGGCCGCCGCCATCTCGGCCCCGAACTGCTCGGGAGTCAGCCGCGCCGGCATCGTCACGTGCGCGATCACGTGGCGCACGAGCCACTTCTCGCACAGCGACGGGGCGTTCCCAGTCTCGACGGCCGCGGCGGCGAGGAAATCGGCGAGCCGGTCGTAGGTCGGCGCCACCCAGGACTGCAGGTCGGTCACGATCGGTCTCCTTGCATGAGGTAGGCGAGGTGCTCCTCGAGCTTGTCGAGGGAGGTGAGGAAGCCGGCGCGGGCCTCGGGCATGCGCATCGCCTCGGGCACGTACCGCTGATGGATGACGACCGCGGTTCTGCCGTCGCCGAGGTCGTTGAGCGTGCTGGTGGTGTGCATCCCGCTCGCCGGCTCGACCCAGGCGAGCCGCTCGGGCGGGAGGACCTCGGTGAAGGTGGCGACCATCCGGTGGCTGCCGTGCTCGCCGAGAATCAGGGTCTCGAAGCGGCCGCCGGGGTGGAGTTCGACGATGATGCCCTCGATCGGGGTGGCCATGCCGCGCGGGCCCCAGAAATGCGCGAGCTCGGCAGGCTCGGTGAGGCACCGCCACACCAGCTCGCGCGGCGCGCGGAAGATCCGCCGGTAGACGAGCTCGTCGTCGTTCACTGGTTCTCACGCTTCTGCAAGCGGGCGAGGTGCGTCTCCAGCCGGTCCATTCGCTCTGACCACATGCGCCGGCTCTCCTCGATCCACGAGACCGCGGCCTCGAGCACCGCCGGTTCGAGCCGACACGGCCGGGTCTGCCGGTAACGCCCCCGGCTGATCAGGCCGGACCGCTCGAGCACCCGGATGTGCTGCGATACGGCCTGCATGCTCATGGCATACGGCTCCGCCAGCTCCTTGACCGTCGCCTCGCCCGCGGTCAGCCGGGCCACGATGTCGCGCCTGGTCCGATCCGCGAGCGACATGAACACGGCATCGAGCTGCTGATCCTCGATGGGGGTTCCCATACGTGGTACTCAAGCATTTACTTTATCAAGCGTCAACTGGAGGATCTCGCTCCAGTCAACGCACGGCTGGGGTTGCGGCGCCCTGCAGAGCGGCGTGCGGCGTGTCCTGCCTGAAGTAGGACAGCGCCCGGGCTACTCAACAGTTCCCCCACGTGTTGCCGCACTGGCGCAGTTTGCCGCTCGGCGCCACGCGGCAACGTCCGCTCATGCCGCGAGCAGACGCGGTGGACGGAACCGGACGAAGATGAGCAATCGCCGTCGTAGTTGAGCACTGCACGAGCAACGGTCGAACTACTTGAGCAGCGCGCTTAGCATCGTCACGCTGAGCGATCGGCGTCATCTGTCGCATAAGGTCGTCGACAAGTCCTCCGGACATGCCGACGGTCGGTCAGGCGGAGTGCGAGCCCAAGGCACCCGCCAGTGCCCTGCGAAACGGGATCTGTCGGCGCGGGCGAGCCGACGCCCAGCAGTTCCTTCACCCAGCTGGTCGGGGTACGGCTGCGCGACCTGGACCTGGAAGATCCAAGGTCGCGCCGAGCGTCCGCGCTCCCGTGGAGACGGTTCGACGCAGCCTCCGAGTGCCAGGAACGTCACCAGCCCGGCAAGGCCTGGCGCCGTCGGTCTGATGCCCAGGGACAGGACCGCTCAGACCAACTCGCCTCGCTTCCTGCTCAGGTAGGCGCGCTCGGCGGAGTTCTGGGTGGCGGCGATTGCGGCGTCGTATGACTCTTTCGCCTCGGCGCTTCGGCCGAGCCTGCGGAGCAGGTCGGCGCGGGCGGCGTGCCATGCGTGGTAGCCCGTGAGTGGCAGCCGGTCGACCTGAGTGAGGGCGACGTCCGGGCCGTCC